>NZ_LMIS01000001.1:1507371-1808846 GCF_001428805.1 Aeromicrobium sp. Root236 | reverse complement strand
GACGTGGGGCCCGTTCGAGGCGGTCTACACCAACTACCTCATGCGCGCGCTGCCCACGATCGCCCGCAAGGTCTCGTCCAACCCCGAGTCGTACGTCTATCTCGCCGAGTCGATCCGCGAGTGGCCCGACCAGAAGGGCCTCGCCCTCCGCATGGTCGAGGCGGGCTGGGGCAAGGTCGACTGGCACAACCTGTCGGGCGGCATCGTCGCGCTGCACCACTCGTTCCGCCCCTAGGCCAGCCGCGCAGGCGCCTTGAACGCCTTCACGGCGCCGGCGACGACGCGGCCCTCGACGGCGTCCCAGAAGCTGTCGGCCCGGACCCAGAAGCGGCGGCTCAGCGGGGCGAGCCACCCGGTGTGCGGGGAGTTGGGGTGCGGCCGGGTCGGGCTGCCGGCTTCGGAGCCCGCGAGCCGACGGGCCAGCCGGCCATCGGTGCCGGGACCCACGCCTGCGGCGACGTCCGCGACGATGGCCAGCTCGATCGCCATGAGCTCCTCCAGCTCGTGCTGCATCGCCTCCCAGACCTGTGCCCACGGCAGCCGGATCGACCGGGAGGCGCCGTAGAGCCGGCGCTTCATCTGCGCGACGGACCGCTCGAGCCGTCGCACCTGGTGGATGTAGAGCTGCACGCGATGCCGGCCGCCGGGCAGCCGGTGGCGGGCGGCCGGCAGGATGACGGCGCACGTCGCCGAGACGTGGCGGCACGCATGGATCATGAAGGCGTCGGTCTTCTGGACGATGGCGCGGGTCGACTCCCGCTCCTGCACGGCGCGACCCACCATGACGAGCTGCTCGCCCAGCACGCGGTGCGAGGCTCCGATGGCCGTGAGCAATGAGTCCTGCATGGTGCGCACCTCGTTCTGGGGATGGGTCTTGTGAGGTGTTCGTCGCCGCGCGGCGCGAGGATCGGTCACCGGTGTGACCCAGGTCTCCATGGCGAGGTTAGTGTGACCTAAGTGACACTGCCGAAAACCCGGGCGTAGGGTGAGACCGTGATCACGTTGTGAAGCAATTCACAAGCGCACGAACACACACAGCTCTTGCTCTGTCGGTTGACGCCTGGGAGGTGCCGTGACGGCCTATACGCCGATCATCGTGCTGGGAGCCATCGCGGCCGCATTCGCCATCGGCAGCGTCGCGATCGCCCCACTGACCGGGCCCAAGCGCTACAACCGCGCCAAGCTCGACCGCTACGAGTCGGGCATCGAGCCGAGCCCGCTGCCCGAGGGCGGCGGCAAGGTCTCGATCCGCTACTTCATCATCGCGATGCTGTTCATCGTCTTCGACATCGAGATCATCTTCCTCTACCCGTTCGCCGTCGCGTTCGACGCGCTCGGCTGGTTCGGCCTGATCGAGATGTTCATCTTCATGCTGACGGTGTTCATCGCCTATGCCTACGTATGGCGCCGTGGAGGCCTGGAATGGGACTAGAAGAGAAGCTGCCATCGGGAGTCCTGCTCTCGACCGTCGAAGGACTGGCCGGCTACATGCGCAAGGCGTCATTCTGGCCCGCCACGTTCGGGCTTGCCTGTTGCGCGATCGAGATGATGACGTTCGGCGCCCCGCGGTTCGACTCGGCGCGCTTCGGCATGGAGGTCTTCCGGCCCTCGCCGCGCCAGGCCGACCTGATGATCGTCGCCGGCCGGGTCAGCAACAAGATGGCGCCCGTCGTCCGCCAGATCTATGACCAGATGGCCGGTCCCAAGTACGTCCTCGCGATGGGCGTCTGCGCCAGCTCCGGCGGCATGTTCAACAACTACGCGATCGTGCAGGGCGTCGACCACATCGTCCCGGTCGACATGTACCTCCCCGGCTGCCCGCCCCGCCCGGAGATGCTGATCGACGCGATCCTCAAGCTGCACGACCAGATCCAGCACGAGAAGCTCGGCGTCAATCGGCTCAACGAGATCAAGGAGGACGAGAAGGTCGCCCTCCTCGCCACCCCGACCTCGGCCATGAAGGGTCTGATGAGGTAGTCATGGTTGACGCGAAGGGCAACAAGGACGAGCGCGACGAGGGCACCAAGACCCAGGACGGCTCGCACGAGACGCAGTCCGAGCTCGTCAAGAGCGACGCCGTCGAGCTCGAGATCGTCGAGGTACGCGAAGGGGCCTTCGGCATCCACGGCACGGGTGACACCACCGGCTTCGGTGGGCTGACCCGGCCGGTCATGATGCCCGGCGCGAGCCAGCGCCCCTACGGTGGCTGGTTCGACGAGGTCGCCGACCAGATCGCCACCATCACGGAGCTCGATGAGGCCATCGAGAAGGTCGTCGTCGACCGCGGCGAGATCACGTTCTTCATCCGGCGGCACAAGCTGCTCGAGACCGTGACGCACCTGCGCAACGACCCGGTGCTGCGGTTCGAGTTCTGCTCCAGCGTCTCCGGCGTGCACTTCCCGCACGAGACCGGGCGCGAGCTGCATGTCGCGTATCACCTGCTCTCGATGACCCACAACCGTCGGATCCGCCTCGAGGTCGTGGCGCCCGACGACGACCCGCACATCCCGAGTGTCGTCAGCATCTATCCCACCGCCGACTGGCAGGAGCGGGAGACCTGGGACATGTTCGGCATCATCTTCGACGGCCACCCCGCGCTGGCCCGCATCCTGATGCCCGACGACTGGCCCGGACACCCCCAGCGCAAGGACTATCCGTTGGGCGGCATCCCCGTCGAGTACAAGGGCGGCACGATCGCCCCACCGGACCAGCGGAGGAGCTACTCATGACCGCGACCACCGATCCGTACGCGAGCACGACCGACTCCACCGAGGGCCCGGTCTTCACCGTCACCGGTCAGGACTGGGACACGATCGACGCCTCGGCGGTCGAGGGCGACCACCTCGTCATCAACATGGGTCCGCAGCACCCGTCGACCCACGGTGTGCTCCGCTTGATCCTCGAGATCGACGGCGAGACCGTACGCGATGCCCGTGCCGGCGTCGGCTACCTGCACACCGGCATCGAGAAGAACATGGAGTACCGCACCTGGACGCAGGGCGTGACGTTCTGCACCCGCATGGACTACGTCGCCCCGTTCTCCAACGAGGCCGCGTACGTCATGGCGGTCGAGAAGCTGCTCGGCATCGAGGCGCCCGAGAAGGCGCAGGTCATGCGGGTCCTGCTGCTCGAGCTCAACCGGGTGTCGTCGCACCTCGTCGCGCTCGCCACGGGCGGCATGGAGATCGGCGCCCTGACGGTCATGACCTGCGGGTTCCGTGACCGCGAGCTGATCCTCGACCTGTTCGAGATGATCACGGGCCTGCGCATGAACCACGCGTTCATCCGCCCCGGCGGCGTCGCCCAGGACATGCCCGACGGCGGCATCGAGAAGCTCCGCTCGACGGTCCGGCTGCTCAAGAAGCGGCTGCCCGAGTACGCCGCGCTGTGCAACGCCAACCCGATCTTCAAGGGCCGGCTCAAGGGTGTAGGACACCTCGACCTCGCCGGCTGCCTCGCCCTCGGCCTCACGGGTCCGATCCTGCGCGCGACTGGCTACGACTGGGACCTGCGCAAGAAGCAGCCCTACTGGGGCTACGAGACGTACGACTTCGACGTCGTGACCCGCGACGAGCCGGACGCCTACGGGCGGTTCCGCGTACGCCTCGACGAGATGTGGGAGTCCATCAAGATCGTCGAGCAGGCCACTGAACGGCTCGCCGCGATGGAGGGCCAGCCCGTCATGGTCGCCGACAAGAAGATCGCCTGGCCGTCGCAGCTCAGCGTCGGGTCCGACGGCCAGGGCAACTCCGCGGAGCACATCAAGCACATCATGGGCGAGTCGATGGAAGCGTTGATCCACCACTTCAAGATCGTCACCGAGGGCTTCCGGGTCCCGGCCGGTCAGGCGTACGCGAGCGTCGAGGCGCCGCGCGGCGAGATCGGCTGCCACGTCGTCTCCGACGGCGGCACCCGGCCCTATCGGGCGCACTTCCGCGACCCGTCGTTCGTCAACCTGCAGGGCACCTCGGTCATGAGCGAGGGCGGCATGCTGTCGGACGTGATCGTCGCGATCGCCAGCATCGACCCCGTGATGGGTGGGGTGGATCGCTGATGACACTCACGGACACCACGCTGGGTGAGCTCCGCGAGCTCGCCGGCCGCTATCCGCAGTCCCGGTCGGCCCTGCTGCCGATGCTGCACCTGATCCAGTCCGTCGAGGGCAACGTCACCAACGAGGGCATCGAGGTGTGCGCCGACATCCTCGCCATCAGCGCCGCCGAGGTCTCGGGCGTCGCGACGTTCTACACGATGTACAAGCGCCGCCCCATGGGCGAGCACCACGTCGGCGTCTGCACCAACACGCTGTGTGCCGTGATGGGCGGCGACCTGATCTTCGAGCGGCTCAAGGGCCATCTCGACGTCGGCAACGACGAGACGACCGAGGACGGCAAGGTCACCCTCGAGCACATCGAGTGCAATGCGGCGTGCGACTTCGCGCCGGTGATGATGGTCAACTGGGAGTTCTTCGACAACCAGACGCCCGACTCCGCCGTCGAGCTCGTCGACAAGCTGCGCGCCGGCGAGACGGTCCAGGCCACACGCGGCGCGACGATCACGTCGTGGCGCGAGGCCGAGCGGGTGCTCGCAGGCTTCGAGGACGGGCTCGTCGACGAAGGGCCCGCAGCCGCCGGACCGTCGCTCGCCGGGCTCGAGATCGCCGCCGAGCGTGGCTGGACGGCGCCGTCTCCCGAGGTTGAAAGCTCTTCGGTTCCTAGGGAGGCCGCCAGCGGCCGACCGGGAGCGAGCTCTGCGAGCGAAGGAGCCACCGCCGACACCAAGACCGGTGCGGCCGAGCAGGCCGACACCCAGCGTGCCGAGACCGAGACCAAGATCGACGAATCTCCCGCTGACACTGCCAAGGAGGGCGAGGATGACTGACACCCTCACACCCGTGCTCAGCGCCGACTGGGGCACCGATCGCGCGTGGACCCTCAAGGCGTACAAGCAGGCCGGTGGCTACTCCGCGCTCGAGACCGCGCTCAGGATGGCCCCCGATGACGTGATCGGCATGGTCAAGGACTCCGGCCTGCGTGGCCGCGGTGGCGCGGGCTTCCCGACGGGCATGAAGTGGAGCTTCATCCCGCAGGACAACCCCAAGCCCAAGTACCTCGTGGTCAACGCCGACGAGTCCGAGCCGGGCACCTGCAAGGACATCCCGCTCATGATGGCGACGCCCCACACGCTGATCGAGGGCGTCATCATCGCGGCGCACGCGATCCGCGCCAAGACCGCGTTCATCTACGTCCGCGGTGAGGTCCTCCACGTCGTGCGCCGTTTGCGCGCCGCCGCCCGTGAGGCCAAGGAAGCCGGCTACCTCGGCACCGACATCCTCGGCTCGGGCATCGACGTCGAGCTGATCATCCACGCCGGCGCCGGCGCCTACATCTGCGGCGAGGAGACCGCGCTCCTCGACTCGCTCGAGGGTCGCCGCGGCCAGCCCCGCCTCCGCCCGCCGTTCCCGGCCGTCGAGGGCCTCTACGCCTCGCCGACCGTGGTCAACAACGTCGAGTCGATCGCGTCGGTGCCGTCGATCGTCAAGAACGGCATCGACTGGTTCGGCTCGATGGGCACCGAGAAGTCCAAGGGCTACACGCTCTACTCGCTCTCGGGCCACGTCGCCCGACCCGGCCAGTACGAGGCGCCGCTCGGCATCACGCTGCGCGAGCTGCTCGACCTCGGCGGCGGCATGCGCCCCGGCAGCGAGCTGAAGTTCTGGACCCCCGGTGGTTCGTCGACCCCGATCCTCACCGCCGAGCACCTCGACATCCCGCTCGACTACGAAGGTGTCGGCGCGGCCGGCTCGATGCTGGGCACCAAGGCGTTGCAGGTCTTCGACCAGACGACCTCGGTCGTACGCTGCGTGCTCCGGTGGACCGAGTTCTACAAGCACGAGTCGTGCGGCAAGTGCACGCCGTGTCGCGAGGGCACGTGGTGGCTCGTCCAGACCCTGCAGCGCCTCGACGAGGGCCAGGGCAAGGACGGCGACATCGAGCTGCTGCTCGACCTGTGCGACAACATCCTCGGTCGTTCGTTCTGCGCCCTCGGTGACGGTGCCACGAGCCCCATCACCTCGGCGATCCAGCACTTCCGCAGCGAGTTCGAGGCGGGCATGCACACGCCGTCGCGCGAGCTGTTCCCGCCCGCGGCCTCGACCTTGTTCGCGCCCCAGACCGTCGGAGGCAAGTGATGACTCTGGAAGCGACTCCCGAGGCCCAGGCGCCGGTCGAGCTCGTCACGCTGACGATCGACGACGTCGAGGTCAGCGTCCCCAAGGGCACGCTCGTGATCCGCGCGGCCGAGCTCATCGGCACCGAGATCCCCCGGTTCTGCGACCACCCGCTGCTCGACCCGGTCGGCGCGTGCCGCCAGTGCCTCGTCGAGATCACGGACGCCGGCAACGGCCGTGGGTTCCCCAAGCCGCAGGCGTCCTGCACGATCGAGGTCGCGGCCGGCATGGTCGTCAAGACGCAGGTCACGTCGCCCGTCGCCGAGAAGGCGCAGCGCGGCAACATGGAGTTCCTCCTGATCAACCACCCGCTCGACTGCCCCGTGTGCGACAAGGGTGGCGAGTGCCCCCTGCAGAACCAGGCCATGACGCACGGCCAGGGCGAGACGCGGTTCACCGAGGTCAAGCGCACCTTCCCCAAGCCGATCAAGGTCTCCGAGCAGGTCCTGCTCGACCGCGAGCGCTGCGTCCTGTGCGCCCGCTGCACCCGGTTCTCCGAGCAGATCGCCGGCGACCCGTTCATCGCCCTCGTCGAGCGCGGCTCGCAGCAGCAGGTCGGCATCTACGAAGAAGAGCCGTTCAACTCCTACTTCTCCGGAAACACGATCCAGATCTGCCCGGTCGGCGCCCTGACCAGCGCCGACTACCGCTTCCGCGCCCGGCCCTTCGACCTGGTGTCGACCCCGTCGATCGCCGAGCACGACTCCAGCGGCTCGGCGATCCGCGTCGACCACCGTCGTGGCCGCGTCATGCGCCGGCTCGCCGGTGACGACCCCGAGGTCAACGAGGAGTGGATCACCGACAAGGACCGTTTCGCGTTCACCTACCCCACGGTCGGTGACCGCATCACGACCCCGCTCGTACGCAACCCCGAGACCGAGCAGCTCGAGCCCGCCTCCTGGCCGGCCGCGCTCGCCGCCGCTGCCAAGGGACTGGCCGCTGCCGAGGGCAAGGTCGGCGTGCTGCCCGGCGGCCGCCTGACGTCCGAGGACGCGTTCGCCTACAGCAAGTTCGCGCGCACCGTCCTGCGTACCAACGACATCGACTTCCGCGCCCGTGCCCACTCGGAGGAGGAGGCGCAGTTCCTCGCCGCCCGGATCGCCACGACGTCGTTGGACGTCACGTTCGGTGACCTCGAGAAGGCGTCGACCGTGGTCCTCGTCGGGCTCGAGCCCGAGGACGAGAACGGCAGCATCTTCCTGCGCCTGCGCAAGGCCTCGCGCTCCGGCGTCAAGGTCGTGGCGATCGCGAGCCACGCGACCCGCGGCCTGCGCAAGATGAACGGCGAGCTCGTCCAGACGATCCCGGGGCACGAGCCGGCCGCACTGGCTGCACTCGAGCTCGACCAGGACGCGATCTTCCTCGCCGGCGAGCGCCTCGCGTCGGTTCCCGGTGGCTTCAGCGCCCTCGTGGCCGCCGCCGACAAGGCCGGCGCCCGCATCGCGTGGGTTCCGCGACGAGCCGGTGAGCGCGGTGCGCTCGAGGCCGGCTGCCTGCCCGACCTGCTGCCCGGTGGCCGCCCGCTCGACGACGTCGAGGCGCGTACGGACCTCGCCGCCGCGTGGGGCGTCCGCACGGTCCCGGCACGACGTGGTCGCAACACGACCGAGATCCTCGAGGAGACCCGGCTCGGCGTGGTCCATGCCCTGCTGATCGGCGGCGTCGAGATCACCGACCTGCCGGACCCCGCCGCGGCCCGCAGGGCGCTCGCCAAGGCCGATTTCATCGTGAGCCTCGAGGTGCGCGAGAGCGAGGTCACCGAGGTCGCCGACGTCGTCCTGCCGGTCGCCCCGGTGGTCGAGAAGCCCGGCAGCTTCGTCAACTGGGAGGGCCGCGTCCGTACGTTCGACGCCGTGCTCCACGAGCCCAACTCGCTCACCGACATCCGGATCCTCGCGGGGCTGGCCGAGGAGCTGGGCCAGCCGCTCGGCTTCCGCACCGTCGCGCAGGCGCGTGCGGCCATGGTGGAGCTCGGTCCGTGGGACGGCGCACGCATCCCGGCGCCGACCGTCGAGCCCGACACGACGGCCGCACCCAAGCGGGCCGTCGTGCTCGACGCGTGGCGCCTCATGATCGACGACGGCCGCAACCAGGACGGTCAGCTCGAGCTCAAGGCCACGGCCCGGCCGGCCGTCCTGAGGGCCAGCGAGGCGACGCTCAAGGCGTTCGACGTCGACCCCGGCGCGATGGCGACGCTGTCGACGGACGCCGGCATCGTCAGCTTCCCGACCGAGGTCGCCGAGCTGCCCGACGGTGTCGTCTGGGCGCCGGCCAACTCCGGTGCCAGCCTGCGGGCGGCGCTGGGTGTGGGCTACGCCGACCACGTGACGCTCTCGGCAGGCTCAAGCGACGGGAAGGGGGCATCATGAACCCGCTGTTCGGGCACGACCCGTTCTGGGTGGTGCTGCTCAAGTCCGTCCTGATCTTCGTCGTGCTGGTCGTCTACACGCTGTTCAACATCTGGTTCGAGCGCCGCGTCGTCGCCAAGATGCAGCACCGCATCGGACCCAACGTGCACGGCCCGTTCGGGTTGCTGCAGAGCCTCGCCGACGGCGTCAAGCTCGCGCTCAAGGAGGACATAGTCGTCAAGGCGGCCGACAAGGTCGTCTACGTCCTCGCGCCGATCCTCGCGACGATCCCGGCATTCCTGGCCTGGGCGGTCATCCCGTTCGGGCCCGAGGTGACGATCCCGTTCACCGACCAGAAGACCATGCTGCAGCTCACCGACCTGCCGGTCGCGGTGCTCTACATCCTCGCCGTGACCTCGATCGGGGTCTACGGCATCGTGCTCGCCGGCTGGTCGTCCGGCTCGATCTACGCCCTGCTCGGCGGTCTGCGCTCGAGCGCCCAGATGATCTCGTACGAGGTCGCGATGGGCCTGTCGCTGGTCTCGGTCTTCATGTACGCCGGCTCGATGTCGACGTCGGAGATCGTGTCGGCGCAGCACAGCATGTGGTACTTCGTGCCGCTGTTCCCCTCGTTCGTCATCTACGTCATTGCGATGATCGGCGAGACCAACCGCGCCCCGTTCGACCTCCCCGAGGCCGAGGGTGAGCTCGTCGGCGGCTTCCACACCGAGTACTCCTCGCTCAAGTTCGCGCTGTTCTTCCTCGCCGAGTACGTCAACATGGTCACCGTCTCGGCGCTGGCCACGACGATGTTCCTCGGCGGCTGGCGCGCACCGTTCGGCCTGTCGCACCTCTGGGACGGCGCACTCAACGAGAATTACTGGCCGTTGCTGTGGTTCTTCGGCAAGACCCTGTTCTTCATCTTCATCTTCGTCTGGCTCCGCGGCACGCTGCCGCGCATGCGCTACGACCAGTTCATGAGCTTCGGCTGGAAGATCCTCATCCCGGTCGCGCTGGCCTGGATCGTCGCGGTCGCCTTCATCCGCAAGCTCAAGAGCGAGGACATGCTGGACGGACCGGCGTTGTTCATCGTCGCGGGTGTCGCCGGCGTGCTGGTGATCCTGACGTTCCTGATCCCGGAGAAGAAGGAGCCCGAGCCCGAGCCGGAGCCCGACGAGGTCGACGCCTTCGCCGGCGGCTACCCCGTACCGCCCATCACCGAACCCCCCACGAGGAACGCACGATGAGCAATCCGATCAAGGAAACGTTGTGGGACCCGATCGCCGGCTTCGGCGTGACGTTCCGGACGATGTTCCGCAAGACCGTGACCCAGCAGTACCCGTTCGAGAAGGTTCCGACGGCGCCACGGTTCCACGGCCGGCACCAGCTCAACCGCTGGCCCGACGGCCTCGAGAAGTGCATCGGCTGCGAGCTGTGCGCGTGGGCCTGCCCGGCTGACGCGATCTACGTCGAGGGCGCGTCCAACACCGAGGGCGACCGGCACAGCCCTGGCGAGCGCTACGGCCGCGTCTACCAGATCAACTACCTGCGCTGCATCCTGTGCGGCCTGTGCATCGAGGCCTGCCCGACGCGCGCGCTGACCATGACCAATGAGTACGAGCTGGCCGACAACAACCGGGCCGACCTGATCTACGAGAAGAGCGACCTGCTCGCCCCGCTGCTGCCCGGCATGGTCGAGCCGCCGCACGAGATGATGATCAGCGACGACCACCAGGACTACTACCGCGGCAAGTCGCTGCCGATCTTCCCGATCGACTCGTCGCTGAACGCCGACGTCAACCCCGCCGGCGCGCCTCGTGAACCCGGGGGGGCCGTGTGACCGCGTTCTGGTTCCTCGCGCCGATCATGGTGATCGCCGCGCTGGGTCTCATCTTCGCCCGCAAGGCCGTGCACGCCGCGCTGTGCCTGGCGGTCGTGATGATCAGCCTCGCGGTGCTCTACGCCGCACAGGGCGCACCGTTCCTGTTCGCGGTGCAGATCATCGTCTACACCGGCGCGATCATGATGCTGTTCCTGTTCGTCCTGATGCTCGTCGGCGTCGACTCGTCCGACGCGGTCAAGGAGACGATCGGTGGCCAGCGCCTCGCCGCCGCCATCATCGGCCTGATCTTCGGTGTCACGGTCGTCCTGGCGATCGGCCAGACCGTCTCCGGCGCGGTCGTCGGGCTCAAGGCGGCCAACGGTGACGGCAACCCGTACGGGCTCAGCGAGCTGCTGTTCGGCAAGTACGTCCTCGCGTTCGAGTTCACCAGTGCCCTGCTGATCACCGCCGCGCTCGGCGCCATGGTGCTGGCCCACAAGGAGCGCCTGACGAAGCGGCACTCCCAGGCCGACGTCGCCGCCCGTCGCATGCGTGAGTACGCCGAGTCCGGCCGGCACCCCGGCCCGTTGCCGGCTCCCGGTGTCTTCGCCCGTCACAACGCGGTCGACACCCCGGCCCTGCTGCCTGACGGCTCCCCGCTCGAGACCTCGGTCTCCGAGAGCATCGTGGGCCGTGGCCAGGTCCGCCAGGGCTTCGAGGACGACATCGACAAGCTCGTCGAGCAAGTGGGCGACGAGCAGCCCCGCGACGAGTCGTTCGGAGGCGAGAAGTGAACGAGTACATCACGCTGTCCCTGATCCTGTTCACGATCGGCTCGGTGGGCGTCCTCGTCCGCCGCAACGCGATCGTGGTCTTCATGTGCATCGAGCTCATGCTCAACGCGACCAACCTCGCGTTCGTGAGCTTCTCGCGGCAGAACGGCAACCTCGACGGGCAGGTGGCGGCGTTCTTCGTCATGGTCGTCGCGGCCGCCGAGGTCGTCGTCGGCCTGTCGATCATCGTGTCCATCTATCGCGCGCGTCGTTCGGCCTCGGTCGACGAGGCGAGCCTCTTGAAGTCGTAGGGGGACACCGATGTTCGATCTCCAATGGCTGCTGATCGCCATTCCACTGGCGAGCGGTCTCGGCCTGCTCGTGTGGGGCAAGGAGGGTGACCGGTTCGGTCACCTCATCGGCACCGCCGCCTCGGCCCTGTCGTTCCTGTTCGGCGTCGTGCTGTTCGCGTCGCTGCTCGGCAAGGACGGCGAGGACCGCTCCCAGTCGACCAAGCTCTTCACCTGGATCGACGCCGGCTCGTTCCACGTCGACATGGGCTTCACGTTCGACCAGCTGTCGGGCCTGTTCGTCCTGCTGATCACGGGTGTCGGGACCCTGATCCACGTCTACTCGATCGGCTACATGGCACACGACGAGCGGCGTCGCCGGTTCTTCGCGTTCCTCAACATCTTCATCGCCGCGATGCTCACGCTCGTGCTGGCGTCGGACTACCTGGTGCTGTTCCTCGGCTGGGAGGGCGTCGGCCTGGCGTCCTACCTGCTGATCGGCTTCTGGCAGCACAAGGACTCGGCCGCGGCGGCCGCCAAGAAGGCCTTCGTCGTCAACCGCGTCGGTGACCTCGGCATGGCGACCGGCATCATGCTGATGTTCTCCGAGTTCGGCACGTCGTCGATCGGTGCCGTCAACGGCGCGATCACCGGCGCCTCCGGCTCCGTCGCCACGGCGCTCGGCCTGCTCCTGCTGCTCGGCGCGTGCGGCAAGTCCGCCCAGGTGCCGCTGCAGAGCTGGCTGCTCGACGCGATGGAGGGTCCGACCCCGGTCTCGGCCCTGATCCACGCCGCGACGATGGTCACTGCGGGCGTCTACCTCGTCGTACGCTCCAACGGCATCTTCGATGCCTCCGAGGCCGCCCGCACCGCCGTGATCGTCGTCGGGCTGGTGACGCTGCTCGCCGGCGCCTGGATCGGCTGCGCCAAGGACGACATCAAGAAGGCGCTCGCCGGCTCGACGATGAGCCAGATCGGCTACATGATGCTCGCCGCAGGCCTCGGCCCGGCCGGCTACGCGTTCGCGATCTTCCACCTCATCACGCACGGATTCTTCAAGGCCAACATGTTCCTCGGCGCCGGTTCGGTCATGCACGGCATGGACGACGACGTCGAGATGCGCCACTACGGCGGCCTGCGGACGTTGATGCCGATCACGTTCGCGACGTTCGGGCTCGGCTACCTGGCGATCATCGGCGTGCCGCCGTTCGCGGGCTTCTGGTCCAAGGACAAGATCATCGAGGCAGCGTTCGGTGAGAACTTCTGGGTCGGCCTCGGCGCGCTGCTGGGCGCCGGCGTCACGGCGTTCTACATGACCCGCCTGATGATCATGACGTTCCTGTCCGAGAAGAGATGGCGCGAGGACGTGCACCCGCACGAGTCGCCGCGCGTCATGACGTGGCCGTTGATCGGCCTCGCCGTGCTCTCCGCCCTCGGAGGCGTGCTGCTGGTGAGCAACTGGATCACCGAGTGGCTCGAGCCCATCACGGGTCACGCCGAGCACGAAGAGCTCGCGGTGCCGGCGATCGTCCTGACGCTCATCATCACGGCAGTCGTCGCTGTGGGTGTCGTCGCCGCGGTGGCGTTCTACCGGCGCGAGCCGATCGCCGCCGAGACGCCTGCAGACAGCTCGGTGTCGGTCTTCGCCCGCGCGGGCCGCCACGAGCTCTACGGCAACGAGATCAACGACGCCCTTGTCGTACGCCCGACGCGTCACCTCACCCGGTTCCTGGTGTGGTTCGACGGCAAGGGGGTCGACGGCTTCGTCACGGGCGTCGCCGACCGGCTCGGTGACACCTCGCAGTTCCTGCGCAAGCCGCAGACCGGCTACGTCCGTTCGTACGCACTCACGATGTTCGGCGGCGTTGCCGTCCTCGTCCTTGCCCTCCTGGCGGTGACCCTCGCATGATCCTGTCGATCCTCGCCGCGACTCCGATCGCGGGAGCGGTGCTCCTCGCGCTCCTGCCGCGTGAGTCCGCGCCCCACCACCGGGCCAAGTACGTCGCGCTCGGCGTCTCGCTCGTCACGCTGGTCCTGTCGCTCGTCGTCATGGCCAAGTTCGACCAGGACGCCGGCGGCTACCAGCTGACCGAGAAGCACGAGTGGATCAAGGTCTTCGGCGCCTACTACTCCCTCGGCGTCAACGGCATCGGCATCACGCTGATCCTGCTGACCACGATCCTCACGCCGATCGTGATCCTCGCCGCGTTCGGCGACCGGCTCCCCGATCCCAAGAGCACCAACGCCTACTTCGCCTGGATGCTCGCGGTCGAGGGTCTCGCGATCGGTGCGTTCGCCGCGACCGACGCGTTCCTCTTCTACGTCCTGTTCGAGGCGACGCTGATCCCGCTCTACTTCCTGATCGGCTCGTTCGGCGGGCCCAACCGGTCGTACGCCGCGGTCAAGTTCCTGATCTACAACCTCGTCGGCGGACTGCTGATGCTGGCCTCGATCGTCGGCCTCTACGTCATCAGCGCCCGTCAGGGCGACGCGTCGTTCCTGCTCAGCGACCTGCAGAACCTCGACTTCAGCACCAACACCGAACGGCTGCTGTTCCTCGGGTTCATGGCCGCGTTCGCGATCAAGGCACCGCTCTGGCCGCTGCACACGTGGCTGCCGGACGCCGCGGGTCAGGCGACGCCGGGCACCTCGGTGCTGATGGTCAGCGTCATCGACAAGATCGGCACGTTCGGCATGATCCGCTGGTGCCTCGGGCTGTTCCCCGGTGCCTCGGACTGGGCCAGCCCGGTCGTCATCGTGCTCGCGGTCATCAGCATCCTCTACGGCGCGCTGCTCGCGATCGGCCAGGACGACATCCGCAGGCTCATCGCGTTCACGTCGGTGTCGCACTTCGGCTTCATCATCCTCGGCATCTTCGCGTTCACGACGACGTCGCTCGCCGGCTCGACGCTCTACATGTTCAACCACGGCCTCTCGACGGCTGCGCTGTTCCTCGTCACGGGCATGATGATCGCCCGCCGCGGCTCGGCGCGGATCTCCGACTTCGGTGGTGTCCAGAAGATCGCCCCGATCATGTCCGGTGTCCTGCTCGTGGCCGGCCTCTCGAGCCTGTCGTTGCCGGGCCTCGCGCCGTTCATCTCGGAGTTCCTGGTGCTCGCCGGTACGTTCACGCGATCGATCCCCGCCGCGGCGTTCGCGACGCTCGGCATCGTGCTGGCGGCGCTCTACATCCTGATCATGTACCAACGGGTCATGACCGGGCCGCTCAAGGCCGGCAACGAGGGCGTGACCGACCTCGACCATCGCGAGATGGCGTCGCTGACCCCGGCGATCATCCTGATCGTCGGCCTCGGGTTCTTCCCGCAGCCGCTGCTCAACGTCATCAATCCCGCGATCGACGAGGTGATCAGCCACGTCGGCAAGGGTGACCCGGCGCCGAAGACGCCTGTCCAGATCGATGACTCAGCCACGCACGAAGGAGGACACGAATGATCACCACGTTCGCGTCCGCCACCGACCTGCCGCCGATCTCCGCGCCGGACATCGAGTACTCGCTGCTCGCTCCGGTCTTCATCATCGCCGGCGTCGCCGTCCTCGGTGTCATCGTCGAGGCGTTCTGGCCCCGCAGCTCGCGGTTCGTCGTGCAGGCCGGCCTCGCCGTCGTCGGCATCATCGCCGCGTTCGCCGACACGATCTGGGTCTTCACGGACCTCGACGAGCTCGACGGGTCCCGGCTCGCCCGCGGGCAGGTCGCCGCCGAGGGTGCGCTGGCGGTCGACGGTCCCGGCGTGTTCGCCTGGGGCATCCTGCTGATCTTCGGCCTGCTGAGCATGCTGCTGTTCGCCGAGCGCCGCCTCGAGGGCGGGCTCAGCGGCTTCACCGGCCGCGCGGCCGATGCTCCCGGCTCGGCCTCCGAGGCGGAGGCCATCAAGCACCGTGTCGAGCACACGGAGGTCTTCCCGCTCGCGCTGTTCGCCCTCGTCGGCATGATGCTGTTCGCGACGTCCAACGACCTGTTGACGATGTTCGTCGCGCTCGAGGTCCTGAGCCTGCCGCTCTACCTGCTGTGCGGCCTGGCTCGGCGTCGCCGGCTCATGAGCCAGGAGGCTGCGCTCAAGTACTTCCTGCTCGGCGCGTTCTCGTCGGTGTTCTTCCTCTACGGCATCGCGCTCACCTACGGCTACGCCGGCAGCTTCCGGCTCTCCGACATCGACGTCGCGGTGACCAACCGCACGGGCGGCGAGAACATGCTGCTGGCCGCCACCGCGCTGATGGCGGTCGGCCTGCTGTTCAAGATCGGTGCCGTGCCGTTCCACACGTGGACGCCCGACGTCTACCAAGGCGCCCCGACGCCGGTGACCGCCTTCATGGCGGCCGGGACCAAGGCGGCGGCGTTCCTGGCCCTGCTGCGCGTGTTCTTCGTGGCGTTCGGCGGCTCGTCGTGGGACTGGCGGCCGATCATCGTCGCGGTCGCGATCATCACGATGTTCCTCGGTGCCGTCGTGTCGATCTCCCAGACCGACGTCAAGCGCATGCTCGCCTACTCGTCGATCGCGCACGCAGGCTTCCTGCTCGTCGGCTTCGTCGGCGTCTACGCCGGAGCCAAGGACTCGTCCCGGATCACCTCGACCTCGAGCATCCTGTTCTACCTGACGGTCTACGGCGTCTCCTCGATCGGCGCGTTCGCGGTCGTGACCCTCGTACGCGACTCCGGTGGCGAGACGACGCACCTGTCGAAGTGGGCCGGTCTCGGCAAGAAGTCGCCGGTGCTCGCGGGCTCGTTCGCGCTGTTCATGCTGTCGTTCGCCGGCATCCCGCTGACCGGTGGCTTCATCGGCAAGTGGACCGTGTTCAGCGCGGCATGGTCGGGCGGCTTCTGGTGGCTCGTCGTGATCGGCGTGCTCGTCAGTGCCCTGGCGGCCTACTTCTACGTGCGCGTCATCGTGCTGATGTTCTTCACCGACCCGGTCGGCGAGGGGCCGACGGTGGCGGTGCCCAGCGTCCTGACGACGGTCGTGCTTGCCGTGGCTGTGATCGCCACCCTCGGACTCGGTATCATTCCGGGACCGCTGCTGGATCTTGCGCAGCACGCAGGCGCCTTCGTGCGCTGATCCATTCCACTAGGAGTTCCGCGTGTCCCGTCTGGGTGTCTCGTTCACCGACCCGACCCTGGAGGCACGCGTCCAGGCCGGCGTCGAGCAGGTCGAGGTGCAGCTCGCGGCGGCGGTCGACAGCCCGGAGAAGTTCGTTGCCGAGGCCGCTGCGCACCTGCTCAACGCCGGCGGCAAGCGGTTCCGGCCGCTGCTGGTCATGCTCAGCGCCGAGTTCGGCGAGTCGACCAACCCGGACGTCGTACGCTCGGCAGTCGTCGTCGAGCTGACGCACCTGGCCACGCTCTATCACGACGACGTCATGGACGAGGCCGACAAGCGCCGCGGCGCCCCGAGCGCCAACGCGCGGTGGGACAACTCGGTGGCGATCCTCGTCGGCGACTACCTCTTCGCCCAGGCCTCCGACCTCGTGTCCGACCTGGGACCCGAGGCCGTGCGCATCCAGGCGCGTACGTTCTCCCGGCTCGTGCAGGGCCAGATCCGCGAGACCCTCGGCCCGTCAGAGGGTGACGACGCCCTCGCGCACTACCTGTCCGTGGTCGCCGACAAGACCGGATCGCTGATCGCCACCGCCGCGCTGTTCGGCGCCAAGATGGCCGGCGCCTCGGTCGAGGTGCAGGAGACGCTCAGCGAGTTCGGCGAGCGGATCGGTGCGGCGTTCCAGCTCAGCGACGACATCATCGACATCGCCAGCGAGACCGATGACTCCGGCAAGACGCCGGGCACCGACCTCCGTGAGGGCGTCCCGACGTTGCCGACGCTCATCGCCCTGCGGTCGACCGATCCCGAGAGCGAACGCCTGCGCTCCCTGCTGGCCAAGCCCTTGACCGACGACACCGAGCTCGACGAGGCGATCGGGCTGCTGCGGGTGCACCCTGCGATGACCGAGGCCCGCTCGTACGTCCAGGCCGAGGCCGACGCCGCGAGCGCGCTGCTGGCCAAGCTGCCGGACGTACCGGCCCGCGCTGCGCTGCAGGCCCTCTGTGACACCGTGGCCACCCGCCTCGGCTGACGGCCTTCCAGGCGCTCGGGGCTAGATCGGCGCGGCCTCGGTTGGGACGACCCGGCGGCGACGACTCGTGATCGCGTCGACGGTGAAGATGACGAGCGCGATCCAGACCAGGATGAAGCCGATCCACCGCTCGGTCGTCATGGTCTCGTCGAAGATCGTGAGGCCGGTGATGAACTGGATGATCGGGCCGAGGTACTGCAGGATCCCGATCGTCGTCAGGGTCAGGCGGGTGGCGGCCGCACCGAACAGCAGCAGCGGGATCGCGGTGACCACGCCCGTGCCGACCAGCAGCGCGGCGTTGCCGGGGCCGTCGTGCCCGAACGTCAGGTCGCCGCACACCTGCAGGACGACGAGGAAGGCGACGGCGACAGGGAACAGGATCGCGGTCTCCATGCCGAGGCCCTCGAACGCACCCAGGTTGGCCTTTTTCTTGAGGAACCCGTACGTCGCGAACGAGAACGCGACGAGCAGTGCGATCCAGGGCAGCCGGCCGTATCCGATCGACAGGACGACGACGGCCAGGCCGCCGATGCCGATCGCGCCCCACTGTGCCGGGCGCAACGTCTCCTTGAGCACGAAGACGCCGAGCAGCACCGTGACGAGCGGGTTGATGAAGTAGCCGAGCGAGGTCTCCACGACGTGCCCGTTGGTCACGCCGTAGATGAAGCCGCCCCAGTTGAGCGCGATCGTGATCGACGCGAACGTCAGGATCACCATGAGCCGCCGGTCGCGGGCGATCGCGATGAACGTCGTCCACTTGCCCATCGCCGTGATCGAGACGAGCACGAAGACCATCGACCAGACGAAGCGGTGCGCCAGGATCTCCAGCGACCCTGCCGGGTCGAGCAGCGGCCAGTAGAGCGGGAAGAATCCCCAGCACAGGTAGGCGGCGACTCCGAGGCCCACACCGCTCTTGGAGTCGTTCACGAGACGAGGGTACGCCCGGCGTGACGGTCCCGCGGTGGGCGACGGGGCCTGCCGTGGGAGGTTGGCCGGAATTCGCCGAAGTCTGACCGTCGGGGCACCATGGCCTCATGAGCAGGACGCCGCGCTGGTTCACCGACATGAAGGACGGCCACTCCGAGTGGTACGTCGAACGCTTCCGCACGATGGCCGCCGAGGGTGATGATCTCGGCGGCGAGGCGCGCCTCATCGACGCGATCGCCGCACCGGGCTCGCGCATCCTCGACGCAGGGTGCGGTCCCGGCCGGGTCGGCGCCGTGCTGCACGACCGCGGCCACACCGTCGTCGGCGTCGACGCGGATCCGGTCCTGATCGCGGCTGCCCGCGAGGACCACCCCGGCCCGCGTTGGCTGGTCCGTGACCTGGCGGAGCTGGACCTCGACGAGGACCCGTTCGACATCGCCGTCGTGGCCGGCAACGTCATGGTGTTCGTGGCGCCCGGAACGGAGGTCGAGGTGCTGCGCCGCCTGCGGGCCCACGTACGTACGGGCGGCCGGATCGTGCTGGGCTTCGCGCTCGACCGTGGCTACGGCATCGAGCAGCTCGACGCCGACGCAAGCACCGCCGGGCTCGAGCTGGAGCAACGCTTCGCGACGTGGGACCTGGTGCCGTTCACGGACGACGCGGAGTTCGCCGTCACGTTCCTGCGTGTGCCCTGAGTCACCGCGATCACGCCTTGCGCTGGAGCGCACTCCAGGTCGTAGCGTCGAAGGCATGGACACCACTGACACCTTCACCGGCAAGACCTGGTTCATCACCGGCACGTCCCGCGGCTTCGGGCGCGAGTGGACTGCCGCCGCCCTGGACCGCGGCGACCGCGTCGCCGCCACCGCGCGCGACACGAGCAGCCTCGACGACCTGGTCGAGAAGTACGGCGACGCGATCCTGCCGATCGCCCTCGACGTCAACGACCGCCAGGCGGACTTCGCCGCCGTGGCCCAGGCGCACGAGCACTTCGGCCGGCTCGACGTCGTCGTCAACAACGCCGGCTACGGCCACTTCGGCTTCATCGAGGAGATCACCGAGGACGAGGCCCGCGCCCAGCTCGAGACCAACCTCTTCGGGGCCCTCTGGGTGACGCAGGCCGCGCTCCCGTTCCTCCGCGCACAGGGTTCGGGCCACATCATCCAGGTCTCGTCGATCGGCGGGATCTCCGCCTTCCCGCTGGTCGGGATCTATCACGCGTCGAAGTGGGCGCTCGAGGGCTTCTCCCAGGCGCTGGCACAGGAGGTCGCCGACTTCGGCATCAAGGTCACCCTGGTCGAGCCCGGCGGCTTCTCGACGGACTGGGCCGGCGACTCGGCCAGGCGATCGCAGCCCGATCCCGCGTACGACGACCTGCGGGCCAGGACGATGCAGCAACGCGCGCAGCGCAACGCGACTCCGGGCGACCCGAATGCGTCGGCGGCCGCGATCCTCGAGGTCGTCGACGCGGATGAGCCGCCGCTGCGGGTCTTCTTCGGCGCCGCGCCGCTCGAGATCGCGAAGGCCGACTACGCGCGCAGGCTCGAGACCTGGGAGACGTGGAACCACGTGTCGCTCCTCGCCCAGGGCTGACGCCTGCCGGTCGCTGATCGGCTAGCGTCATCGCATGCTGGCCGCCGATCGATTCGAGACGTACGGCCCGTCGCACGTGACGGTGCTGGCCGTCTTCGCGGTCGGCGCCGTCCTGGTGGTGCTGGCTGGTCGGCGGCTGCGCGGACCGGCGGAGCAGGCGGTCAGGCGTACGTTCGCGATCGCCATCCTCGCGGTCACGGTGCCGCTGCAGATCCTGCAGCTCACGCCCGATGAGTGGAACCTGCAGACCTCGCTGCCGTTCCAGCTCTGCGACCTCGCGTGGATGTTCGCGGTGCACGCGCTGTGGACGCGCAACCGTCTCACCGCGACGATCACGTACCTCTGGGGCATCACGCTCACGACCCAGGGCATGCTGACGCCGGATCTCGCGTCGGACTTCCCTGACCCCCGGTTCCTGATGTTCTGGGGCATGCACCTGCTGATCGTCTGGTCGTCCCTGTTCCTGGTGCCCGGCCTGCGGATCCTGCCCACCTGGCACACATACCGGCGGACCGTGGCGATCACGCTGGCCTGGGCCATCTGCGCGTACGCCTTCAACGTCGTCGCCGGTACCAACTACGGCTATCTCAACCGGCTGCCGAAGAACTCGTCGCTGCTGGACTACCTCGGCCCGTGGCCGTTGTTCGTCGTGCTCGAGATCGCGATCGTCGCGGTGGTCTGGGCACTCCTGACCTGGCCGTGGACCCGCGAGAAGGTGAGTCGGCCGGTCAGCGGGAGCCGAGCCTGACGAAAGCGGCACGGAAGGCGCGCTGCGATGGCATCATTCCGATGGACACACAGGGGGAATGACCATGAGCGAGGACGCCAGCACCACACCGAGCCCGACGAACGACCCGAAGCCCAAGGACGCATCGGACGGGCTGGCATCGCTCGACCTGACGCCGCCAACGCTGGTCAGGGCCGTGACCATCGGAGCCCTGAGCTACGCCGTGGCGTGGGTGGCCGCCTGCATCACGACGGTTCTGGCGCTGCTCGCGGTGAGCCTGGACGACGAGGACGTCTCGTGGTGGTGGATCCTGACGGCGCCCGGCCAGCTCGTCGCGATGGCGTTCCGCAGCCCGGCCGTGGGCTCGTTCGACTCCGGCGACGAGGACTTCGCGATGAGCGGCAAGGTCTCGGTCACTGCGGTGCCTCTGACGATCCTGCTGGTCGCGACCGCCGTCGTGCTGATCCTCTCGAGGCGCGACGAACGGCGCGGTCCCGCCAACACCGTCAAGGGGATGGTCAGCCTTGCGGTGGCCTCCGCGCTGACGTTCGTCACGATCGCGTTCGTCATCGCGTTGGTGCTGACGCCCGGTGAGGACGACACGTCCTATCGGGCGAGCCAGTTCCAGCTGATCCTGTTCGGCGTTGCGGCCCTGACCGTGGTGGCCCTGGTCGGCCGGCGTCCGCTCGCGCTCTGGAGCGCCTTCCGCTCGATCCCGGTCGCTGCCCTCGATGCCGGTCGCGCTGCGCTGGTCCACTTCCTCGTGTTCTCGGCGCTCGCCGTACCGGCCATCGCGATCTACATCGCCGCCGAAGGCAGTCCTGAGGCGATCCTGGCGATGCCGGTCGCGCTGATCAACCTGGTGATCTTCGCCCTGACACTCGGTCATCTCGGGGCGCTGTCGGCGAACGGGTTCGGGGGCTTCTTCGGCGGCTCCGACTCGGACTCCGACACGTTCTGGCTGTTCAGCGACGACGCGCCCAAGGTCTTCCTGCTCCTCATCGTGTTCGCCGTCGTCGCCACGCTCGCTGCCGCTGTGACGCTGCGACTGCGACACGACGGCGCGCCTCGTACGACCGCTCACTGGGTCTGGACGCCGTTGGTCTTCGCGATCGCCGGTGGGGCGATGTCGCTCCTGGCCACGGTGTCGTTCAACGCCGGCTTCGGTGGTGCCGTCGGCGGTGGCGTCTCGGCCGGCCCGGCGGCGTGGTTCCTGCTGGTCTTCGCGGTCTGGGGTGCCGCGGCCGAGCTCGGCTCGCGGACGATCGCGCCGGCGCTGGTCGGCCTGGTGCCGGCCGCCTGGCAGCGTCGGGTCGTGGGCCAGAGGCCCGAGCCGCTGGCCGCCCCGGAGGGTCCTCCGGCTGAGGCGGCCGGAACCGCACCCGCGACTGCTCCGCCCCCGGCCGCGGGCCAGGCGCTGGACGCCCGGACGAAGAAGATCCTCATCGGTGTCGGCGTCCTCGTCGCCCTGGGCATCGTCGCGGTGATCGGGATCTCGGTCGCCAACAAGATGTACTTCGGTCCGGAGAAGCAGGCCGAGGCCTACTTCGATGCGCTCAGCTCCGGCAACGCCGACGACGCGCTCGACCTGGTCCGCCTCGACTACTCCTCGGACGAGCGCGTGCTGCTGACCGACGACGTGCTCGAGGCCAGCGACACGACGATCAGCAAGGCGTCCTTCGGTGACGTCGAGACCCACGGTGACACGGCGACCGTGACCGCCCGATACACGATCGACGGCGCGCAGCAGAGCCAGGAGCTGACGTTGGAGAAGACCGGCTCGCGCTTCGGGGTCTTCGACGAGTGGAAGATCATCGACCCCGGGCTGGGCACGGTCTCCGTGACGGCTCCGGGGGCGTCGTCCCTGGACGTCAACGGCCTGTCCGTCGATGTGGAGGGGCTCGACGATGGCGTGACGCTGCCGGCGTTCCCGGCGGAGTATCAGATCGCACCCGACAGCGGCAGCTCCTTGCTGTCGTACGGTGCGAAGACCGTCACGATCGGCAAGGACGAGGAGAGCCTGGAGTTCGAGGCCGAGCCGAACAACCAGTTCATGGCCCAGGTCGCGCAGCAGGCCAAGACGTTCCTCGACGCCTGCATCAAGCGGCACGAGGCCGAGCCCGAGGGTTGCCCCAACCGGACGTACTGGTCGGACCTGAAGGACGTCTCGTGGAAGCTCACGGAGGAGCCGACCTACACGGTGGAGTCCGACTACGAGGGCGGCTGGACGTTCTCGACCCAGACGCCAGGCAGCGCAACGGTCACGGCGACCGAGCCGGGACTGTTCGACGGTGACGCGGACAGCAAGTACACCGACAAGGTCGACATCAGCATCTCGGGCACCGTGCAGGTCTCGGGCGATGCGGTGACGATCGAGGTCGACGACTCGTACTTCTGAGCCTAGGGTCGCCAGCGGTGGTGTCGTTTCCAGGTCTGGGATCCGGGTGGTCGGTATTCGGGGTGGCCGTCAACGGGTGACATGCGGATGGTCCACGCATTGTCGTGGATCGTGCGGTGGTGGAAGGGGCAGATGAGGACGCCGTCGGCGAGGGCGGTCTCGCTGCCGTCGGCCCATCTGGTGCGCCAGTGGTGCGCTTCGCACCACTCGGGTGGCCTGTCGCACCCTGGGAAGGTGCAGCCGCCGTCGCGGTTGGCGAGGGCTTGTTTCTGAGCCTTGGTGAAGAGGCGCTGTTCGTGTCCGTGGTCGAGCGGGAGGGACCTGCCGTTGAAGACTTGGGGGATGATCCCGGCATTGCAGGCCATGTGTCGGGCCTGGCCGGCGGAGATGCGGGTGCCGGTGGACAGCGTGGCGGGTTTGATGCCACGGATGAGGGTGTCGTAGTCGAACCGGACGATCAGGGTGGCGCTGAGGCCGCCCTTGCCGGGGAGCTTGTCGGTGGGCAGGTGGTCGCACAGCTCGGCGAATCCCATCCCGAGGCGGTGCCGGTGCTCCAGGTCGCGGTCGTAGTAGGACTCCGCGCCGGGGGTGTCGTCGTGCAGATGATCCCGTCTGGGTGCGCTGATCGCCTCGATGGCTGTGCGCAACGTGTCGGCCTGGGCTTCGGGGATGCGGAACCCGCCTCGGCAGGTGCCGTCGCCGTCGCTGGTCATCCAGAACTCGGAGCGCCGCCAAGCGCGCTTCTCCCGCGCCTGCAGGGTCTGGTTCTCGATCTGGTCGACCTCAGGAGAGGGTTTGAGCTGGTCGGTGATTCGTGTCGCCCGGTTGCGTAGGTCCTTGAGGGTGAATCGGGCGGCGTCGCCGATCAAGGTGTCCTCACAGGCCTGCTTCTGCTCCGGCGCCGTGTCGTCGGGCAGGCCTGCGACGGCGGCGGCGATGATCGCGGCCTGCGCGGTGCCGATGTCACCACGGGCCAGCGCCTGCCCGGTCGCCGGCGCGGCGTCGAGATCCTTGGACTGGTTGACCAGGGCGTCGGCAGCGCGGCGATCGCCGCCGAACGATCCGGCGAGCATCGCACCGGTCGATGTGGCCCCCGATGCCTTGGCCAAGCCAGTGGTGTCCAACGCCCGGGTGACGGCCATGAGCTGAGCCTTGACCCTGGCCTCGACCCGCATCAACCGCTCCGCACAGTCCCGCAGCAGGGCCGGCTCCAGACCCGACCAGCCTTGGACAGGCATCCCGTCCAGGGCGTCCTCGATCTGCTCGACGGCACCCACCAACGGGTGCGGGAGCGAAGCGACCGGAGCAACAGACACGAGCAGACCTTCAGACGCACGGGCAGGGAGTCATCTCAACCTTGGGGCCCACTGAAGGGTTCTCACCCGACCCTATTTCGTTCCAGATCGGCGCACTGACAACACTACGGCACGGCATGGACTGTGTCGAACACCTGTTCGAATAGTGAGACGGAAGAGGTCAACAGCCGCCTACACCCGGCGGCGGTCGTAGTGGCGGGTGATCCGGGCCTGCGTCGCCCATGCGGCACGTTGCCGGAGGTTGAACGGCGGCCGTCCCGGAGCGGTCGGCGCCCGCGCGGCGAGCTCCTCGAAGGCCGCGACGATCGCCGCCGCTGACTGCGACTGGGCGGGGAGCCGGAGCGGGTCGATCTGGTTCGGCAGCGGCACGATCACCGGGTTGGTGTTGATCTCCCAGACCTGCAGCCGGCCGTTGCTGAACCCGTAGTCGATGCGGCCGTAGTCGATCCCGGCGACCTCATAGACCCGCCACAGGGCGTCCTCGTGCGGGAACGTGTCGACGAACTCCTGCTCCTCCTGCGCGATGGCGGGCGTGATGACCATCGGCTTCTTGACCATCCACCTGCGACTGACGAGCACGTGGCGGGGGATCAGGTGGTCACCGATCTTCATGGCGGAGTACTTGCGGAACATCCCGTCGGCGCCCTGGGCGTCCGCGTGCTCGACGACCAGAAGGTCCCGGTCGAAGCGGCGGCGCAGCCCGACCTTCTCCTTGACGCGCGCCTTGAGCTCGGCGTCGGAGTGCACCACGGCACCGAGACTGCCGCTGTGCTCGTTGGCCCAGCGCAGGAACGCGGGGAACCGCACCTCGGCGTCGAGGCCCCGCAGCCGGTACGCCCGGAAGTCGTTGATGCCGAGCTCAGCGAGGTCCTGAAGCAGTCCGAGGCGGCCGGTCCAGGCGGCGGGGTCGTTGAGCGTGACGTAGCTGTCGGGCTGGCCCGCGAGGCTGCGGTGCAGGCGCTGGACCAGCGCGAGCTCACGCGGCAGCAGGCGCTCGAAGTCCGCGAACACGTGGGCACCGGCCGGGAGCGGCTCGCCCACGCGCACGTCGTCGTACGCCGTGGGGTGGATGACATCTGCCAGGTGCGGCGCCCAGCCGGCGACGAACCGCTCCATGCCCCACAGGAAGTTGCGTGCGGCGTAGAACCGGATCACGAGGGCGTACCGGGCACCATCGAGAAGTGCGTGTGCACGGCGCGCAGCGCGTCGTCCCGGACGAGGACGATCGTGGCGCGCCCGTCTCGACGGCCGACCGTGCCGTCCGACCGCAGCCCTTCGGACGACCACTCGCTGATGGCGACCACGAGGCCGTCGTCGTCGAAGACCGTCGCGCTGTCGAGGTCGAACGCGAACCCGGTCGTACGCTCCCAGACCCCGTGCCACTGCTCGGCGTGCAGCTGGTCGAGCCCGGTCCAGCGCTCGGCGACCGTCCCGAACCCCTCGGCGTCGGGATGGAACATCGTCCGGGCACGCGCATAGTCGCGCTCGCGCACGGCCGCAGCGAAGTCCCGCAGCCACGCCTTGACCAGTGGCTGCGACTCCGCCCTGACCACCTCGACCACGCGTCCTCGCTCCGCCGACCTGCTGTGCTTCTGGATCCAGCACAGTATGCCCGCTGTCGCGGGTCGCCGTTCGTGGTGCCGGGTACCACCACGGGGTCGCGAAGTTCCCTAGAGTGTTCCCATGGGCGCCTACCTCGACGACTACACCGCGGTCGGCGTCATCATCATCGCCGGCGTCGTGCTCGCCGCCGGGATGCTGGGGGTCAACCGACTCATGCGTCCGCGCGTGGCGGCCCGCGAGAAGCAGCTCACGTACGAGTCGGGCGTGGATCCGGTCGGTGCCGGCTGGGCGCAGTCGACGGTGCGCTACTACGTCTATGCGTTCCTCTACGTGATCTTCGCTGTCGACGCGGTGTTCCTGTTCCCGTGGGCGGTGGTGCTCGAGGACATCGGGCGGGCCGCCGCCGCCGAGATGGGCATCTTCATCGGCATCCTCGTCGTCGGGCTCGTCTACGCGTGGCGCAAGGGGGTGCTGTCGTGGACGTCGTAGGCGCTGTCGACCTGCCGATGCCGACCCTCGCTCCGGCGACCCTCGGGGCCGGCTCGGCGTACGCACCCAAGCCCGCTCGCTACCTGCTCAACTGGGGCCGCAAGTACTCCCTCTGGGTCTTCAACTTCGGCCTTGCGTGCTGTGCGATCGAGTTCATCGCGACGTCGATGTCGCGCCACGACTTCATCCGCCTCGGGGTCATCCCGTTCGCGCCCGGTCCGCGCCAGGCCGACCTGATGGTTGTGTCCGGCACCGTCACCGACAAGATGGCGCCGGCGATCAAGCGGCTCTACGACCAGATGCCCGAGCCCAAGTACGTCATCAGCTTCGGCTCGTGCGCCAACTCCGGTGGGCCCTACTGGGACTCCTACTGCGTCACCAAGGGCGTCGACCAGATCATCCCCGTCGACGTGTACGTGCCGGGGTGCCCGCCGCGACCTGAGGCGCTGCTCAACGGCATCGTCACGTTGCAGGACAAGATCGCCGGCGAGAACCTCGCGGACCGCTACCAGCGCCCGGCCACCTCACTGCTCTCACCTCGTATCGGGGCGCCCGAGTGACGCTCGAGGACAAGCCCCCACTCGCGTCGCTTGTGGGAGGTGCCCCCAGCTTCGGCCCGCGGCACCGCGTCGTCGAGGCAGCCGAGTGGCACGACGCCGCGGCGCAGCTCAAGCGCGACGGCTACACCTACTTCGACTGGCTCTCGGCGGTCGACGAGCACCCCGAGGGGTTCCGCCTGGTGATGCACGTGGCGCGCGTCCCTTCGACGGGCTCAGGAGGCGTTGGCCTCGATCACCTTCTGCTCGCCACGTACCTCGAGCGGGACGTCCCAGCGGTCGCGTCGATCGCCGACGTCTATGCCGGCGCCTCGTGGCACGAGCGCGAGACGCACGAGATGTTCGGCATCGACTTCGGGCTCGACCTGGCCCCGTTGCTGCTGCCCGACGGCTTCGAGGGACATCCGCTGCGCAAGGAGTTCGTGCTGGCATCGCGCGTCGCCAAGCCGTGGCCGGGTGCCAAGGAGCCGGGCGAGAGCGACGCCGAGTCGACCCACTCGCCGAGCCGCCGCAGGATCAAGCCGCCGGGCGTACCTGACCCCGAGGACTGGGGCCCCGGCAAGCTGGCCCACGAGGACGTCCCTTCGACAGGCTCAGGGACCGAAGGGGCGACAGGCTCAGGGACCGAAGGGGAGACAGGCTCAGGGACCGAAGGGGACGTCGATGGCTGACGTCGTCGACGCGATCCTGCGCTGCCTGCTCGTGCTCGCGGTGTTCATGGTGCTCCCGCTGGTCATCGGCCAGATGGAGCACAAGGCGATGGCGCACATGCAGAGCCGCGTCGGCCCGATGGCGGCCGGCGGCTTCCACGGCTGGGCGCAGCTCGTCGCCGACGGCGTGAAGTTCGTGCAGAAGGAGAGCATCACGCCGGTCGCCGCCGACCGTAGGGTCTTCGAGCTCGCCCCGGCCGTCGCCCTGGCGCCCTACCTCGTCGCGCTCCTGGCCATCCCGCTCGGCCCGTTCTTCGGACAGGGCAACCTGATCGGCCAGGACCTCGACCTCGGCCTGTTCTTCGTGCTCGCGGCGATGAGCGTCGGCGTGCTCGGCACGCTGATGGGTGGCCTGGGCAGCGGCAACAAGTACTCCTACATCGGTGGCATGCGCGTCGCGGCGCAGCTGATGTCGTACGAGCTGCCGATGGTGCTCGCCGCGGCCAGCGTCGCGATGGCCGCGGGGACGCTGTCGCTGGTCGGCATCGCGCAGGAGTGGGAGCCCTGGTGGCTGCTCAGCCAGCTCCCTGGGCTCGTCGTGTTCTTCGTCGCGGGGCTCGCCGAGCTGCAGCGTCCGCCGTTCGACGCGCCGCTGGCCGACGCCGAGCTCGTCATGGGACCGCTGACCGAGTACGGCGGCATGCGCTTCGCGATGTTCCTGCTCGCCGAGTACGCCGGCATCCTCGTCCTCTCGGCCCTGACAACCGTGCTGTTCCTCGGCGGCTGGGCCGGGCCGTTCTCCGACGACATCGGCTGGCTGTGGACGCTGGTCAAGGTCATGGCGGTGGCGTTCCTCGTGATCTGGGCGCGCGTCGCGTATCCCCGCCTCCGCGAGGACCAGGTCAACGCGCTGGCGTGGAAGGTCCTCGTGCCGGTGGCTCTAGCGCAGATCACTCTCACGACGGTTCTGGTGGTGGCATGAGCATGTTCGGCAACGGCCTGCTGCAGGGCCTCAAGGTCACGTTCAAGAACCTGACGCGGCGCAGCGTCACGGCGCACTACCCCGACGTGCAGCCCGACCTGCCGCCCCGCAGTCGCGGCGTCATCGCGCTGCAGGAGGAGAACTGCACGTCCTGCATGCTGTGCGCGCGCGAGTGCCCGTCGTGGTGCATCACGATCGACTCGCACAAGGAGACGATCCCCGCGACGACCGAGGGCGGGCGTGATCGCAGCCAGAACGTGCTCGACACGTTCGACATCGACTACTCGCTCTGCATGTACTGCAGCATCTGCATCGAGGTCTGCCCGTTCGACGCCCTGCACTGGTCGCCGGAGTTCGCGTACGCCGAGGGCGACATCAAGGACCTGACGCACGACATGAACCGGCTGCGTGAGTGGATGTGGACCGTCCCGGCCCCGCAGGCCCTCGACCCCGGCGCCGAGCCGTCGAAGGAGCTCGCCGCCTACGAGGCCGCGCAGGCGGAGCCGGCAACCCAGCGCGCACCGGAGGATCCCGAGTGAGCGCCACCGAGGTCATCTTCCTGCTGTTCGCGGCCCTCGCGGTCGGGTCGGCGCTGCTCGCGATGACGACGAGCCAGCTCGTCCACTCGGCCCTGTGGCTCGTCGTGACGCTCGGCGCCGTCGCCGGCTGCTTCGTCCTGATGACCGCCGAGTTCGTCGCATGGGTTCAGGTGCTCGTGTACGTCGGCTCGGTCGTCGTGCTCGTGATCTTCGCCCTCATGCTGACCCGTCAGGAGTCGACGATCTCCGCGGAGGTCACGGGCAACCGCTGGACCGCGGCGCTGCTGGGTCTGGTCGCCGCCGTCGGTCTCGGCGCCACAGTCATCAGCGGGTTCCACGGCGAGCGCATCGAGGGGGACCGGATCGGCAGCGCGAAGTCGATCGGCGATGCGCTGTTCAACGACTGGGTGCTCCCGTTCGAGATCCTCAGTGGCGTCCTGCTCGCCGCGCTGGTCGGCGCGATCGTCATCTCCCGGTCGGGAACCGAGCGCTGATGCCCCTGCTCTATCCGCTGGTGCTGTCGGCCGCGCTGTTCGGCATCGGGCTCTACGGCGTCCTCGCCCGGCGCAACGCGGTGCTGATGCTGCTCGGCGTCGAGCTCATGCTCAACGCGGTCAACCTCAACCTGGTCGCGTTCGACGCCTGGTTCGCTGACGAGGTGCACACCGGCCAGGTCTTCACGCTGTTCACGATCACGCTGGCGGCGGCCGAGATCGGCCTCGGGCTGGCCATCATCCTCGCGCTGTTCCGCGCCGTGCGCACCGTCGATGTCGACGAGGTCGGTGGCGACCGGTGAACCGCTGGCTCTACGTCGTCCTGACCGCCGCGCTCGCCGTGGCGGTCGCCGTGTGGGCGGTCCCGCACCTCGACGGCGACCCGACGACCAAGGTCTGGGTCGAGGGCAACGACCTGCTCGCCGTCTCGCTCGCGACCCGCGTCGACGGCCTCGCCGCCCAGGTGCTGCTGCTCGCCGTCGGCGTCGGCCTGCTGGTGCAGATCTACTCCACGGCCTACCTCGGCCACCACCCGCGCTATCGCTCGTACGCGCTGGTGATCCTGCTCTTCCTGCTCGGCATGATCGCCGTCGTCGCCGCCGACGACCTGTTCGTCCTGCTGATCGGCTGGGAGGTCATGGGGCTCTGCTCCTACCTGTTGATCGGCCACGAGTGGGAGACACCGATCGCGCGATCCGGCGCCGCCAAGGCGTTCCTCATGACCCGCATCGCTGACCTCGGCCTGCTGGTCGGGATCCTCGCGATCGGCGAGACGTACGGGACCTATCGCATCAGCGAGGTGCTCGCGCAGGAGCCCAAGAACTCGACGGCGATCGGGCTGCTGCTGCTCGTCGCGGTCGTCGGCAAGTCGGCGCAGTTCCCGCTCCACACGTGGCTGCCCGACGCGATGCCCGGTCCGACGCCGATCACCGCGCTGATCCACGCCGCGACGATGGTCGCCGCCGGCGTCTACCTCGTGGCCCGGCTGCTGCCGATCCTCGAGCCGTCCGAGCTCGTCATGACGCTGCTGGCGATCATCTCGGCGATCACGATGCTGCTGGGCGCGCTGTTCGCGCTGGTGCAGACCGACCTCAAGCGAGCGCTCGCGTGGTCGACGGTCAGCCAGCTCGCGTTCATGTTCGCAGCGCTGTCGGCCGGCGACCGTGACGCCGGCACCGACCACCTGCTGTCGCACGGCGCGTTCAAGGCGTTGCTGTTCCTCGGCTGCGGCTGCGTGATGCACGCCGTCGGCTCGAGCGCGCTGTCGGCGATGGGCGGCCTGCGGCTGCGGATGCCAGTCACGTTCTGGACCATGACGATCGGGTTCGCCGCGCTCGCGGGCGTCATCCCGACGGTCGGGTTCTTCACCAAGGACTCGGTGCTGCACGCGCTGGAGCACGGTCGCGACGAGGGCCCGTTGCCCGGTGCGGTCGCGGTGATCGTGTTCGGCGTCGCGCTGCTGACGTCGTTCATCACCGCGGCGTACGCCACGAGGCTATGGCTGCTGGCCTTCCTCGCTCCGGCTCCGGCCGACCACGCCGAGGCGCACGAGGCGCCGCGCGCGATGACCGGGCCCATCATCGTCCTCGCCGCCGCGACGTTCGCGCTGTCCATCGGCCAGCCGTTCCACCTCGGCATCGGGCTCCTCTCGACGGCGGTCGCAGCGGCCGGCATCGGCGTCGTCCTCACGGCCTGGCGCCGCGGTCGTTCCCTCGACCTCGCAGCCCCGTGGTTGGTCGCCGAGCTCGCCCTCGATCGCCCGTACGCCCGCTGGATCCCAGCTGGTCTGCGCTCGTCGTCCCGTGCGGTCGTCGACGTCGACCGTGACGGCATCGACGCGTACTCCTACGGCTCGGCGAGCGCCGCGCAGGCGGTCTCGCGGGTGCTCGGCGTGGTGCAGTCCGGCAACGTCCAGCGCTATGCCACGGTCATCGCCGGCGGCGTCATCGTCGTGACGGCAGCGGCGGTGATCTGGACGTGATCACCGCTGCGCTCACGATCCCGTTCGTCGTCGGGCTCGCCCTGCTGTTCCTCCGCAAGCTGGTGTCCGGGCGTACGGCTGCCTGGCTCGGCGCGGTCGCGATGGCGGCGTCGCTCGTCCTGTTCGTGCTCGTGTGGGAGGGCAAGGAGAAGATCTCCGGCGAGGTCGACACCGAGTGGATCGACCCGCTCGGTGCGCGGCTTCACCTCGGCGTGACCGCGCTGTCGTGGCCGTTCCTGCTGATGACGGCGTTCATCGGTCTGCTCTGCTGCGTCTGGCTGATCGCGGACGACACGGCGCCGGCCCTCGTCGGGCTCGTGCTGATCATCAGTGCGTCGTCGCTCGGGGTGTTCGCGTCGCTCGACTTCCTGCTGTTCTTCGTGTTCTTCGAGCTGGCCCTGATCCCGATGTGGTTCGTGATTGCCTGGTGGGCAGCTCCAGACGACGGTTCGTCGCGCGGCGTCGATCGCGGAAAGGGCTTCAAGAACGTTCCAGCGGACGGTGCTCGCCTAGCGGCTACGCGCTTCCTCTTGTTCACGGTCTCCGGCTCGGCGCTGTTGCTGGTCGGCATCGTGCTCGTGGCGCGCGCGAACGACTCGCTGCAGCTCACCGAGATCGGCAGCGGCCCGCTCGTGGCGGCCGTGCTGATCACCCTCGGCTTCGCCGTCAAGACCCCACTCGTCCCGCTGCACACCTGGCTGCCCGACGCGCACAGCAAGGCGCCGACGGTCGGCTCGGTCCTCCTCGCGGCGGTGTTCCTCAAGCTCGGCACGTACGGGCTGATCATCGCCTCCTCGATCCTTCCGGAACGGTTCGCGGACGTCGCCCCGTACGTCGCTGGCGCCGGTGTCGTGGGCATCGTCTGGTCGGCGCTCGCCTGCTACGCCCAGGACGACCTCAAGCGACTGATCGCCTACTCGAGCATCGGCCACATGGGTTTCGTGGCGCTTGCCATCTCGACGCAAAGCGCCGTCGGTGTTGCTGCCGCTGTATTTGGATCAGTGGCTCATGGCCTCGTCACGGGACTGTTGTTCTTCCTGTCCGGCTCGCTCAAGGACCGTTTCGGCACCGCCTCGATGCGGGCGATCGGCCGCGGGCTCTATGCGCGTACGCCGTGGCTCGCCGTCGCGTTCGTCTTCGCAGCGGTCGCCAGCCTCGGCCTCCCCGGTCTCGCCGGGTTCTGGGGCGAGCTGCTGTCGCTGCGTGCCGCGTACGAGGTCGGCGACGTGCTCGACAAGCCGTACGCCTGGACCGCGGTCGGTTTCGCGGTGCTCGGTGTCGCCCTCACGACGGCCTACTTCGTACGAGCGATCCGCCTGCTCGCCCAAGGTGAGCCGGTCGCGCAGGAGGCCGACCGCGACCTCAGCGTGCGCGAGGCTTTCGTGAGCGTCGCCCTGGTCGCCTCGATCGTCGTGCTCGGGCTCGCGCCCGGGCTGGTCGTCGGGCTCTACGACTTCTCGACGGTGAGCTACTCAGGCACCTACGAGGCGGTGACCCCGTGAACATCCCCGTCGAGTGGAGCGTCGCCGGTCCGGCCGTCATCGTCGCGATCGGCGCGCTCGTCGCGCTGCTGGTCGATGCGTTCTATCCCCGGCGTACGTGGCTGGGATCGGGCCTGCCAGCGAGCGTCGGCCTGGTCTGGGCGGGTGTCGAGCTGTTCCGCCTGAAGGACGACATCGACCCGTTCACGTTCGCGCTCTCGCTGGTCGTCATCGGCGGCACGCTCGTCGTCGTGGTGGCCTCGAACGTCATGAACTTCGAGAACGCGATGCCGCCGGGGGAGTACCACTTCCTGCTGATGGCTGCCGCCGGTGGCGCCCTGATGATGGTGGCTGCCCGCGACCTCGTGACGCTGATCATCGCGCTCGAGCTGCTGTCGTTGCCGTCTATCGCGCTGGTCGGGCTGCGCCAAGGTGATCAACGCGCGGTCCGATCGGCATGGACGTTCTTCCTGGCCTCCGTCGTGTCGACGACGATCACGCTGATGGGTGTCTCGCTGCTCTACGGCGTCGCAGGGACCCTCACGTACGACGGCCTGGCCAGCGGCCTGAGTGACACCGAGATGCCGCACGGCGTCGTCGCGGTCGCCGTCGTGCTGACGATCGTCGGGTTGCTGTTCAAGCTCGGTGCCGTGCCGTTCCACGTGTGGATCCCCGACACCTACCTGGGTGCCCCGGTCATGGTCGCCGGCTTCCTGTCGGCCGTCTCCAAGGCTGCGTCGGTCGGTGCCGTCTTCACGTTCCTGGCCCTCGCTGTCCCCACCGAGCACGACACCTGGTCGCCGATACTGGCGGTCGTCGCCGCGGTGACCATGACGGTGGGCAACCTCGGCGCGCTGCGGCAGACCAATGCGATCGCGATGCTGGCCTGGTCGTCGATCGCACAGGCCGGGTTCCTCATCGCTCCGGTGGCCGTCATCACGTGGTTCAGCGGCCAGGCCGTGGTGCAGTACGTCGCGGTCTACGTGCTCGCCAACCTCGTCGCGTTCGCCGCGCTCGCCGTCGTGCTCCGGCTGCGCGGCAGCCTGGACTACAGCGAGCTCAGGGGGCTCGCGCGCACCGACCCGCCCACCGGGGTGCCGCTCGTGATGGCCACGCTGACCCTCGCGGGCTTCCCGCCGGCGGTCATCGGCCTCGTCACGAAGTACGTCGTCATCCGCCCGGTCATCGACGCCGACGGCCACGTCTGGCTCGCTGTCGTCATGGCGGTCAACGTCATGCTCGGCCTGGCCTACTACCTCAAGCTCGTCGTCGTGCTCGTCGACCGGCCGGCGATCGACGACCCCTACCGGAGCCCGTCACCGCCGGTCTCGATCCGCATCTCCAAGGCGGCCGTGCTGATCGGCACCGCCGGCCTCGTGGCCCTCAGCGCCTGGCCCGACCTCCTGCTGTCCAACCTGCCCTGAACCCCCGCGATCTGTGAGGTTGCAGGCGCTACGCGCGTGTTGAGACGTACGCAAGTCCACACATCGCGGGCGGGTCAGCGGTAGTTGACGAACTGCACCGCGAAGTCGAGGTCGGCGCCCTTGACCAGCGCGATGACCTCCTGCAGGTCGTCGCGCTTCTTGCTGCTGACGCGGAGCTCGTCGCCCTGGATCTGCACCTTGACGCCCTTGGGTCCCTCGTCGCGGATCAGCTTGGAGACCTTCTTGGCCTGTTCCTGGCTGATGCCCTCGGTGATGGTCGAGGAGATCCGTACTTCCTTGCCGGACTGGCGGGGCTCACCCTCCTCGAGGGTCTTGAGCGAGATGCCGCGCTTGATGAGCTTGTCCTTGAACACGTCGAGGACGGCCAGCGCGCGCTCGTCGGCGTTGGCCTTGACCTCGATGCCGAACTCGCCGCTCCAGTCGATCGAGGCGCCGGTGTTCTTGAAGTCATAGCGCTGGTTGATCTCCTTGACCGTCTGGTTCAGCGCGTTGTCGACCTCCTGGCGGTCGATCTTGTTGACGATGTCGAAGGAAGAGTCGGCCATGAGTGCTCCTGGTGGTGCGCCGCGGGGATCTGATTTCTCTCACCCTAATCGGCTGCGATAGTCTTGCTTGTCGTTGCCCCGGCAACACCCCGGCAGGTTGCCCGAGTGGCCAAAGGGATCTGACTGTAAATCAGACGGCTCAGCCTACGCAGGTTCGAACCCTGCACCTGCCACAGCACGACAAGAGCCCCTCACCAGCGGAAGCGCAGGTGAGGGGCTCTTCGTTGGCGCGTGGGGCCGGAGGAACGTGCACCGGCAGCCAGGCCTACTTGGGTTCTTTCCAGTCGCCGTAGCGCGCGTCCATGTCGGTCAGGCTGACGCCGCCCTGGCCGGCGTTCGTGACCCCGAGCGGTTCGAGTGTCGCCGCGGCCGCCCTGAGGTCGACGACGCCGTCACCCGCCCGAGGCTCCGCGCCCGCCGTCAGCTCGATGGTGTTCGGCTCCCATGGCAGCGTTCGCCATATCGCCTCCACCAGAGCATCCAGCTCGTCCCCGGTGAAGGGATCAGCCGAATCGGTCACGATCGACAACGACAACCGGTAGCTGAAACCGTTGAGCGATCGACCGAGGTCCCTCACTTCCACGACCCTCGGCACCGCTGCCGTGACCGCGCTCGACACCTCTCCGTAGTCCGGGGGCGCCTTCTCGGCTCGGAGCGTTTCTATGCTGCAGGCCGACAGCGCACTGCACAGCAGCGCGCACGCCAGCGTCACGGCGAAGATCGTGCGTCTGCTGACGAGTCGCGGCGTCATGCTCATGGGTTCGGCGCCTCCGGCAAGCGATCGGTCCGGACGCCTCCGGCCCGATAGCCATGACACTAGTGACGCTGACGGCCCGCGTCGATGGGGACAGCCCGTCCTGCCCGGGATCTCCGTGCGGGGGAGGTGCCGAGTGGCCTACGTCTTGCTCGGGCCAGGCACGTTGCCGGGCGGCCGGCGACGTTCCCATGCCTCGAGAATGTGGGCGTTCATGCGCTCCGCGGCGAGGTCGGGGTCCCCCGAGAAGACGGCGTCGCGAATGGCCCGGTGGGCGATGTTGGAGATCTCGCGGTCGTGCTGGGTGGGCTCACCGATGTAGCGCAGGCTTCGGTACGCCTCTTCGGTCAGGCGATTGATGATCGCCCGGCCGAGACGGTTCCCGGACGCCGCCAGGATGGCGTCGTGGAACGCGACGTCTGCGACCGCATAACCCTGTGGATCGTCGATCTTCTGGTCGAGGTCACCCATCCGCTCCTCGATGAGAGCGCGGTCCTCGGGAGTCAGGCGGGTCGCCGCCTCGCGTGCCATCTGCGCCTCCAACGACCGACGGACGCCGACCAGCTCGTCGAGGATCGCGAGCTCGCTGTCATGGCGTACGACGGCAGCGAGCACGATCGGGTTGACGAGATCCCACTCGTTCACCGGCAGGATCCGCGTCCCTTGACCCTGCTTGGCCTGGACGAGTCGCATGGTCTCCAACGCCTTGATCGCCTCGCGAACGACAGGGCGGCTCACGCCGAACGTCTCGGCCAGCATCGGCTCGATCGGCAGGGCAGCACCCTGGGGGAACTCGCCGGAGACGATCCGGTCAACCAGCGTGTCGATGACGGCCGACGCCAGCCTGGCGGGGCGTCGGGGCCACGGCTGGATGACGTCATCAGCGCTCATGGAGCAATCTAAGCACATTAAACGATTGACAGGATACGTCAGACGTTTTATGTTCTAGGTCGTCCGTCAGTGTGACGGCACTCACGTAGAGGAGCACGGATCGATGAGAACTCGACGTTTGGGCGGAACCGCGGTAGCGGTGCTCGCCGTATGCCTGGCCCTGACCGCTGCGGGCTGTGCGAAGCAGGACGACTCCAGTGACGGGCCGGCCGCCAGCGGCAAGTCCGCCAAGGACGTCAAGATCGCGCTCGTGCCGGGCGGCCCGCACCCGTACTTCCAGCCCTGGAAGGCTGCCGGCGCCAAGGCCGCCACGGACTTCAAGCTCGGTGGAAGCACCTTCAACGAGACGGCCGGATGGGACCAGACCAAGCAGAACGACGTGCTGAAGTCGCTGGCGGCTCAGGGCTACAACGCCTTCGGCATCTTCGGTGTCTCACCGGACAACATCAACTCCACGTTCAAGGACCTCGAGCGCCAGGGCTTCCAGGTCGCGTCACTCGCCTCCTGCCCGGCGGGTGACACCAACGCGGCCGCCTTCTGCCTCTCGACCGATGTCGAGACGGCCGCCTACAAGGCCGCCAAGGCCGCGATCGAGGCCATGAACGGCCAGGGCAACCTCGTCCACCTGACCGGCAACAAGGTCGACTCGAACACGCAGCGCCGCATCGCCGGCGTCAAGAAGGCCGTGGGCGAGACCGGCGGCAAGGTGAAGCTCCTCCAGACGATCACCGACATCGACGTCGACCTGCAGACCGCGCAGCGATCGGTCGCCGACCTGCTGGGTGCCCACGGCAGCGACATCGACGGGATCGTGAACACGGCGTACAACCCGGCTGTGGCCTCGGCCGCGGCGGTCAAGAAGTCGGGCCTGCCCATCAAGGTCGTCGCGATCGACGACGATCCCACGATCCTCGCCGGGATCAAGGACGGCTCCGTGTCGGCAACCGTCGTCCAGAACCCCACCGGTCAGGGCTACGTCGGGTCGTACGCGCTCATGAAGCTGTCGACCGGGTGCAAGATGACCACCCCGGGCGTCATCATCGACTCCGGTTCGTTCGTGGTGACCACGAAGAACGTCGACACGTACGACGCCGAGCGCCAGGCCAAGTCGGACGAGGTCAAGAGCGACTTCGACTCGAAGTACCTGAGCTGCTGACATGACCGCGAAGATCTCGGCAGCCTCGGCTCGGCTCGTGGACGTACCGGTGGAAACCGTGCGTACCGATGCCAAGCAGGCGTTCTTGAAGCAGGAGACGATCCTCGTCCAGGTCGACACCGATGACGGTGCGTCGGGACTCGGCTACTCCTACACGATCGGCACGGGCGGGACAGCCGTGCTCGCGATGCTTCGGGACTACCTGCTGCCGGGACTTCTCGGTCAGGACGCGGACGCTGTGGAGGCGGTGTGGCGTCGTACGTACGACGCCACCCGCGCCACCGCGGTCGGTCCGATCACCTCGTTGGCACTGGCGGCGATCGACACGGCCCTGTGGGACCGCCGCTCGCGGGTTGCGAGTCTTCCGCTCAGCATCATCGCCGGCGGCGCCAAGGAGCGAGTGCCGGTCTACGACACCGAGATCGGCTGGTTGCACCTTCCGATCGAGGACCTCGCCGCAGGAGCGAAGGCGGCCGCCTCGGGCGGAGCCCGTGGCGTCAAGATCAAGGTCGGCAAGCCGTCAGCGAGCGAGGATGCCGAGCGGCTCCAGGCCGTACGCCAGGCGATCGGCCCTGACCGTGACCTGATGGTCGACGCGAACCAGGCGTTCACGCTGGTCGAGGCGTTGCGTCGTACCTCGGCTCTGGAAGCCGTCGACGCGCTCTGGTTCGAGGAGCCCTTGCCGGCAGATGACGTCGCCGGCCACGAACGGTTGGCTCGGCAGACCAGCGTCGCGGTGGCGGTCGGTGAGTCGATGTACTCGATCGGCCAGTTCGCCGAGTATCTCGGCCGCGGGGCCGCCGGGATCGCGCAGCCCGATGTCGCCAGGATCGGTGGGATCACGCCGTGGCTGAAGGTCGCTCATCTCGCCGAGGCCCACAACGTCGAGGTGTGCCCGCACTTCCTGATGGAGATCCACGTGAGCCTCTGCGCGGCCGTGCCGAACAGCCGCTACGTGGAGTACATCCCGCAGCTGCGGTCGGTCACCCGGTCCGAGCTCGAGGTCGTGGACGGGTTCGCCGTCGCGCCCACGACACCCGGACTCGGGATCGACTGGGACCTCGACGCCCTCGACAATCTGACGGTCGCCTGACATGACTGATCTCATGACAACCCTTCCCAGCGCGGCAGACCCCGACGCGGGCACCGCCGCGGCGGCGACCCCTCGCCTCCCGTGGTGGGCCAACCCGAGGTTCGGGCTGGTCGTGGTCATCGCCGCACTGGTCGTGCTGTTCTCGTCGCTGCGGTCGTCGTTCCTCAACGTCGACCTGACGATCGTCCCGATGCAGGCCGACCTCAGCGTGTTCGTGGTCGTCGGGCTGGCTCAGCTGGCCGTGCTCTCGCTGGGACACATGAACCTCGCGGTGCCCCGCATGGCCGCGCTCGCCGCGTTCGCGGCCGGTTACACGTACGACTCGTTGCACGCACCCCTGCTCGTCGGACTGCTGGTGGCCCTGCTCGTCGGTGCGGCGGTCGGTGCGGTCTCGGGCCTCATCATCGTCAGCACGGGGGTGAACTCGTTCGTCGTCACGCTGGCTCTCGATTTCGGGCTGTTGGGCCTCGTCTCGATCCTCTACGCCAAGTACGCGGGTGGGGTCGCCTTCAACGCCCATCCCGCAGGCATGGACAGTCTTCGCTTCGACACGATGTCGGACTACTGCACCGGCAACGTCTGCGGTCCGCCGATCCCGCTCGTCGTGCCGTTCGCCGTGGTCGCGGTCATCGTGGTCGGCGTGATCTTCCGGTTCAGCCGGATCGGTCGCGAGGTCCTGATGACCGGCTCGAACGTCCGCGCGGCGCGACTGTCGGGCATCCCGGTGGGCCTCCGGATCACACAGGCGCACGCGCTCTCGGGCCTGCTGTGCGGCCTGGCCGGCTGGCTGCTCGCCATCAACAACGGTGCCTTCTCCGCGACGGTCGGCGAGCAGTTCCTGCTGCCCTCGTTCCTCGCGCCGGTGCTGGGCGGCACGTTGCTGGCGGGCGGGGCGATCAGCGTGATCGGCACCGTCCTCGGCGCGACGCTGACCACCGTCATCCAGAAGGGCCTGAACCTGCTGGAGTTCCAGCTCGACCAGCTCAACATCCTGATCGGCACGGTGCTGCTGATCGCGCTCTCGCTCGACCGTGTCAGGCACGTGGTGGCCGAGAAGAGGGGGACCAGGGCATGAGCACCCGAACCACGACATCGGATCGGGCCTCGACGACAGACCGTTGGAGCCTGCGACGCGTAGGGCAGCTGCCGACCGAGGCGGTTCTCGCGGTCCTCGCGACTGTGGCCTTCGTCGTGCTGGCCCTGACCACGAACGGCAACCTGATGCACGCCGCGACCCTGAAGACCGTGCTGGCCTATCTGGCGGTCCCGATGGTGATCGGCCTCTCGCAGATGGTCGTGCTGGCCGTCGGCCAGATGAACCTGTCGGTCGGCGTCCTCACGGGACTGTCAGCTGTCGTCGGCGCGTCACTGATGGTGGACCGCGGACTCAGCCCGTGGGTCGCGGTGCCGGCTGCGGTTGCGGTCGGCGCGTTTGCCGGACTGTGCAACGGCATCCTGGTGGTGCTGACGCGGATCAACGGCTTCATCGTCACGTTGGCCACCATGACGATCATCTCGGGCCTTCGCTACGGGATCAACGGCACCGGCACCTATCAGGGCTATTCGCCCAAGCTCGTCGACATCGGTCAGTCATCCATCCTTGGTGTGCCGGTCGTGTTCCTCGCCGCCCTCGTGGTCGCCGTCGTCCTGGCCTGGTTCTACCGGCGGACGGTCGCCGGGCGCACCATGCTCGCGAGCGGTGGCAATCCCGTGGCGGCGATGTTGTCGGGCATATCGAACGACCGCAGCGTCGTGCTGGCCCACACGGTGTCGGGCCTGCTGGCGGGCATCGCCGGAATCTTCGTCCTCATGCTGTCGGGAAGTGTCAACGCCAGCATCGGCGACGATCTCCTGCTGCCGAGCTTCGCGGCGCCGATCATCGGTGGAGTCGCACTCGTCGGCGGTGTCGTCAGCGTGCTCGGCACCTGCCTGGCGGCGTTCATCGTGCGACTGGTCGACGTGGCGCAGGCCCAGTACAACATCAACCCGCGATGGGTCGACCTCGTCGTCGGGATCGTCGTGCTGAGTGCCGTGATGGTCAGTCAGCGACGCGATCGGAAGGAAGCAGGATGAGGGTGCACGCGCAAGGGCTGGTCAAGGTGTTCCCAGGTGTCCGCGCACTCGACGGCGTCAACCTGACCCTCGAGCCCGGCTCCGTGCATGCGCTCCTGGGCGAGAACGGTGCGGGCAAGAGCACGTTGATCAAGATCCTCACCGGTGTGCACCGTTCCGACGGCGGCACCGTGTCGATCGACGACGAATCCGGTGGACCCCGCGAGCTGGTGTTCGCCACTCCGCACGACGCGACGGCGGCCGGCATCGGTGTGGTGCACCAGGAACGCAATCTCGTGCCCGCGTTCTCGGTCGCCGAGAACATCGTCCTCCAGAGCCTGCCGAGTCGTCGCGGTGTGGTGGACCGCAGGGAGATGCGCGAGGTCGCGACCCGATGCCTGTCGGAGCTGGACCTCGACCTCGACCTCGACATGCCGGTCGAGCGGCTCTCCGTCGCGCAGATGCAGCTGGTCGAGATCGCCAAGGCACTCGCGACCGACAGCCGGATCCTGCTGCTGGACGAGCCCACCTCGACCCTGACGTCGGACGAGGCCGACAGGCTCTATGCCGTCGTGGATCGCCTCCGGGCCAAGGGCCGGTGCGTGGTGTTGGTCAGTCACAAGCTCGACGAGGTCTTCGCGATCGCCGACACGGTGACGGTGCTGCGGGACGGTCGAAGCGTCGCAGAAGGCCTGCCGCTCAAGGAGCTCAGCCGCGGCCAGGTCATCGACCTGATGGTGGGACGGGCCTTCGAGGACGTCGAGCGCGAGACGGCCCAGCCGGTCGACCGGAGCACTGTTCCCGCCCTCGAGCTCGACGGAGTGAGCACCGCCTCGGGTCACCATGACGTCAGCCTGAGCGTCCATGCAGGAGAGATCGTCGGGCTCTACGGCCTTGTGGGGGCGGGCCGGAGCGAGCTGGCGCGGGCACTCCTCGGACTCGACACGATCACGGACGGCACGGTCAAGGTCCACGGCGACGTGGCCTCGATCGGGTCGGTGAACGAGGCGTTGCAGCGCTACCGCATCGGCTACGTCACCGAGAACCGCAAGGAGGAAGGGGTCTTCCTCGACCAGACCATCAGCCGGAACGTGGCTGTCACGACGTGGCGACGACTCAGTCGATGGGGGATGGTCCGCGACCGCGCCGAGGACGACCTGCTGTCCCGGTATGTCGAGCGGCTGGGCATACGCGTCTCGGGACCTCGCCAGCTGGCCGGTCAGCTCTCGGGGGGCAACCAGCAGAAGCTCAGCCTGGCCAAGTGGCTCGCCGCCGACTGCTCCGTCCTGGTGATCGACGAGCCGACCGTCGGCATCGACGTCCGCACCAAGGCCGCGTTCCACCACTTGATCGCAGATCTTGCCGAAGGCGGGCTGGCCATCCTGCTGATCACGTCCGACCTCCCGGAGATGATCACGCTGGCCGATCGTGTCCTGGTGATGCACAACTATCGCATCTCCGGAGAGGTCGACAACGCCGAGCACCGCTACGAGACGGCCAGCAAGCAGGTCGTACGCCTGATGCATGCCGAGTCCGTGGCATGACGTCCGGCGAAGCGGTGGAACGGCACGGGTCGATGGTCCGGCTCCGGGCGGACCACGAGGCCGAGTACGTCCGCCTCCACGCCGAGGTCTGGCCGGAGGTCCTGCAGCAGATTCGCGCGTCCGGGATCCGCAACTACACGATCTTCCTGCGCGACGGTCTGCTGTTCTCCTACTACGAGTACGTCGGCGACGACCATGCGAGGGACATGGCGGCCATGGCCGCCGATCCGGTCACGCAGGACTGGTGGCGACTGACGGATCCCTGTCAGCAGCCCGTCGACACCGCCGAGCCCGGTGAGCTGTGGGCTCCGTTGCGTCAGGTCTTCCATGCCGACTGAGTGCGAGTCGCGAAGGCCCCACCTGGGTGCCTGCCTCATCGACCAAGGCGCACCTGGTGCCGCTCGCGAAGCAACCCCTTCAAACGTCTCGCCCACCGGCAAGCGCCTTGCCACCACTACGTCCAGGAGCCACACATGACCCGCATCACCTCGCTGCAGGTGACTGACGTCCGGTTCGCGACCTCGCTGTTCCTCGACGGCTCGGACGCGATGAATCCCGACCCGGACTACTCCGCCGCATACCTGGTGATCAGCACCGATGCCGGCGACGGGCTGACGGGAACCGGACTCGTGTTCACGATCGGTCGCGGCAACGACGTCCAGGTGGCCGCGATCCGGCGCGTCGCAGAGCACCTCCTGACGTCGGACGTGGAGGACCTGTTGGCCGACATGGGAGCCACGTCCCGATCACTGGTCTACGACTCGCAGCTGCGCTGGCTCGGACCGGAGAAGGGCGTCATGCACATGGCGATCGGTGCCGTGATCAACGCCCTGTGGGACCTGAAGGCCAAGCGCGCCGGCCTGCCGCTGTGGGACCTGCTCGGACGGATGAGCCCCGAGGAGCTCGTCGAGCTCGTCGACTTCCGCTACTTCGGTGACGTGCTGACTCGCGATGAGGCGCTGGACATCCTGCGTGCCGCCGAGCCGGGCCGTGACGAGCGGCGCGAGCGCCTGCTGGCCGACGGCTACCCCGCGTACACCACGACGCCGGGATGGTTGGGCTACGACGACGCCAAGCTCGAACGTCTCGCGAAGGAGGCTGTCGCCGACGGGTTCCAGCAGATCAAGCTCAAGGTGGGTCTGGACCTGGACGACGACCGGCGGCGGCTGAAGATCGCCCGTGACGCGGTCGGCCCGGACGTCGCCATCGCGATCGACGCCAACCAGCGCTGGGAGGTCGACGAGGCCGTCGCATGGGTGGACACGTTGGCCGAGTTCGACCTTGCCTGGGTGGAGGAACCCACCAATCCGGACGACCTTCTCGCCCACGCCGAGATCGCCCGCGCCATCGCGCCGATACCGGTCGCGACGGGCGAGCACATGGCGAACCGGGTCATGGCCAAGCAGTTTCTGCAGGCCGATGCGGTCCAGGTGCTGCAGATGGACGCCACCCGTGTCGCGGGCGTGAACGAGAACCTCGCGATCCTGCTGCTGGCTGCGAAGTTCGGCGTCCGGGTCTGTCCGCACGCAGGAGGCGTCGGTCTGTGCGAGCTGGTGCAGCACCTCTCGATGTTCGACTTCGTGGCCGTCTCGGGCACGACCGACGGGCGCATGATCGAGTTCGTGGACCACTTGCACGAGCACTTCGTGACACCGGCGGTCGTCACTGGCGGGCGCTACCGGTCGCCTCTGGCGGCCGGCTCCGGCGCGGAGATGCTGGCGGCCTCTGTCGTCGGCAACACGTGGACGCCGGAATGAGCGAGGCCCGGCTCGGCAGGATCGGGCTCGGTTGTGCCTCTCTGGGCAACCTGTACCGCGAGCGATCCGATGACGAGGCGGCAGCTGTGCTCGAGGCCGCGTGGGAAGCCGGGGTGCGCTACTTCGACACGGCTCCCCACTACGGCCTCGGCCTCTCCGAACGCCGTCTCGGGCGCTTCCTGGCCGGCAAGCCGCGCGACGAGTACGTGATCTCGACGAAGGTGGGACGGCTGCTCCGTCCTGACCCGGATGCGGACGACGCCGCCACCGACGACGAGGGGTTCGCCGTCAGCTCGCCACTCCGGCGGGTGTGGGACCTCAGCCCCGGCGGGTTGCGAACGAGTCTCGAGGAATCGTTGGAGCGACTCGGCCTCGACCGGGTGGACATCGTCCTGCTCCACGACCCCGAGCGATCCGGCCGGGCGGACGCCGTGGAGACCGGGATGGCCGGGCTCGCCGCCCTGCGGGACGAGGGCCTGGCGACGTACGTGGGGTGCGGCTCCATGACTCCGGAGACCCTGCTGGCCGCCGTGGAGACCGAGGTCTCGGACCTTGTCATGGTGGCCAATCGCTACACGCTCCTGGACCAGGGGGCTGCTCCCGCCGTCCTCGAGGCGTGCGACCGGACCGGGACCAGAGTCGTGGCTGCGGCCGTCTTCAACAGTGGCCTGCTGGCCGTCGGGGCACGAGCAGGGGCGACCTACGACTACGAGGCGGTTCCTCCCGAGGTCCTGGCCCGCACGGAGCGGATCGAGGCGGTGTGCCGCGAGCACGACGTCGATCTCGCCACGGCCGCCGTGCACTACCCGTTGCTCGACCTGCGCGTCACCACCGTGGTGGTCGGCGCCGACACGCCTGACCAGATCCGGCGCAACGTCGCCCGTCTCGACGAGCCCGTGCCGGGCGCTCTGTGGGCACAGCTCGCTCGCGAGGACCTGGTGCCCCAGTACGCCTGATGGTCAGGTGCGACCTACGTCGCCCTGAGCAGCTCTGCCCAGGTGGCGCGGTCGTCGAGCAGGGCCAGCAGCTGTCGGGCATGGACCTCGTGCTCGGCACCCCGGGCGGGATCGATCGCTGCTCGCTGCCCTTCGCGCACGACATCGAGCAGCTCCGCGCTGCGGGTCCGGGCCGCGGCCTGGGCGATGCGACCGTACGCATGGTGGTAGAAGCCCTGGGCATCGGAGAGCGCCGGTGCGAGGCCGCGCAGCTGAAGCTCGCGGCGCAGGTCGAGCAGCACCACGGCGTCCTGCGCCCACAGTGGCAGGCCCGCGAATCGCGGCGATTGCGGGAAGTCGGCGGGCTGGGACGGGCGTACGAACCAGATGTACGACAGCGCCTCCCACGGGTCGTCGAGCTCGCCGAGGTTGGCGGAGGTGAGCTCCAGCCGGTCGGCGAGCACGACCCGTCGCAGCCCGAGGGCGTCGTCGGTCGACTCGTTGACCCGGTCGAGCATCGATGCGAGCGAGGTCTGCAGGGCGCGTGACTTCGCCGAGACGGGACGCTGACCTGCCGTCGCCTCGGCGGAGCGGTTGCGTCGCCGCACCAGCATGTAGGCAGCGCCCACGGCGGCGGGGACGAGCAACGCGATCCCCGCAACGATCGCCACGGTCACCTGGGCGGCACCGGAGAAGCGATGATCGCCGCTGACCAGGACGATGATCGCGACGACGCCGACCGCCGTCAGGAGCCAGCCGCCGGCGTTGCGCGCGGCGCTCCGGATGCTCACTCCGGGGCGGTGAAGGACCACAGGTGGTCGACGCCGTCCTTGACCGCGACGACGGCGACGTTCTGCGTCAGGTCCGAGCGGTCGAAGAGCTGGCTCGTGCAGGCGCCGACACCGAACCGCTCCTGGAACCACAGCGACAGCGGCCGGCCGCCCATGCCCTGCCAGCCGAAGAACGCAGCCTGCTTCTTGTTGCGCCCCTTGTAGGTCGCCTTCTCGTCCGCCTGGATCAGGTCGACCGGAAGGGCGGAGCTGATCGCGGCGTCGATGGCGGCCAGGTCGGGCGTCGTCGTCGACGGGTCCCAGAACACCCGGATCACGAAGCCGGTGCCCTTGCCGCCGGGTGCGGTGAAGCCGCGGTAGGTCCCGACGTAGCGCTCATCGGCCTGGCTCCACAGCTCGAAGGCGGCCTTGGCCTGCTTCTCGGCGCCGATGACCTTGGGCTCGTCGGTGAGGGCGAGGAACGCCTCGGGGGAGGTCATGGATGCGGCGATCTGGGCGTGGTCCGGCACGAGAGGTCCTTTGTCGACGGGAAGCGGCGGCACGAGTCTAGGGGAACCGAGACAGAGCGTCGCACCCCGCGGCCGGCGGCGTGCCGAGCGGAAACATCACATGTCTCTTGTGACAAAGGTCATACGTATGATAAGTCTTCTCCGGGGGCATCGACGCCCACGATGAGAGAAAGCGATCGACCATGAAGTTGACGTCATACTCGCGGAGAAGGATGGGACGGGGTGGCCGTACGACTGCGGCTCTCGCGTTGCTCGGCACCGGCATTGTCCTGGTGTCGACGCTCGCGCCGACCGCCGCGGAAGCCCGACCGGCGACGACCTACTACGCCGCGCCGGACGGCAAGGACGGCGGGCACTGCAGCCAGGCCAAGCCGTGCTCGCTCGAGCGCGCCCAGCACGTGGTGCGGCCGGCTGCCAAGCAGGGCGACGTGACCGTCCAGCTCGCCGACGGGACGTACCGCCTGTCCGACCCGCTGAGCTTCGACGCGAACGACGGCGGCGGTGACCACACGATCACGTGGGCAGCAGCCCCCGGCGCACACCCGGTCATCACGGGTGCCTCGAAGGTCTCCGGCTGGACCAGGTCCGACGCCGGCAAGGGCATCTGGGAGGCAAAGACTCCCGAGGGGCTGGACAGCCGCCAGCTGTACGTCGACGGCAAGATCGCGCCTCGCGCCGCGATTCGACTGGCGAACGCGGACGTCCAGCCGACGGCTACGGGCTTGACGATCAAGAACCCGGCGCTCAGCTACCTCGCGACGCTCCCGGACCAGGGACGCATCGAGTTCGAGTCGCTCGGGGACTTCACCAACCGCTACTCGCCGGTGAAGAGCATCAGCCCGACGGAGATCACCATGGCGCAGTCGGCCTGGGACAACAACACCTGGGGCTGGGACACCGTCCAGAACTCGTTCCTGGCCGGACCGAGCTGGTACCTCGACAACTCGCTCAGCTTCCTGACGCAGGCCGGGCAGTGGTTCATCGACCCGGGCAAGGGCACGCTCTACTACAAGCCCGCAGACGGGGTCGACCCCAACAGCCTCAGCATCGAGCTGCCGCGGCTGGAGTCGCTGATCAGCATCGGCGGGACGTACGACGAGCCGGTCGAAGGACTCGCCTTCAAGGGCATCCAGTTCTCCGGCACCTCGTGGCTCGGCCCCTCGACCCACGGCTACGGCGACCAGCAGAACGGCACGTTCATCAAGGAGGCGTACGACTACCGCCCCGCTGACGCGTTCACGAGCTGCTCGCGCGGCTGCGAGATGTTCGAGCGCGCTCGTACGAGCTGGTACCAGGAGCCGGCGGCTGTGCAGGTCTCCGCCGCCAGCCGGGTCTCGTTCACGGAGAACACCTTCACCAACCTCGGCTCGTCGGCACTGGGCATCGGCAACGACGCCAACGCGACCGTGACGGGTGTCGGTCTCGGCGCCAGCGACATCGACGTGGTCGGCAACCGCTTCATGGAGGACAGCGGTCACGGCATCGTCGTCGGTGGCGTGCTGCCGGACGCGCACCACCCCAGCGACGTACGGATGACCAACAAGGACATCCGTCTGGAGAACAACACCGTCGACCGGGTCGCCGTGGACTACAAGGACAACAGCGGCATCCTCAGCACGTACGTGACGAACGCGAGCATCCTGCACAACGAGGTCTCGCACGTCCCGTACGACGGCATCGACACCGGCTTCGGCTGGGGCATCAACGATGCGGGCGGGTCGAACGACTACGTCGATCGTGGCTACTACAAGTGGAACACGCTCTACACGACGCCGACCACGCTCAAGAACACCCGTGTGGAGGGCAACCTCGTCCACGACACCAAGTCGCGGTTCGCTGACGGCGGCACGCTCTACAACCTCTCGGCCAACCCGGGAGCGGTCGTGGCGAAGAACTACCTGTTCAACATCTCCGGTGTCGGCCTCTACCTCGACGAGGGCTCGCGGTCGATGACGTGGGAGAACAACGTGGTCCAGGGTGGCTCGTTCGTGTTCACCAACGCGTACAGCCTCCGCAACAACACGAGCGACAACGTCATCCAGAACAACTGGTACAACTCCGGGGGAGTCTCGGCCCCCAACGCTGCCGCGCACAACAACAAGCTCATCAACAACGTGAAGGTGAGCGGGACCAACTGGCCCCAGGGTGCGCGCGACGTGATCTGTGCGGCGGGCGTCGCCCCGCAGTACCGCACGGCGCTGAACGCGAACCAGTCCGGCTTCCCGGGCTGCCCGGCTCCGTGACCGCGGACCAGGCGTAGCGACAGGACGCCGGTGACACCTCGACGAGGTGTCACCGGCGTCGTCGTCTCAGCGCACGACGGGGTCGGTGACCTCTGCGGCGAGCTCGGCGCGGGTGATGGCGCCTTCCCAGTCGCCGGGCACCCGGCACACGGCGGCACCCGCCGCGACTGCGGTCTCGAGGCACTCGGTCAAGGGCCGGTCCCGGGTCAGCTCCGCCAGGTAGCCGGCGACGAACGCGTCACCGGCGCCGACGGTGTCGACGACGTCCACGCGTACGGCGCTCGCCCGCGCCCGGCCCTCCCCGGATCGCGCGAGGGCACCGCGCTCGCCGAGCTTGAGGACGACCGTCGACGGACCCAGGCTGCCGAGCGCCTTGACGGTGTCCCACGGATCAGACGTCGGGTCACCCACCAGGAGGGCTGCCTCGTCGAGCCCGGCGAACAGCACGTCCGACCGTGCGGCGAGCTCGCGGTAGACGGGAGTGGCGGCCTCGGCGCTCCAGAGGCGCGAGCGATGGTTCACGTCGAACGAGATCGTCAGGCCGGCGTTCTGCGCGCGTCGTACGGCCTCGGTCACGGTCGTGGCGGCAGAGCCGGACAAGGCGGGCGTGATGCCGGTGAGGTGCAGGACGCCGAACGTGGACCAGTCGACGGCACCCAGGTCAGCGGCGTTGAGCGTGCTGCCGGCGCTGCCGCTGCGGTGGTAGGTGATGACCGTACGCCCGAGCGCGTCGCGCTCCTTGAGGAGCAGGCCGGTGGGTTGGTCGACGACCGGTGCGATCACGTCGACGCCCTCGGCCCGTAGCTCTCGGACCACGCGTCGACCCAGGCCGTCGGCTCCCACGCGGCCCAGCCACGTGACGCCGGTGCCCAGGCGGGCCAGTCCGATGGCGACGTTGAGCTCCGCGCCGCCAACGCCTGCGCCGAGGCTCGCCGCGGTTGCCAACGTCTCGGTCGTACGGATGACGCCGAGCGCCTCGCCGAGCGTGAGGACGTGCTTCATGACGCCGCCAGGGTGGTCGCCGTGGCTCGGGCCAGCTGCTCGATGGCCGCGAAGTCGCGGTCGAGCAACGCGGATCGAGGGGTCAGCCAGCTGCCGCTGATCGCCGCGACGGACGGGACGGCGAGGTAGTCGGCGGCGCTCTCCAGCGAGATGCCGCCACTCGGCAGGAACCTGACGTCGGGGAACGGCCCCGCGAGGGCGGTGAGGAAGGCGGGGCCACCCAGGGAGGCCGCGGGGAAGACCTTGAGGAGCGACAGGCCGAGTCGCAGGGCGTGCTGGACCTCCGTGGCCGTGGCGACGCCCGGGATGACCGCGACCCCTCGCGTACGAGCGCGCGCCACGACATCGCTGTCGAGCCCGGGGCTGACGATGAACTCAGCGCCGGCGTCGACGCAGTCATCGACCTGCTGGGGGGTCAGCACCGTGCCGGCGCCAGCGATGAAGCCGTCGACCTGCGCAGCCTCCCGGATCGCGTCGATGCCTGCGGGCGTCCGCAGCGTGATCTCTGCACACCCGATGCCGCCGGCCAGCAGCGCTTCGGCCATGGGTCGCGCCGCTCCGGGGTCGTCGATCACGACGACCGGGACCATGCGGAGCCGCGACAGCTGGGCGGCGACGTCGTTCATCGCGCCAGCCAGCCGCCGTCGACCGGCAGCACGATGCCGCTGACGTAGTCCGACGCCGGCGAGGCCAGGAACACCGCGGCCCCGGCGAGGTCGGCGGGACGTCCCCAGCGGCCGGCGGGGATCCGCTCGAGGATCGCGCGGGAGCGGTCCTCGTCGTCCTGCAGCGCCTGGGTGTTGTCCGTCGCGATGTAGCCGGGGGCGATCGCGTTGACCGTCACGCCGCGTCCGGCCCACTCGTTGGACAGCGCGCGGACGAGGCCCAGGAGCCCGGACTTCGCGGCGGCGTAGCCCGGCACGTTGATGCCGCCCTGGAAGCTCAGGAGGCTCGCCGTGAAGATGATCTTGCCCGCGCCGCGGTCGAGCATCCCTCGGCCGACGGCCTGGCTGAGCGCGAACTGGCTGGACAGGTCGACCTCGAGGACCCGGTCCCACGACGCGAGCGAGTGCTCGGCGGCGGGTGCGCGCTCGATCGTGCCGGCGTTGTTGACCAGGATGTCGATCTCGCGCTCGGCGAGCTCGGCGCCGAGCGCCTCGACGGCAGCGCGGTCGGAGAAGTCGACGGCCCTGGCCTCGAAGCGTCGCCCGTGCTTCTCGACGGCGGCCGCCGCGGCGCTGCCCTCGGCCTCCATCGACGCGCTGATGCCGATGATGTCGGCGCCCGCAGCAGAGAGGGCATCGGCGAACGCCAGGCCGATGCCCCGACGGGCACCGGTCACGACGGCGAGCCGTCCGGTGAGGTCGAACGGGCCGGTCATGACGCCGCCCCGTCCTGCACGGCCACGAGCATCTTCATCGCGGTGCCGGCCTCGAGCCGCGCGAACGCGTCGGCCGTGGCTTCCAGTGGCACGACGTCCGTGATCAGCTCCTCGGCAGGGATCACGCCGTCGACGATCAGCTGGACGGCTCGGTCGAAGTCCTCGCGCTCATAGACCCGCGCGCCCAGGATGCGCAGCTCGCGCCAGAACACCCGCTGCAGGTCGAGCGGCCGAGGTGTCGGGTGGATCGCGACCACGACGATCGTGCCGCGCACCTTCGCCAGCGCGGTGGCGGCCAGGACCGCCGCCGGCGCGCCGGACACCTCGAACACGACGTCGGCGCCGGCTCCCGACGTCCACTCGGTGACGACGGACTCGACGTCCTCCTGCGCGGCGTTGAGCGTACGGAATCCGAGCGCCTCGACCTGCTGAAGCCTGGTCGGATCGACCTCGGAGACGCAGACCTCGGCGCCGGCGTGCCGGGCGACGGTGGCGATCAGCACGCCGATCGGCCCGCCGCCCAGGACGACGACCTTGTCGCCCGCCGTCAGCTCCGACCGGCGTACGTCATGGGCTGCCACCGCCACCGGCTCGACCAGGGCAGCGTGCCGCAGGGATGCGCCGTCCGGCAGGCGTACGACGACCTGCTCGGGCACGGTCCACAGCTCCTGGAGCGAGCCGGGGGAGTCGATGCCGATGAAGTTGAGGTGATGGCAGAGGTGCTGGTGCCCGGCCAGGCACGCCGGGCACGTCCCGTCCCAGTCCAGCGGCATCACGGTCACGCGATCACCGGGTGACACCGTCGTGACGCCGGGTCCGGTGGCGGCCACCGTGCCGCTCATCTCGTGGCCGAACACCAGCGGGCGGTCGACCCGCGCGTCCATGTTGCCGTGCACGATGTGCAGGTCGGTGCCGCAGAGGCCGGTGTAGGCCACCGTGATCTGCACCTGTCCTTCTGCCGGCTCGAGCGGGTCGAGGCGTTCGGTCCTCACGGTTCTGTCGCCGACGTACTGGGCTGCGCGCAACGGAGCTCGTCCCTTCGATCTCATCCGGGCGGCCTCTGAAAGGCCAGTTGATAGGTAATACATCATACCTTAGACTGAGCCGGGCCGGCGGGTCCTCGCCGATTCGCAACGGGATGAGGGAGCGTCGTGGGACAGTCAGCCGTGGGAGCCATGAAGCGACGGGACTACCGGCGAGGCGGATCGTTGACCGAGCTCGGCCTGGGAGGTTCGCAGCTCGGGAACCTCTTCCAGGAGTCGACCGATGCGGAGTCAGAGGCCGCGGTCGTGGCCGCCTGGCAGGCGGGCATCCGCTACTTCGACACCGCTCCGCACTACGGCCTCGGGCTGTCGGAGCGACGCCTCGGCCGCGCCCTGGCCGGTCGGCCTCGCGACGAGTTCGTCATCTCCAGCAAGGTCGGCCGGCTGCTCGTCGACTCCCCGGAGACGGCGGATCAACAAGATGACGACGGCTTCGTCGTCCCGGCGGCGACCAAGAGGGTCTTCGACTTCACCCGGGACGGCGTGTTGAGGTCGGTCGAGTCCAGCCTCGAGCGGCTGGGCCTCGACCGACTCGACATCGCCTATCTCCATGATCCGGACGACCACTGGGAAGAGGCCTCCACGACGGGTGTCGACGCACTGGTCGAGCTCCGCGACCAAGGGGTGGTGGGTGCGATCGGGGCCGGGATGAACCAGTCGGCGATGCTCGCCGAGTTCGTCCGCCGCACCGACGTCGACATCATGATGGTCGCCGGTCGCTACACGCTGCTCGACCAGTCCGCCGCCGACGACCTCCTGCCGATGGCCGCCGAGCGCGGCGTCAGCGTGGTGGCTGCGGGCGTCTACAACTCCGGCATCCTCAGCACGTCGTCGGTGCCGGATGTCGCTCACTTCGACTACCGGGCGGCGCCCGCGGCGATTCTCGACAGGGCGCGACAGATCCAGGCCGTGTGCGACCTCCACGGCGTCGACCTGCCGTCCGCGGCGGTCCAGTTCCCGCTGCGGCGGCCCGACATCGCGTCGGTGGTGCTGGGCATCCGTACGGCAGCGCACGCGACCTCGTCGGTCGAGCGGGCGACCGCCCCGATCCCTGAGGAGTTCTGGACCGCGCTGACCGACCAGGGGCTGGTGCGCGCGTGACGTCCCGGCGCGCCGTGGCCCGCCCCGTCGCCCGCATCTGCGCGGGTGGCGAGATGATAGGACGTATGAGGTCATGTGGGCTCGGTTGAGATCTCGCACCACGTCAGGAACCGCCCCGAGGAAATGGAGTCAGCGCGCATGAGTGGTCGAGGCCAGATCAAGGATCTGCAGGCGCCCGAGACCCGGGAGCGCCCGTCGGACATGTTGATGCGCGCGATCGTCGACTCGATCGTCGCCGGTCGCTACGAGGCGGAGCAGGCGCTTCCGCCGGAGGCCGCCCTGGCTGAGCACTTCGGGGTCAGTCGCACGATCGTGCGTGAGTCGATGAAGCGGCTCGAGGAGAAGGGTCTGGTGGCCGTGCAGCAGGGCCGCGGGACGCTCGTGCGCGCGCACGCGAGCTGGAACGTCCTCGATCCCATCGTGCTGGGCGCGGTCATCGCCCACGACGAGGAGCTGCACACCCTCGACGAGCTCACCCTGGTCCGGGGCTCGCTGGAGGGCGTCATGGCCGCGCAGGCCGCGGAACGCGCTGGTGAGGAAGGGCGCTCCGAGCTCGCCGCGGCGCTCGACCAGATGGTGGCGCTGACCGACGACTACGCCCAGTTCAGCGAGGCCGACGCGGTGTTCCACCGCACCGTCATGGACCTGTCCGACAACTTCCTGGCGAGCAACATCGCCTACACGCTCTACAGCCGCGCCCGCTCGTTCGCCCGGTTCGAGGGCGATCCGCCAGCTGACGCCATCGACCTGACGCTCTCGGAGCACCGCGCGGTCTACGAGGCCATCGCCGCCGGGGACGTCGCCGCGGCACAACGCGCCATGACCGATCACATCGTGGGCTCCTGGGAGCGCCGCAACCCGGCCCGCAAGTCCTGATCAGTCCGCGCGTATCCCAAGAAAAGTGACCCGGTTCACACAAAACCCTTGCGCAAACATCACACGTATGATGTGCTATCTCCGCTGCCGACCACGGCAGACCTGTGACAGTGGAGGAACTGAATGAACCGCATCCAACCCCGCCGCCTGGTTCGGCAGATCGGCCTTCTCGGCGTCCTGAGCGTGACCGCCGTGGCCGTCCTCTCGGGATGCTCGAGCAGCGGAAGTGACAGCTCGGACGGAGGTCGCGGATTCTCCGAGGCCAAGCAGGACAAGAACAGCACGATCACCGTGTGGGTCGACGCGACCCGCGTCCCGGCGGTGAAGGCGTTCCAGAAGGCGAACCCGTCGATCAAGGTCAAGACCGTCACGTACGACGGATCGGCCAACGGGTCCAACTCCTTCAAGACGAAGATGTCCCTCTACGACCGCGCCGGCAAGGGCTGGCCCGACGTCGTCTTCTCGTCGCAGAACAACGACGCCTCGTGGGCGACTCAGGGCGTCGCCGGCAAGCAGCCCTTCGCCGCACGCCTCGACAAGGGCCTGATCCCCGCGGATACGCTGTCCGGCTTCGCCAAGGGCTCCCTCAACCCGTGCACCGTCGACGGTGGCGTCTACTGCCTCCGCAACGACCTGGCCCAGACGGTCCTCTGGTACGACAGCTCGCTGCTGAAGAAGTTCGGCTACGCCGTGCCCAAGACGTGGGAGGAGTACCAGGCGCTCGGCGAGAAGGTCGCCAAGGAGCACCCCGGCTACATCGTCGGCTCGGTCGGCGACACCTGGACGCCCGAGGTGTTCATGTGGTCGAGCAAGTGCCAGGCCAACGACGTGACCGACATCCGCAAGGTGACGGTCAAGACCGACTCCACCGAGTGCAAGCGCGCCGCGTCGATGCTCGACACCCTCGTGGCCAACAAGTCGCTGACCAAGCTGAGCGTCTTCACCCCCGACTTCGTGAAGACCTACACCGGCAAGGTCCTGCTGATGCCCGGACCGGCGTGGTTCGCCGGTGCGATCTTCAACAACAAGGAGTCGCTCAACGTCCCCAAGGGCCGCCTGGGCGTCGCCGCACCGCTCGCGTGGGACGGTGACTCCGCCGTGGCGGGCAACGTCGGCGGCGGCACGTGGTTCATCTCGAGCCACTCCAAGAACCTGGCCAACGCCGCCACGTTCGCGAAGTTCGTCACCACGGACGACGCGTACCAGGTGGACCTCGGCCCGGGCTACCCCGCGTACGCGGCAGCAGCCGACAAGTGGGTCCAGAAGCAGGAGTCCTCGGGCTACTACGCGACCGACCTGTCCGGCCTGACCTCGGCCGCCGGTCTGGTCTGGGACGGCTGGGGCTTCCCGTCGTTCAGCCAGGAGGCGATCTGGGCCAAGACCATCACGCCGCTGATCTCCTCGGGCAAGTCGATCGAGGACAATCTGGACACCTGGGGCACGGCCATCAAGAACCAGGCGAAGGTCAACGGTTACCAGGTCAATGACTGAGGTGACCACCACGCAGTCGGCCGGCCCGGAGACCCCGGGCCGGCCGGCGGCCGCCGATCACCACCCACATCCGAAGGAGGCGGCACGGATGACCAAGGTTCGCAAGGGCCGCACGCGATCGATCGGTGCGCTGTTCGTGACGCCGTACGCGTTGTTCATGCTGGCGTTCGGCGTCCTGCCGGCGCTCTACGCGATCTACCTGTCCGTGACCGATGTCGACGGCGGGTTCACGCCGACCGCCAACTTCTCGAAGGTCATCGGCGACTTCAGGTTCTTCGCCGCCGCCCGGCACGTCGCGTTCTTCCTCGGGATCTGGCTCGCGGCGCTGCTCGTGCTCGTGGTCTTCCTCGCGATCGTCGTGCACGCCATCCGGGCCCGCTGGCTGAGTGCCAGCGCCCGGCTCTTCTTCTACCTGCCCGGCGCCCTGGCGGGGGCCTCGAGCGTGATGCTGTGGCTGTTCGTGCTCGATCCGGTCGCCAGCCCCGCTGGTCCGCTGCTGCGCGCGATGGGCATGGACAGCTTCACCAACGTCATCCAGCCCGATCACCTCCCGCTGATCTTCGCCATCATCGCGTTCTGGACGGGTGCGGGCGGCTGGATCATCGTGATGTACGGCGCGCTCAACAACATCTCGACCGAGATCATGGAGGCGGCCCGCATCGACGGCGCCAACCCGGTCCAGGTCGCGATCCACATCCAGCTGCCGCTGCTGCGCAAGTGGATCGCCTACATGGCGGTCCTGTCGCTCGCGGCCGGCACCCAGCTGTTCGTCGAGCCCTCCCTGCTGTCGCAGGCGAGCAACGCCGTCGTCCCGAACGACTACTCGCTCAACCAGCTCGCCTATCAGTACGCGTTCGACCTGAACGACTTCAACGGCTCCGCGGCGATCTCCGTGCTGCTTCTCATCGTCGCCCTGGTGCTGTCTGCCGTGTTCGTCACCAAGGGCGGCCTGTTCGAAACCGAGGACGTATGAGTACGACCCTGGCGGCTCGAGGCAGCCGCGTGGACCGGGCCCGGACGGCCTCGAGGCTCACCGGATGGAGCGGCCGTTCCATGATCGGGCTCGTCCTCGTCGTGGCGACGCTGTTCTTCATCGTGCCCCTGGCCTGGCTGCTCATCGCGACGACCAAGACCGAGCACGAGCTGGCCGTGCGTACGCCGTTCGCGATCGGCTCGTGGGACACGTTCACGACCAACGTGCGCCAGCTGTTCGACTTCCAGTCCGGCGCGGTCGTGCAGTGGATCCGCAACTCGGCCTACTACTCGATCGCGGCGCTCGTCATCACCCTCGCCATCTCGATCCCGGCCGGCTACGCGCTCGCCCTGACCGAGTTCCGCTTCCGCCGCACGCTCATGGTGACCACGCTCGTCGTGATGCTGATGCCCAACACGGCGTTGGTGCTGCCGGTGTTCCTCGAGATGAACAAGGTCGGCCTGGTCGGCCAGCCGTTGTCGGTGATCCTGCCGTTCTCGTTCTATCCCTTCGGCGTCTACCTGACCTACATCTACTTCTCGTCGAGCATCCCGCGGAACCTGCTCGCCGCGGCACGCCTGGACGGCTGCAGCGAGGTGCAGGTCTTCACCCGCATCGCGCTGCCGCTGGCCTCGCCGGTCGTGGCCCTCGTGGCGTTCTTCAGCTTCGTGCAGAACTGGAACAACTACTTCCTGCCGTTCGTCATGCTGCCGTCGAGCGACAGCTATCCGATGCAGGTCGGCCTCTCGACGCTGCTGTCGTCCACGCCGGCGTTCAACCCCAGCGCGGCCGGGTCGGAGTCGATGCACCTGCCGACGCTCGCGCTCGCGACGATCGTGTCGATGCTGCCGGTCCTGATCCTGTTCCTGTTCTCGCAACGCTTCCTGGTGGCGGGCATGACGGCCGGGGGAGTCAAGGAATGAAGATCACCGGCTACCGCGAGCTCTTCACGCAGCACGAGTGGCACCGCCCGGTCGGCGACGTCAACGGCGTGAGCGTCGGGACCCGCACCGACGTGCACGTCCTGATCCTCACCACGGACGAGGGCTACGAGGGCATCAGCGTCGGCCCGTCGAGCCGGAGCGACCTCGCCCGGGTCTTCCCCGCGATCGAGGGCGAGGACCCCCGCGGCGTCACGGCGCTCTACGACCGCATGCTGTCGTACGTCTTCAAGTCCGGGCACACCGGCAGCGTGTTCGCGTCGATCGGTGCGATCGACGACGCGCTCTGGGACCTCAAGGCGAAGATGGCCGGCGAGCCCCTGTGGCGGATGCTCGGCGGCCGCACGCGGTTCGTGCCCGGCTACGCGTCCGGCCTCGAGTTCGGCCTCGCCGACGACGAGGTGCACGCGCTCTACGAGCAGTTCGCCGCCGCCGGCTTCGCCCAGGCGAAGCTCAAGGGTGGGCGCAACGCCGACGACGACATCCGCCGGCTCCGCCTCGTACGGGACGTGCTCACCACGAACTCCGCCCAGCCCGCCATGATGTTCGACGCCAACGAGTCGTGGCACCGCTCGCAGGCGGTGCGGCACATCCAGCGGATCGAGGCCGAGATCGACCTGACCTGGATCGAGGAGCCCGTACGCCGTTGGGACGCGCACGGCCTGGCGGAGGTGCGCAGGAGCGTCAGGACCGGCGTCGCGACCGGCGAGAACCTGACGGGTCTCGAGCAGTACCGCCCGCTGTTCGACGCCGACGCCGTCGACGTGGTGCAGTTCAACAGCGGGTGGGGGACCACCAACGCGCTGCGCGTCGCGGTGGCGGCGCATGCGCACGACCTGCCGGTGAGCCCGATCGGCTTCACGTCGATCATCGCGCACGCGGCGAGCACCATGCCGAACCACCTGACCACCGAGGTCCAGGACCTCGGGCAACCCATCGGGGTGCACATCGACCAGGAGATCGCCGACGGCGGCATCGTGCTGGGCAACTCTCCGGGCGCGGGCATCACGCTGGACGAGGCGCTGATCGAGAAGCTGCCGGTCGGCCAGGGCTGGGCGACACCCGCGGGCCCGCACGTACGGCCGGAGCGCGCAGGCCTCCGCATGGTCCCGGGCGAGCCGGGTGCCCCCGACATCACGTGGCTCGGAGCATGAGGGAGCCGTTGCGGGTCTGCCAGACGACGCAGCTGCGACCCGGCATGCGCGAGCGCTACCTGGAGCTGCACGCGGCCGTCTGGGACGCCGTCGAGGCCGGGATCCGGGCCGCGCACATCGAGAACTACTCGATCTTCGTGCGCGACGACACGCTCGTGGCCTACTTCGAGTACGTCGGCGAAGACCTCGCCGCCGACCTCGCGGTGCTCGACGAGGACCATGAGATGCAGCGGTGGCTCGAGCTGACCGACCCGTGCCAGCTCGACCCCGAACCGGGCGAGCCGGGCGGTCCCTGGCGCGACCTCACCCTCGCCTGGCACCTCTCAGGGGGCTAGTCGAGCGCGATCCCGTACGTCGTGGCGCCGTTGGTGCGGAGCACGAGTGCCTGCTCCGCCTCCGTCAGGCCGAACGAGGTGGCCACGAAGTCCAACCACGCCTCGTACGGTTCACCGTCGCGGCGGGACACCGGCCAGTCGCTGCCCACCATGCAGCGGTCCGGCCCGAACACCTCGAGGGCGGCACCCACGAACGGGTGCGCGCGGTCGAACGTACGTGCTGGATCCGTCGCCGAACCCTGGCCGGAGAGCTTGATGAGGGTGTTCGGCTCCCGGGCCAGCGTCGTCAGGTCCTCGAGCCATTGCGTCGTCGACGGGCTGCCCCAGGTGTCGTCGATGTCCGGCTTGCCGAGGTGGTCGAGGACCACGGTGGTCTCGGGGGCGCGCTGCCTCAGACGTACGAGCGCGGGGAGCTGGTGGGCGCGGACGCATGCGTCGAACGTCAGCCCGGCGCGCCCGACGGCGACCAGTCCGGCTGCGACGGCGGGATCGTCGAAGAACTCGGCAGGCTCGTCCTGCAGCAGTCGGCGGACACCGGTGACCTTGTCAACCTGGCCCAGCACGTCGAGGTCCGCGACGACGGCGTCGCCGCGCTCGATGGGCAGGAACGCCACGACCGCGGCGATGGCGGGGCCGCCTGCGTGCAGCTGCGCGGCCCACTGGGCCTCCGCCGGGGCCTGGTCGGCGGTGCGATCGGCCTCGACGAACACCGCGCCCAGGGAGCCCGGGCTCTGGCCGGCCAGATCGGCCGGAGTGAACTGCTCGGGGAACGGGGTGCCGTCGAGCCAGTCGTAGGAGAAGAGTCGTCGGTCCCAGCAGTGCAGGTGCGTGTCGAGATAGGTGACCACACCCCCGAGACTAGACATCGGATGTTTGATCCGTCAAGATACCGGAATGCCGCGCAATGGCGCGCGACGCCTCGACCAAAGATCGAATGTCTGCGAAGGATTCTGATGAAGTTTGCCCGGCTCGGCCCCTTGGGCAGCGAGACCCCTGTCGTCCAGGTCGAGGACCGCATCCTCGACATCTCGTCGATCACCGACGAGATCGACGAGACGTTCTGGGCCTCGGACGGCGTCGCCCGGGTGCGTGCTGCCGTGGCTGCGGACACGCTGCCCGTCGTCCCCGATGCCGAGACGCTCCGCGTGGGTGCACCCATCGCCAAGCCCGGCACGATCGTCTGCATCGGCATGAACTACGCCGCCCATGCCGCCGAGTCCGGCTCGGAGCCGCCGAGCGTGCCGGTGCTGTTCTTCAAGGCCGCCAACACGATCGCAGGGCCGAACGACACCGTGACGATCCCGCGCGGCAGCACCAAGACCGACTGGGAGGTCGAGCTGGGCATCGTGATCGGCCGACGGGCGTCCTATCTCGACTCGGTCGAGCAGAGCCTCGACCACGTGGCGGGATTCGTGCTGGCCAACGACCTGTCGGAGCGGGCGTTCCAGCTCGAGGAGTCCGGCGGGCAGTGGAGCAAGGGCAAGATCGCGCCCGGCTTCAGCCCGCTCGGCCCGTGGGTGGTCACCCCGGACGAGGTCGACCACGCCAACCTGCGGCTCCGCAGCTGGGTCAACGGGGAGCCCCGCCAGGACTCGTCGACGGCGGACCTGATCTTCGACGTCGCCCACATCATCCATCACCTGAGCCAGTACATGGTGCTCGATCCCGGTGACGTCGTGCTGACCGGTACGCCCGAGGGTGTCGCGCTGTCGGGCCGGTTCCCCTACCTGCAGCCGGGAGACGTGGTCGAGCTCGAGATCGACGGCCTCGGCCGGCAGCGCCAGGACGTCGTCGCGCACGAGGCGGCACGATGAGCGCGGAGCTCGAGGGCCTCGTCGCGATCGTCACCGGTGGTGCCAGCGGCATCGGGGCAGCGATCGCCTCGGAGCTCCACGACCGCGGCGCCTCGGTCGCGATCCTCGACCTCAATCCCGGCGCCGCCCCCGAGGGCACGCTCGCCGTCGAGGCGAACGTCGCCTCCGACGACAGCGTCCGTGCGGCGATCGAGACGGTCGTGCGCACGCTCGGACGTATCGACATCGTCGTCAACAACGCCGGCATCAGCGCGAAGGGCACGGTCGAGGACAACACCGACGCCGACTGGCAGCGGGTGTTCGACGTCAACCTCTTCGGCGTCGTCCGGACGACCCGTGCCGCCCTGCCCCACCTGCGGCAGTCGCCGAGCCCGGCGATCGTCAACGTCTCGTCGATCGCCGCAACCGCCGGACTGCCCGAGCGGGCGCTCTACTCGGCCACCAAGGGTGCCGTCCACGCGCTCACCCTGGCGATGGCCGCGGACCACGTCCGCGAGGGCATCCGGGTCAACAGCGTCAATCCCGGAACGGTCGAGACCGACTTCGTCACCGGCCTGCTGGAGAAGGCGGACGATCCGGTCGCCGAGCGCGCGGCGATGACGGCCCGTCAGCCGCACGGCCGGCTCGTCAGCCCCCATGAGGTCGCGCACGCGGTGGCGTACCTGGCCAGTCCGCTGGCCACGTCGACCACCGGAACGACGCTCGCGGTCGACGGCGGCATGGCAGGCTTGCGAACCCGGCCCGCCAGCTGAGGTTGCCCGGCCACCGAGCGAGAACGGAGTGACATGGCACTGACCGACGACGCGATCTCGAAGATCAAGGACATGATCCTCGACGGTCGCCTCAAGCCCGGTGATCGCCTGCCCCGCGAGGCCGACCTGGCCGAGCAGCTCGGCATCTCCCGGGGCTCGCTGCGCGAGGCGGTCAGTGCGCTCTCGATGATCCGCATCCTCGACGTACGCCGGGGCGACGGCACGTACGTGACGAGTCTCGAGCCCGAGCTGTTGCTCGAGACCTTGACGTTCGTCATCGACTTCCACCAGGACTCGGACATCCTCGACCTGTTCGAGGTGCGCCGCGCGCTGGAGCCGCTGGCCGCCGAGAAGGCGGCGCTGCTGATGCCTCCCGACGAGGCCGCCGACCTGCTGGCGCTGGTGGACTCGGTCGGTGTCGAGGACTCGGTCGAGGCCTGGGTCGTGAACGACCTGGAGTTCCATCACCGCATCGCGCTCGCCGCCGGCAACTCGGTGCTGTGCCTGCTCGCCGACAGCGTCGCCGCCCGGACCCATCAGGCGCGGGTGTGGCGCGGCGTGACCCAGCAGGACTCGTTCGAGCAGACGCGCCGAGAGCATCGTGCGATCGCGCTGGCCATCGCCGAGGGTCGGCCGAGCGTTGCCGCGGCGCATGCCCTGGCGCACGTCGCGGGGATCGAGGACTGGCTGCGACGCAGCCTCGGTGGCGCCGACGACCCCGACACATGACGGAGCCCCTCGAGCCGGGTGGTCGGCGAGGGGCCCAGTCGCTCAGGGCGCCCATGGAGGTTGAAGCAGCACGCTGAGCCTGTGTGCACCGGCGAGGACTGTTCACCCGCCGGCTCGTCATCGAATCTACGGCCGGCGGGTGAGGCGGACAACCAACGCCAGGTGAACGTTGCGGGTCCGGTGATTCACCGGACGTTCACGTCGTTGCTCCAAGGTGTGTTCAGTGTCGACATCAGATCTGAGCCCGCTGGTGTCCGAGGCCCCTTCACCGCTCCTCCGAGCGACGCAGGCGCCGCCGGTACGCACGCTGGTCGACATCCTGCGGCAGACCGCGCTGGCGCACCCGGACGCCTCGGCGCTGGACAACGGGTCGAACGTCCTGACGTACGAGGAGTTCTGCGAATCAGCTGACGCGTTCGCCTCCGCCCTGCGCGAGCGTGGGGTGGGACGCGGTGACCGGGTGGGCGTCCGGGTCGACTCCGGGACCATCGACCTCTACGTCGCGATCATGGGGATCCTCGTCGCCGGCGCCGCGTACGTGCCGGTCGACGTCGACGACCCGGATTCCCGGGCCCGCACGGTGTTCGCCGAGGCCGATGTCGCGGCCGTCGTCGGCAACGAGCTGGTGATCACCTCGCGCCGCGGTGGCAGCGCCGTCTCGATCGACGAGGAGCCCCTGCCGGCCGATGACGCGTGGGTCATCTTCACCTCAGGGTCGACGGGTACGCCCAAGGGCGTCGCGGTCTCGCATCGATCCGCCGCGGCATTCGTCGACGCCGAGGCAGCGCTGTTCATGCAGGACGCGCCTTTGGGCCCGGGTGACCGGGTGATGGCGGGGCTCTCGGTGGCGTTCGACGCGTCGTGCGAGGAGATGTGGCTTGCCTGGCGACACGGCGCCTGCCTCGTCCCCGCGCCGCGTTCCCTCGTCAAGAGCGGCAGCGACCTCGGGCCCTGGATGGTGGCCAACGGCATCACGGTGGTCTCGACCGTCCCGACTCTTGTCGCCTTGTGGCCACCCGGCGTGCTCGACGACGTACGCCTCCTGATCGTCGGTGGCGAGGCGTGCCCGCCCGAGATCGGCGAGCGCCTGGCCGCACCGGGCCGCGAGCTGTGGAACACGTACGGGCCGACCGAGGCGACCGTGGTGGCGTGCGCTGCGCCGCTCGAGGCGGGCGTTCCGGTACGCATCGGGCTGCCGCTTGCCGGCTGGGACCTCGCCGTCGTCGACGCCGACGGGCGGCACGTACAGCAGGGCCAGACCGGTGAGCTGATCATCGGTGGTGTCGGGCTCGCGCGTTACCTCGACCCGGCCAAGGACGCCGAGAAGTACGCCGCCATGGCGACACTGGGCTGGGATCGCGCCTATCGCAGCGGCGACCTGGTGTCGTACGACGGGGAGGGCCTGGTGTTCGTCGGTCGAGCCGACGAACAGATCAAGATCGGCGGCCGGCGCATCGAGCTCGGCGAGATCGACAGCGCGTTGCTGGGACTGCCCGGGGTGGCGGCCGCAGCTGCCGCGATCCGGACGACCGAGGCCGGCAACCGCATCCTCGTCGGCTACGTGGCGACCGATGCTGCCTTCGACCTGACCGCGGCCCTGACCGTGCTGCGGGGACAGATGCCGGAGGCGCTCGTGCCCCGGCTCGCCAGGCTCGACACCATGCCCACCCGCACCTCAGGCAAGATCGACCGGGACTCGCTCCCGTGGCCGTTGCCGGGCATTGACGCGTCGGCCGAGGCGACCCACCTCGAAGGGACCGCTGCCTGGCTCAAGACCATCTGGCTCGACCTGCTCGGCGCCGTGGTGACGAGCCCAGCCGACGACTTCTTCGTCCTCGGCGGTGGCAGCCTGAGCGCCGCGCAGCTCGTGGGCCGGCTGCGGGAGAAGTTCCCCGACGTCACCGTTGCCGACGTCTACGAGAACCCGTCGGTCGCGGCTCTCGCCTCGATGCTCGACGCCATGTCGGGCGAACCCACCCGGCAGAACTCTCCGGTCCGGCCCGTGCGGACCGCGACCCAGGCGGCGCAGATCGTCCTGACCATCCCCTTGCGTACGTTGAGTGGTCTGCGGTGGCTGACGTGGCTGGCGGCCGGCAACCATCTCGTCGCGTCGATGGTCAGCTGGTCCTGGCTGCCGCAGATCTCCTGGGGCTGGATCGCTCTCGGCTGGCTGCTCCTGATCTCGGCACCGGGGCGGATGGTCCTCGCTGCGCTGGGCGCCCGCATGCTCCTGCGCGGTGTCACGCCGGGTGCTCATCCGCGCGGTGGCGGGGTGCACCTGCGCCTGTGGCTCGCCGAGCACCTCGCGGACGAGCTGCGCGCCGGGTCGCTCTCCGGCGCGGCGTTGCTGACGACGTACGCGAGAATGCTCGGCGCCAGGATCGGGTCCGACGTCGACCTGCACTCGCTGCCACCCATCACCGGGTTGATCGAGATCGGCAACGGCGCGTCGATCGAGCCGGAGGTCGATCTCAGCGGGCACTGGCTGGACGGCGACACGCTCCACATCGGCACCGTCACCGTCGGGTCGGACGCGCGGATCGGGGTGCGCAGCCTGCTCGGTCCCGGCTCCCGGATCGGGGCCCGAGCCGAGATCGGACCGGGCTCGGCGGTCTTCGGCGTGGTTCCGGACGGCGAGTACTGGTCCGGCGCTCCAGCCCGACGCAAAGGTCCCGCACGCGGGCCCTTCACCAGCACGCGAGCGCCACGACGGCGCCGTTGGACCCTCGCGTACGCCTTGGTGGCCGGCGGCATTGCGCTGCTGCCAGTGCTCGCCGTGTGCATCGGCGCGCTTGCTGTCGTTCCCCTCGTCCGGTCGGCCGACAGCCTTGGCGAGGCACTGACCCGGCTCGCGATAGCGGCGCCGCTCGGTGTGCTGGCCGGGTTCGTCGCGCTCGCCCTGCTGGTGCTGGCGGCGGTGAGGCTGCAGTCGATCGGCCTGACCAGCGGCACCTACCCCGTGCACAGCGTCCCGGGATGGCAGGCCTGGTCGGTCGTGCGATTGATGGACGAGGCGCGCACGTGGCTCTTCCCGCTCTACTCCAGCACGCTCACGCCCTGGTGGCTGCGGCTGCTCGGCGCCAAGATCGGCAAGGGGGTCGAGGCCTCCACCGTGCTGATGCTGCCGGCCCTGACCTCGGTCAACGACGGCGCCTTCCTCGCCGACGACACGATGCTCGGCATGTACGAGCTCGGTGGCGGTTGGCTGCGGATCGAGCAGGTCAAGATCGGCCGTCGAGCGTTCGTCGGCAACTCCGGCATGACGGCGCCGGGTCGCAAGGTCCCCAAGGGCGGGCTGGTCGCGGTGCTCTCGGCCGCGCCGCGTCGGTCCGAGGCCAAGGCCGGCACGTCCTGGCTGGGCAGCCCGCCGCAGAAGCTCCGTCGATCCTCTGGCAAGGCCGACGACAGCAGGACGCATGCACCGCCTCGGCGCGTACGGACGTTCCGGGCTCTGGTCGAGCTGGCCCGCGCCGTCCCGCTGGTCCTGAACGGACTGCTCGGGCTGGTCGTCGTGGTCGGGCTGGAGCGGCTCGCTGCCGGGAGCTGGCCGGTGGCGGCAGCCCTGTCGGGCCTCGTGCTCATCGCCGCAGGGGCCATTGCGGCTCTCGCGGCCGCCGGGGCGAAGTGGGCCCTGGTCGGCAAGGTCCGCCCCGCCGAGCACCCGTTGTGGAGCAGCTTCGTGTGGCGCAACGAGCTCGCCGACACCTTCGTCGAGGTGCTGGGCGCGCCCTGGCTGGCGCGAACCGCGTCGGGCACGCCGGTGCTCAACCTCTGGTTGCGGTCGCTGGGCGCGCGTGTCGGGCGCGGCGTGTGGTGCGAGACGTACTGGCTGCCCGAGGCAGACCTCATCACGCTCGGGGCGGGAAGCACGGTGAACCGGGGCTGCGTGGTGCAGACGCACCTCTTCCATGATCGGATACTCAGCATGGACACCGTCTCGCTCGAGCCAGGATCGACGCTCGGACCCCACAGCGTCATCCTCCCGGCCGCGACCATCGGTGCGCACGCCTCGATCGGTCCGGTGTCACTCGTCATGCGCGGGGAGTCGGTGCCGAAGAAGACCCGCTGGATCGGCAACCCGATCGGGCCGTGGGCCGAAGACGACATCGCGGCTCCGCGGTGACGCGCGCCGCAGCAGTCGGTGTCGAGGACGACCGCTACGTCCCGGACCACGGCGACCTGTCGTTTGACGTCACGCACTACGACCTGCAGCTCGACTACAGCGTCGAGTCGAACCGGCTGTCAGGTCGCGCCACCATCACCGCGACGGCGCTGGAGGAGCTCGACGAGCTGGAGCTCGACCTCTACCGCCTGCGGGTGTCCAAGGTCAGCGTCGACGGATCGCCCGTCGCGAAGTACACCCAGCGCAAGCACCGGTTGGTCGTACGCCCCCGTGCCGCCGTGGCCGCCGGGAGCACGTTCACGATCGTCGTATCCTACGCCGGATCGCCCCAGCCCATGCCGGGCCTCGACGGCGACGCAGGCTGGGAGGAGCTCGCCGACGGGGTCATCGTCGCGTCCCAGCCGCACGGTGCGCCGTCGTGGTTCCCCTGCAACGACCGGCCGGCCAACAAGGCGACGTACGCGATCGAGATCACCGCGCCCTCCAACTATCGGGTCGTGGCCAACGGGGTCCTCGAGAGCAAGCGCCGCCGGTCCGCGGGCACGACGTGGCGCCACGTCGAGGAGTCGCCGATGGCGACCTACCTGGCGACAGTCCAGATCGGCCGCTACGACGTGGTGGAGTCGGGCGGCACCGTGCCCCTACGCACGGTCCATCCCGCAGGCAAGAAGGCCACCAGTGGCGGGCCGTTCGCCCGGCAGGACGAGATGATGAGCACGTTCGTGGGGTTGTTCGGGCCCTACCCCTTCGCGTCCTACACGGCCGTCATCACCGCGGACGAGCTCGACATCCCGCTCGAGGCCCAGGGACTCGCGGTCTTCGGCTCCAACTTCGCCACCGACGACTGGGACAGCGAACGCCTCGTCGCCCACGAGCTCGCCCACCAGTGGTTCGGCAACAGCGTGACGCTCGCCAGCTGGCGCGACATCTGGCTGCACGAGGGCTTCGCCTGCTACGCCGAGTGGCTGTGGTCGGAGGAGTCCGGTCGCGAGCCCGCTGCGGACCATGCGCAGCTGCACTGGGACCGCCTGGCCGGCCTCGAGCAGGACTTCCTGCTGGGCGACCCCGGCCCCGACCTGATGTTCGACGACCGGGTCTACAAGCGTGGGGCTCTGCTGCTGCACGCGCTGCGCACGGACGTCGGTGACACCCGGTTCTTCGAGCTCCTTCAGACGTGGACCGAGCGCCATGCCCACGGCTCGGTGTCGACGGACGACTTCATCGCGTTGACCGGCGAGATGTGCGGCGCCTCGGTGGGTGGGCTGTTCGACGCGTGGCTGCGTGAGGTCAGCCTTCCGGCGCTGCCCCAGGCGTGAGCTCCGGAGCGGCGTCCGACAGCACCGCCGCAGCGGCGACGTAGCCCGCAGGGCACTCCACGTCGTACATCCAGACGGGTGAGCCCAAGGGCTCGTCCTCGGGCCACCCGATGAGCGCCGGAGCCGAGCCGGGTGGTGTCACCTCGACGAGGTCCGGGTCGACCGTGAGGCCATGGCCCGTCGCCTTGACGACGGACTCCTTGCGTACCCAGGTCGCCACGTCGGATGCGCCGCCGGTAAGCAGCGCCTCGACGTCGATCCCGACCGGGCCGGCGTCGGTCACCGCAAGGGCGGCGAGTCCGCCGGTCCTGCTGAGGCTCACGTGGACCGGGCTGTCGAGCCCGACCACGTACGGCTTGCCGTGCCGGTCGCTGCCGCACGATCGGCACGCGCGGACGATGCGAGCGTCACCGTCGCCAGCACCGATGAAGGACGCGGCGAGCCGGGCCAGCTGCTGGTCGGCACCTGCTGCGGTGGTCCAGGCGACGACGAGCCGCCCGCGAGCCGCCGTGCCGGCATCCATGACCACGTGACGGGTCTATCACGCCCATGTGAGCGCTGTTCACCGCCGCGTCGCTGAGCATCCACCCCATGGCCGTCGCCGGACCGTACGTTGCCCGCATGACCACTGACTTCGGGACGCCGCTCCGCGTCGACATCGACCGTCTGGGCGACTACTCCGTCCTCGACACGGAGGACGACGACCCGATCCTGCTCGACCAAGGCGGACGGCCGATCGACACCTGGCGTGAGGGATACCCGTACCCGGCACGCATGGACGTCCAGGAGTACGACATGCAGAAGCGCCTCCTGCAGATCGAGCTGCTGAAGCTGCAGAACTGGATCAAGAGCACCGGCGGACGGCTCGTCGTCGTGTTCGAGGGCCGCGACGCTGCGGGCAAGGGCGGCACGATCAAGCGGTTCACCGAGCACCTGAACCCGCGTGGTGCGCGTGTCGTCGCGCTCGAGAAGCCCAGCGAGCGCGAGGAGTCGCAGTGGTACTTCCAGCGTTACGTCCAGCACCTGCCGGCTGCCGGCGAGATCGTGATGTTCGACCGGTCCTGGTACAACCGAGCCGGCGTCGAACGGGTCATGGGATTCTGCTCCGACGCCCAGTACGACGAGTTCATCCGGCAGGCACCGACGTTCGAGAAGATGCTCGTCAACGACGGCCTGCACCTCATCAAGTTCTGGTTCTCGGTCTCGGCGTCCGAGCAACGCACGCGCTTCGCGATCCGCCAGGTCGACCCGGTACGCCAGTGGAAGCTGTCGCCGATGGACCTGCAGTCGCTCGACAAGTGGGACGCCTACACGCGCGCGAAGGAGACGATGTTCGCGCGCACCGACACCTGGGTCGCGCCGTGGACCGTGGTCAAGAGCAACGACAAGAAGCGGGCGCGCGTCGAGTCGATGCGGCACGTGCTGGCGCAGTTCGACTACGACAACAAGGACCACGAGCTGGTCACCCGGGCTGATCCCCTGATCGTCGGACCGGCATCAGAGCTGTTCCGCGACGCCACCGACTGAAACGCACTGTGGATCGTTCGCGGCCTCAGCTGGTGACCGGGAGCCATGCCATCGGCGATGACGGCATCCCGCTGACTCCGCGAGCACTCGGCCTGACCGCCAGGATCTGGTCGACGCCCATGCGGTTCTCCTCGAACGCGAGTGCCCCGCCCGCCAGATAGAGCCGCCACACGCGGGCGTTCTCCTCGCCGACGAGCTTGACCGCGGTGTCCCAGCTGTCCTCGAGGTTCGCGGCCCAGGCCGCGACGGTCTGCGGGTAGTGCTCACGCATCGCCTGGACGTCCCGGATCTCGAGGCCGGCCGCCGCGATCAGGCCGATGGTCTTCGCTAGTGGCTTCATGTGCATGTCCGGAGCGATGTACGTCTCGATGAACGGACCGCCTCCGGGACGGTCGCCGAGCGTGTCGTTGCTGCGTGACATCTGCTGGATGAGCACCCGGCCACCCGGCTTGAGATAGCGGCGGATCGAGTCGACGAACACGACGTACTCGGCGTCGCCGACGTGCTCGCCCATCTCGATCGAGGCGATCGCGTCGATCTCCGCGTCTCGTACGCCGGACGCCTCGAGGTCACGGAAGTGGCGCAGGCTCACGTCGACCCGGTCCCGAAGCCCGCGCTCGGCTGCCTTGCCCATGACGTAGTCGCGCTGCTCGACCGACAGCGTCACACCCGTGACGTGGACGCCGTAGTGCTCGGCGGCGAACAGCGTCAGGGAGCCCCAGCCCGAGCCGATGTCGACCATCCTCATGCCGGGTTGCAACCCGAGCTTGCGGCAGACCAGATGGAGCTTGGCGGTCTGCGCGTCCTCGAGGCTCAGCTCCGGCGTGGTGTGGAAGCCGCAGGAGTACGCCATGTTGGGATCGAGGATCAGCTCGTAGAAGTCGTTGGACAGGTCGTAGTGGTGCGAGATCGCTGCGAGGTCGCGCTCCGTGCTGTGCAGCTCGCCGGTCAGGGCGGACTCCGCCGCCGGTCGCGGCGGGCAGCGACCGATCGCACCGAGTCGTACGGCCAGCGCCGCCGCCCGGGCGACCTGTTTCGGGCCGAGCCGCGGCCGGCCGGCCGAGCCGTCGGCCGTACGAGCGTTGCGGACCGCGTCCCAGAGGGACCGCAGCGCCTCGCCGAGATCGCCCTCGACGTCGAGATCGCCTTGGACGTACGCGCGGGCGAGCCCCAGCTCTCCTGGGCTCCACAGGACGTGCCGCAGTGCTCGGCGGTTCCGGATCACGACGGTCGGCGCGCCGGGTGGACCGGCTTCGCTGCCGTCCCAGCTGCGCAGGCGGATCGGCAGCTCGAGCCCGACGCTGTCCTCGACCAGGCGGAGGAGGGCGGATGCCTGGCTCATATCGCGATCGTCACGATCGGAGCCGTGGTCGGCTGCTTCGAACCGCCTTCGGGCTCCACGGTGATGGCCACGGAGTCCGCGCCACCGGCACCGTGCATGATCATCGTGCCGCTCCTCGTGAACGTGCCCTGGGACTTCGATCCGGCACCGTTGACCATCCAGACCTGGTACACCTTGTGGCCCTTGAGCGGCGCGAGATCGTTGGCCACGATGACCGCCGAGTCCTTCGCCGGCGAGGCGACCAGGCGGAGGTTGCCGCCGGTGGAGAACGTCTTGGAGGTGGTGGCTGCATCGGGTGCGGCCAGGACGGACGTGATGGCCGTGCTGCGCACGTCGGCCTCGTGCGCGTTGTCGCGCTCGATCGCGTAGCCGCCGACACCGATGGTGCCGACCAGGAACGCCGCCGCGGCGACGAGCCGGGGCACGGCGGACCTGAGGCCGCGCCGCTGGGCGATCGTGGTCACGACGGGCCGCTCCTGAGGGGTTCGCACGATCTCGGTGAGGACTCGGGACCGCATGGTTGCGGGCGGCGTGAGAGCGACCGCGTCGCCGAGCCGTGTCGCCGTCGCCTGGAATCCAGCCAGCTCGGAACGGCAGGCGGAGCACTGCTCGAGGTGGGCCTCGAAGCGGGCGCTCTCGGACGACTCGAGTGCATCGAGCGAGTACGGGGCCAGGAGGGTGTGCAGGTCGGTTGTCATGCTTCGATTCCCATGCAGTCGCGCAGGCGGACGATGCCGTCGCGTATTCGGGTCTTGATCGTGGCCGGGTTGACGCCGAGCGCCTCGGCGACCTCGGCGTAGGTGTAGCCCTGGTAGTACGCGAGGTTGACCGCCTCGCGTTGCAGATCGGTGAGTCCGGCCAGGCACCGGCGAACCTGTTCGTGCTCGAGGCTGAGGGCGACGGACTCCTCGACCTCGTCGAACGCGGGCGCGTCGCTGGAGGCGTACTTCTGCTCCCGGTTGGTGGCCGCCTGGTCGTGGCGGACGGCGTCGACCGCCCGGCGGTGGGCCATGGTCAGGACCCAGCTCCGGGCACTGCCACGCCGAGGGTCGAACCTCGGCGCGTTCTTCCAGACCTGGATGAAGACCTCTTGGGAGACCTCCTCGGCACGCGAGGGATCGCGGATGACCCGCCGGGCCATGCCGTAGACGGCAGGACTGAGGACGTCGTACACGTCGGCGAACGCCGATTCATCGCCCCGGCCGGCGCGGACCAGGAGATCGCCGAGGTCGACGGCCGCCCCGGGCATGCTGGGGCTCGCGAGCCTCAGCTGAGCGGCGTTCGCTGCCATGTCGTTCTCCCGTTCTCGGTGCCTGTTGTGAGTGATTCGTTGCCGCGCGGCACAGGGATGGGCGGAAACCCTCACGTTCCGAGGAGCAGCGGCCCCTGTCGTGTCCGTGGCCGGACAGCACTGTGGGCGCGTCCCGGAGGAAACGCGCCCACTGTGCTTCTCCCAGGGGAGGGAGGTGCCGTCGACTACTTGGTGTTGACGGTGATCTTCGCGACGCCCACCAGGAGGTCCTTGGTCACCGCGTCGGTCTTGAAGACCTTGTTCAGCAGGCCGGCAGCGACCGGGCTGATGAAGACCTTGGTGCCTTCGAGGATCGCGGTGTTGCCCTCGGCCTGCAGCGGCTTCAGGGTCGCGCCGCGCAGCTGGAACAGGAACGCGCTGGTGGCGGCCACCTTGCCGTTGACCGTGACGTCGCCGTAGACCCGTGAGATGCCGGGGTCGACGTTGAAGTTGGTCAGCTCGACCTTGGTGTCGCCTGCGGTCAGCGACAGGCCGGAGGCCTCGTGCTGGATCTGGCCGATGACGTACGGCTTGGCCGTGCCGGGCTTGAAGTAGGTGACGTTGCCGCCCGTGATCGGGAAGATCAGCGAGCCGTCCTCGAGCTTCGCGCCGTCGACGACACCGGGGGTGAGCTTCAGCGACGTCAGTGCGTCGACGAAGCCCTGGTCGAGCTTGATGGCGGTGGTGCCGCCGGTGCTGAGGTCGTTGAGCCGGGCGACCGGCTTGGCGACCGACACCTTGGAGTCGGACGATGCCGAGTCGGAGCCTGACGAACCGCACGCCGCGAGCGGCAGGGCTGCGATGGCGACGATGGCGAGGCCGGCGATCTTCTTCTTGCGAGAGCTGATGGAGCTCATGTGGTCCACATCCTTGGTTGTATGTCGTGGGGTCATCTGCTGACACCCGTGGTTCGCCACGGAGGGGTGCGGATGATTGGTCCAGAGGGCAAACAGTTCTGTCGCACCCGTGACGGGCCGGTGACCGTCGTCGTCTCGTCGCCCGTGCGGACGTGCGAGGTGACATGCTCGACGGCATGACTGACATCCAGCGCCCGGACGTCGCCGTGATCGGCGGATCCGGGTTCTACACGTTCCTCGACGAGCCACGGTCGGTCGAGGTCGAGACGCCGTACGGGAAGCCGTCCGCGCCCATCTCGATCGGCACCGTCGAGGGTCGGTCGGTCGCGTTCCTCCCGCGGCACGGACCGCACCATGACTTCCCGGCGCACCGGGTTCCGTACCGCGCGAACCTGTGGGCGCTGCGCAGCCTCGGTGTGCGGCAGGTGCTCGCACCCTGCGCCGTGGGCGGGCTCCAGGTCGAGCACGGGCCCGGCACGTTCGTGGTGCCCGACCAGCTCGTCGACCGTACGACCGGCCGCCACCAGACGTACTTCGACTCCGGCGCGTGCCACGTGTCGTTCGCCGATCCCTACTGCCCGAGGCTGCGCACGCACCTGCTCGGCGGGCTCGCGGAGCAGAGTCCCGTGGACGGCGGCGCGATGGTCGTGATCGAGGGACCGCGGTTCTCGACCCGTGCCGAGTCGAGGTGGTACGCCGACCAGGGCTGGGCGGTCATCAACATGACGGGTCATCCGGAAGCGGTCCTGGCCCGCGAGCTGGCGCTCTGCTACGCCACGGTGGCGCTGGTCACCGACCATGACGCCGGCGTCGACGAGGCGAGCGCGGTCAGCATGGACGAGGTGTTCGCGGTGTTCGCCGCCCACACCGAGACCCTGAAGTCGGCGCTCACGTCGGTGGTTGCCGGCCTCGGAACGGACCGCGACTGCAGCTGCTCCCACGCGGTGGACGGCATGGACCTCCCGATCGACCTGCCATGAGGATCCTGCTGACCGGTGCGGCCGGCTTCATCGGCGGGCACATCAGGGCGCAGGCACTGGAGCGGGATCACGAGGTGGTGAGCCTCGACGCGTACCTCCCGCAGGCGCACGGGACCGGTGGGCCGTACGACTCGAGCATCCACCGCCTCGACCTGCGCCGCGATCCTCTCGACGAGGTGCTCGAGGGGATCGACGTGGTGTGCCATCAAGCGGCCATGGTCGGCAACGGCGTGGACGCGCAGGACCTGCCCGACTACGCCGAGCACAACGATGCCGGCACGGCACGGTTGATCGCGGCGATGTCACGAGCCGGCGTGCGTGACCTCGTCCTCGCGTCGTCGATGGTCGTCTACGGCGACGGCCGCTACACGTGTCAGGTCGACGGCGACGTGCCGCCGGCCGTACGTCGTGAGGACGATCTGGCTGCCGGCCGGTTCGATCCACGCTGCCCGGTCTGCGGTGGCGACATCGCGTGGCGGGAGATCGGCGAGGACACGCCGTTCCTGCCGCGCACGAGCTACGCCGCGTCCAAGGTCGCGCAGGAGCACTACGCCGCCGCGTGGTGCACGCTCGACGACGCCCGGACGATCGCGTTGCGCTATCACAACGTCTACGGCCCGGGCATGCCCGCGGACACGCCGTACGCCGGGGTCGCGGCGATCTTCCGCTCGGCGATCGCGCGCGGCGAGGCGCCGCGGGTGTTCGAGGACGGCCGGCAGGTGCGCGACTTCGTGCACGTCAGTGACGTCGCGCGTGCCAACGTGCTCGCGGTCGAGCAGGTCGCGGCGCACTCCTCGGGTCTGACTGCCTACAACGTCGCGTCGGGGCACCCGTTCACGATCGGCGAGATGGCCTCTGTGCTCGCGGAGGCTGCCGGGGGCACACCGCCGGAGCTGACCGGCGACTACCGCCGTTTCGACGTGCGGCACGTGGTGGCCTCGCCGAGGGCTGCGGCCGAGCAGCTCGGCTTCACCGCGGAGATCACCCCCGAGGTCGGCCTCGCCCAGCTGGCGACGGACCCGTTGCGCCGGCGCTGAAGCACCGGACCTAGGCGGCCGGCAAGCGGATCTCGAACTGACAGCCGGTGTCGTGGTTGCGGACGTCGATCGAGCCGGACTGGGCGTCGAGCAGGCCGCGGGCGATGGCCAGGCCCATGCCGGCGCCCTGGCCGTCGGACTCGCGTGCCTCCGAGCCGCGATAGCCCATGTCGAACACCTTCGCGAGGTCGTGGTCGGGGATGCCACCGCACGAGTCGTCGACGCGCAGCCAGACCTCTGAGCGGTCGGACCCGATCGAGACCGTGACGGTGCTGCCTTCGGGCGTGTGGCGGATCGCGTTGCCGAGCAGGTTGCGGAGCACCCGCATGAGCTCCGGTGCCGCGCCGACCGCGAGCGTGCCGTGGGGACGGCCCTCGACAGCCAGGCGTACGCCGTGACGCTCGGCCGTCGGCCGAGCAGCCTCGACCGCGGAGCGTACGACGTCGTCGACCGCGATGGGTCCGACGTCGAGGGCCAGCGTCCCGGCGTTGATCTGCGACATCTCGAAGAGGTCGTCGATCATCGAGGCGAGCCGCAGCGTCTCGGCACGGATCAGCTGGGCGTACTGCTTGACGTCCTCGGGCGAGGACACGACACCGTCCTCGAGGGCCTCGGTCATGGCCTGCACGCCGGCGATGGGCGTACGCAGGTCGTGGCTGAGCCAGGCGAGGAGCTCCCGGCGTGATCGCTCGGCGCTGCGCTCACGCTCGAGGGCTTCGCGCTCCCACACGATCTTGCGGGCCAGCGAGCTGCCGAGGACGATCGCGCTCGGCACGCTGACGGCCGTGACGACGAGCCAGACGATCGCGGTGCGGCGGAGCTCAGCCGTGAACATGAACTGGCTCGTGCCGACCACGCCGACGATGATCGCGACGAGCGGCACGAGGGTCAGCAGGACGATCGAGGTCGTCAAGGCGCGACCGCGCAACAGGTAGAGCACGAGCGCTCCGACCCCGACGACGCCGAGCGAGCCCACCAGCCCGATGACCAGCGCGTGCAGCGTGTCCGCGCTCATGCTGACGCCTCCCTGAAGAGCCAACGATACGGAGGCGTCAGCATGATTGCTGCCACACGATTCCCTCGCTGGCGCTCGCTCATGGCTGCGGGTCCCAGCGGTAGCCGAGGCCGTAGACCGTGACGATCCGCGCCGGATCGGCCGGATCGGCCTCGATCTTGTGGCGCAGCCGCTTGACGTGCACCGTCACGGTCGAGTGGTCGCCGTACTCCCAGCCCCACACCTGCCGGAGCAGCTCCTCGCGGCTGAACACCTCGTGCGGGTGCCGCAGGAAGAAGTGGAGGAGGTCGAACTCCCGCGTCGTCAGCGGGAGGACCGCGCCGGACAGCAGGGTCTCGCGAGCCACGGGGTGCACCGTCAGGTCGCCGTCGATCAGCAGCCCTGCGACGGGGCGCGTCCCGGCCGGCACGAGGCTGCGCCGCAGCACGGAGCCGACCCGGAGCGTGAGCTCCTTGACGCTGAACGGCTTGGTGACGTAGTCGTCGGCGCCACTGGAGAGCCCGGCGATGCGGTCGTCCGTCTCACCGAGCGCGGTCAGCATGATGATCGGGACCGCCGAGCCGTCGGTCTCGCGGAGCTCGCGGCAGATCTCCAGGCCGTTCAGCCGCGGCAGCATCACGTCGAGCACGATGAGGTCGGGCGCGAGCTCACGGGCGGCGGCCAGCCCCGTCGCCCCGTCGGTGGCGACCGTGACCTCGTACGACTCCTGCTCGAGGTAGCGACGCAAGACGTCGCCGACCGCGTGATCGTCCTCGACCACCAGGACGTGTGGCCGCTCGACAGCCGTCATGGTCACCACCTTGTCAGCACGAGTTGTTGGACGCAGAGGGCCAGGACGACCTGGGAGAGCAGGGCCGGGCGATGCCATCGCTCGGGGAGCAGCGCCGGAATCGCGACGACCCAGATCGTGAACGGCAGCCAGATGCGCTCGACCTCGGCCTTGCTCATGCCCGAGAGCGTCGCGACGAGGATCGTCAGCACGGCAGCCCCGGCGAGCCGGGCCATGACGTCACCGTCCTTGAACGCGCGGACCGCCCGCGGGAAGGCGGCCCAGACGACCAGACCGACGGTGAACGTCCACGCGGCCACGTCCGCCCAGACCCAGTACGAGTAGGGGCGCTCGGAGGCGATCCCGGCGTAGTAGCGGTCGTGGAGCACGGGGTAGGCCCGCCACCACTCGAAGCCTGCGGCGGTGAACGCCGCGACGACCGCGGCCGCGCCCGCGAGAGCCCAGGGCAACGGCCGCCACGTGCGCCCGATGATCAGGACCGCCAGGGCGAGGATCCCGAGCAGCAGCAGTCCGTACGAGAGGTAGACGCAGCTGCCGAGCAGCACGCCCGCGGCGATGGCGACCCCTGGGCGGCGGTGGGCAGCGGCGATCGCCAGCAGCGCGAGCCCCCAGGCGGCGACGGCAGTGAACAGCGCGTCGCCGTCGACGCCCATCCAGACCGCGGTCGGGGCGAGGACGATCCACGGCATGGCCTGTCGCGCGAGGCGCACGGAGCCGAGTGTCCTGAGGGTGACGAGGACCGCGACGACCGCCGTGCTCCCGATCGTGACGACGACGACGCCGATCCAGAACGGGTCGGTGATGCCGAGCCGGTCGAGCAGCACGAAGAAGAGCAACGCTCCGGGCGGGTGCCCGGCGACATGGGTGTGCCAGTGGTCCGGGGAGTCCATCGGGATGCGGTCGACGAACGTCCGCATCATGGTGCCGATCGAGTCGACCCGTTGGGCGTCGTACACGTACTCCCCGGGTCGCTCGAAGACGCGCGCGAGCCCGTCGGTGCCCTCGGTCATCGCCAGCGCCATGGTCCACAGCCACGTGCCGGCGAACGCGTACGCGAGGAGTGCCCGCCACGATGCGACCGCGGCGAGCCGGGGCAGCGCGACCCACAGGAGCAGTCCGATCGCGATCGCCGGGGCCGTCAGCAGACCGAGCCGCGGATCCCAGTCCGCGTGGAGCGGCGGCCAGTGCACGCGGACGTCCTCGTCGGTCACGCGCGGGATCGCGATCGCGGCCACCACCAGGACCAGTCCGACGGTCGCGGACGCGGTCGCGGCACGCGCGGACGACAGGGTGGGGGACACGTCGTCAGCCTAGGTGCGGCTCCGCCATGTGGGGGCCCGACGAAGCGGACGTCACGGGTCTGTCATCGCGCGACGTCTGGTGACCAAGCCACGGCGCCCCTAGCGTCGAATCATGGTCATGAGCGTGTGCGATGTGGTGATCCCCTGCCGGGACGAGGCTGCCGCCCTGCCGATCGTGCTCGCTGACGTCCCGCCGGGATGGCGGGCCATCGTCGTCGACAACGGCTCGACCGACGGCACGGCGGACGTGGCTCGCGCCCTCGGCGCCCTCGTCGTCACCGAGACGCGGCCGGGCTACGGATCCGCCGTGCACGCGGGGATGCTCGCCGCCGAGGCGGAGCTCGTCGCCGTGCTGGACGGCGACGCCTCGATGCGGTTGACCGACCTCGAGCCGATGCTGGACCTCGTACGTTCAGGGGCGGCGACGATGGCCGTGGGCCGGCGCCGACCTGTCGGCCGTGGCGTGTGGCCGTGGCACGCCCGACTGGGCACGCTGCTGCTGGCGACCTGGATCCGGCGACGCTCGGCTTTCCCGATCCACGACCTCGCGCCGATGCGCGTCTGTCGTCGCGAGGACATGCTGAGCCTCGGCGTCGAGGACCGCCGGTTCGGCTATCCGCTCGAGCTCATGCTGCGGGCCGCGGAGGCTGGGTGGACCGTGCAGGAGGTCGACGTCGACTACGACCGCCGGGCCGCCGGCACGAGGTCCAAGGTCTCGGGCTCCGTCCGTGGCACGGCCCGCGTCGTCCAGGACTTCGCCAAGGTGCTGCGATGAACGACCCGACGCTGCTGATCGTCGCGAAGGCGCCGGTCCCGGGGCTTGCCAAGACCCGGATCGCCGCGACGATCGGCGACGAACCGGCAGCCGAGCTGGCAGCCGCGGCGTTGCTCGACACGCTCGAGACCGTCGCCGCCCTCGGGTGGCCTGTGGTCGTCGCGATGACCGGTGACCTCGGCGAAGCGGCCCGGGCCGACGAGATCACCCGCGCGCTCTCGGGCGTACGGGTGATCGCGCAGCGTGGCGACGGTCTGGGCGAACGGCTGGCCCACGCGCACGCCGACGCCGACGACGGACACGGAGTCGTGCAGGTCGGCATGGACACGCCGCAGCTGACCGTGCGGGACTACCTTGACGCCGGCGCCGCAGTCCGCGAGGGATCGCGTGTCATGGGCCCGGCCACGGACGGCGGCTGGTGGCTGCTCGGACTGCCCGACCCGGCGGAAGCTGTGGTGCTCGCGGACGTCCCGATGTCGGTCGACGACACGGCCGCGCAGACCGAACGAGCCCTGGTCACGATCGAGCGGCTGCGGACCGTACGCGACATGGACACGTGGGCAGACGCCGTCGACATCGCTGCTGAGATCCCGCTCTCGCGCGTCGCCGCCGTCGTGCAGACCGTCCGGGTAAGCGCATGAGCATCGCGTTCGACGCGGTCTCGGCCTACGACGAGGCCTTCGCCGGCAAGCCCACGCACGTCGTCGACCACGTCGGGCGTACGCAGCCGTTCGAGGTGGCCCAGTGGTCGTCCGCCCCCGACTGGGTCGACCGTGAGCTGTTCATCGACCCGTGCGACGAGGCGACGATCGACGTCGGGTGCGGTCCCGGGCGCCTGGTTGCCGAGCTCGCCGCCCGCCGGATCCCGGCGATGGGCATCGACGTCTCGAGCGAAGCGATCCGCCAGACGCGCGTGCGCGGTGCACTTGCCCTGCGGCGCGACGTCTTCGGCTCGATCCCCGGCGAGGGCCGTTGGGCGTACGCCTTGCTGGCGGACGGCAACCTCGGGATCGGCGGCGATCCCGTCCGCCTGCTCCGTCGCCTGCGCGAGGTGCTGACCGGCGACGGCACGGTCATCGCCGAGGTCGCTCCTGCGGGAACGGGCCTGGTCCGCGAGCACCGCCGGCTGCGCGTCGACGGCCGACTGTCGGCGCACTTCGAGTGGGCCGTGGTCGGCCTCGACGCGATCGAGGAGGTCGCGCATCGGGCGGGACTACGCGTTGTCGCCACGCATTCCGCGGGCGGCAGGCACACTGCACGTATGGAACGTTCATGAGGCTCCCACGGGTCGAGGACATCGAGAAGCGGATCCCGCGGCCCGAGGACTTCACCGCCAGGTCGCGCGGACCCGCGACCACGGCCCGCGTGGGCACGGCGCTGGGCATCGCCTTCGGCATCTGCTTCCTGACCGGGCTGTGGAGCCACGCCCAGTACTCGGCGCCGGGCTGGCTGCCGATCGGACCGAACCCTGCGTGGCTCTATCGGGTCACGCAGGGCACGCACGTCGCGACCGGCATCGCCTCGGTGCCGCTGCTGCTGGTCAAGCTGTGGTCGGTCTATCCGCGGTTCTTCATCCGTCCGCCCAAGGCGCGTCGCGACCAGCTCGTCGACGTGCTCGAGCGAGCATCGATCGGCGTGCTGGTCGCTGCGGCGATCTTCCAGCTCACGAGCGGCCTGCTCAACATCGTCCAGTGGTATCCGTGGGAGTTCAGCTTCCGGCGTACGCACGAAGCCGTCGCCTGGGTCGCGATCGGTGCGCTCCTCGTGCACATCGCGGTCAAGCTGCCGGTCATCCGGGAGGGCCTCGGAGCCTCGGTCGAGGACGAGCCGACGCTCGACGCCGATGGTCCCAGTCGCCGTGCGGTGCTCCGTGGTGTGACCGCCGCGTCGGGCCTCGCCCTGGTGCTGACGGTCGGCCAGACGGTGCCGCTGCTGCGCAGGATCTCGGTGTTCGGTGTACGCGACGGTGATGGGCCGCAGGACCTGCCGGTCAACCGCACGGCGCGAGCCGCGGGCGCCACGCGTGCGGCCAGCGATCCGGCGTTCGCCCTCCAGGTCCGCTCCGGCGGACGCACCGTGTCCCTGACGCGTGACGACCTGGCGAAGCTGCCACAACGCACGCACCGCCTGCCGATCGCGTGCGTCGAGGGCTGGAGCCGCAACGCGGTGTGGACCGGGGTCGCGGTCAAGGACCTCGTCGCGCTCGTCGGGGCACCCTCCGGCTCGACCGTCACCGTCCGCTCGATGCAGACCCGCGGAGCATTCCGTACGTCGGAGCTGCCGGGCGACTTCGTCGACGACCCGCGAACGTTGCTCGCGCTCGAGCTCAACGGCAAGCCCCTGAGCCTCGACCACGGCTACCCGTGCCGCATCATCGCGCCCAACCGCCCTGGCGTCCTCCAGACGAAGTGGGTCCGTGAGCTCGAGGTGAGGACATGAGGCTCGTACGAGCGGTGCTGCTGCTCACCGGTGTGGGGTTCGGGTTGTGGGGGGTCTGGCTCATGCGGGACTTCACGTCCGAGCAGCTCGTCTCGATGGGCACCTGGCTCGTCGCCGGCGTGATCGTCCACGACGCGGTCCTGGCGCCGGTCACGGTGCTGCTGGGTGTCGTCGCCGCGCGAGCCCTCCCGCGACGGATGCGGGCTGTGGCGGCGATCGCGTTCCTCGTGTGGGCGACGCTCACGGTGGCCTTCGTCAACGTCCTGTCGGGCAAGGGCGGCAAGCCCGACAACGACACGGTGCTCCACCGGCCGTACCTGTTGAGCTGGGTCGTCCTCACGGTGGCTATCGCGGTCTCGGCCGCTGTCGTCACGCATCGTCGTCGTCGGATGGCGCCGCGGCCGGCGTCTCCCTGACCGCCACGCAAGACAGCCGTTCACTTCACCGCGTGCAGAGGTGTGACCTTTGTTACGCTCGTGCGGGGCCGGAGCGGGAGGACTGACGTGGTGGGATCGAAGCTGTCGTTGCCTGCGCCGGCCGCGCGAGAACCGGAGTACGGGCACGACGCGCTGGTGGTGTGCGACAACCTCGTGCGGATCTACCAGACCGAGAGCGTCGAGGTGCAGGCGCTGCAGGGCCTCGACCTGCTGGTGCACGAGGGCGAGATGGTCGCGATCGTCGGCGCCTCCGGCTCCGGCAAGTCCACATTGCTGCAGGTCCTGGCAGGAGTCGACGCGCCGACGGCCGGCCGGGCGCGCGTTGCGGGGCACGACCTCCTCGCGCTGACGCGCAGCGAGCGGGTGCACTACCGGCGCAACGTCGTCGGCTTCGTGCGCCAGCAGACGTCCCGCAACCTCGTGCCCTACCTCACCGCGAGCGAGGTCGTCGACCTGCCGATGAGCATCGCCGGCCGGTCGCGGGCCGACCGCCGGGAGCGTACGGCCGCGCTGCTCGAGGCGGTGGGCGTCGCACACTGCGCCGATCGCCGGCCCGACCAGATGTCGGGCGGTGAGCAGCAACGGGTCGCGATCTGCGTGGCGCTCGCCAACGAGCCCCGGGTGCTGCTCGCCGACGAGCCCACCGGTGAGCTCGACAGCGAGACGGCGCAGGAGGTTTTCGCGGCCCTCCGGACCGCGAACCGCGACCTCGGCGCCACGATCGTGATCGTCACGCACGACTCCGCGGTCAGCGGGCAGGTCGCCCGCACCGTCGCGATCCGCGACGGGCGTACGAGCAGCGAGGTGCTGCGCAGCCACGACGACCTGGCAGCCGGCGCGCACGCGGTGGGCGAGGAGTACGCCGTCATGGACCGCGCCGGCCGGGTGCAGGTGCCACGTGAGTTCCGCGAGGCGCTGGCCCTGACGCGGCGGGTCCGGCTCGCGCTCGAGCAGGACCACGTCGAGATCCGGTCGGACGGGGACGCCGGGTGAGCGAGCCGATGATCGTCGCGCGTGGTCTCACGCGCACGTACGGGAGCGGTCCCGGCACGGTTCACGCGCTGACGGACGTGTCGTTCGACGTCGCGCCGGGCGAGATGGTGGCGCTGGTCGGCCGCTCGGGATCCGGCAAGACGACGCTCCTCAACCTGCTGGGCGGTCTCGACCAGCCCGACAGCGGCACGGTCCGCGTCGACGGCACCGAGGTCACCGGGCTCGACGACGAGGGCCTGAGCCAGCTGCGCCGCGACTCGATCTCGTACGTGTTCCAGACCTTCGGACTCGTGCCCGCGCTGACCGCCGGCGAGAACGTGGGGGTGCCGCTGCGCCTCCGTCGTACGCCCGCCGTCGAGCGCGAGAAGCGAGTCGCGCTCCTGCTCGACCTGGTGGGCCTGCGCGAGCACGCCGACCAAAGGCCCTCCGAGCTGTCAGGTGGCCAGCAGCAACGTGTGGCGATCGCCCGCTCGCTGGCCGGGTCGCCTCGCCTGCTCATCGCCGACGAGCCGACCGGTCAGCTCGATGCCGAGACCGGCCTGGGCGTGATGGGCTTGTTGCGCGGGCTGGTCGAGTCCGAGGGGGTCACGGCCGTCGTCTCGACGCACGACCCGGTGATGATGGCGCTCGCCGACCGCGTGCTCACGATCTCCGACGGCCGGCTCACATGACCGCTCGGACCAGCGCACTGTGCTGACGCTCGTACGCCGGCGCACCGTGGCCCAGCGGCGACTGCTCGCGGGCATCGTCGCGCTCGTGACCCTTGGCACGACCCTGCTCGGGGTCGGTGCATTGCTGATCGGCCCGACCCAGGACCGGGCGTTCACCGCAGGCGTACGCGAGACGTCGCCCCAGGAGACCGCGGTGACGGCGTTCATCGGTGGCGTGAAGGCGTCCGACGAGGCCGGTGTGCGGGATGACGCAACGACGGTGATCCGCGACGCGCTCAAGCCACTGCGGCCGAGCTTCACGACCAGTGCCACCTCGCGGATGCGGCGACTCGAGGGCGGGCAGCGTCTGGCCTACCTCGCGACGACCACCTCGTTGCCCCGGCGCGCAGCCCTGACCCCCGGGCACTGGCCCGACGGTGCCCGCGAGACGGTGGTGCCCGCGGCCGCAGCCAGCCGGCTCCACCTCGACCTCGGCGACCGGATCACCTTGGGCAAGGAGGTCGGCATCCGGCCGGTCCAGCGAGAGGTCACGCTGGTCGTGGTCGGGATCTTCCGGGCCACGTCGCGATCCGCCTGGGAACGCGACCCGCTGGCCGGGAGCGGGTACGACGGCGCGTACACCGACGGCTCGCTGCCCAGGCTGTCGCCGACGTACGGCCCGTTCGTCGTCGACGAGGCGACGTTCCTGGCGACCGGCTCGACCGTCGACGCGATGCAGGTGACCGGCCAACCGACGCTGGCACGTGCGACGGACGGCTCGATGAACGCGGCGGTCGGGGCCGTGCGATCGGCGGACGGCCTGCTCTCGTCGCAGGTGGTCGATCGGGTGGACATCAGCCGGGTGGCGTCGGACCTGCCGCAGACGCTGAGCCGGATCCACGCGCAGCAGGCGGCGACCCGCTCGACGCTGCTCGTCGTGCTGCTGCTGGGCACCGTCATGGCCCTCACCGCCCTGCTCCTGGCCGGCCGGCTGCTCGGCAGCGTGCGCGAGAGCGAGCGTGCCCTGCTGGCCGGCCTGGGTCTCGGGCGGGACCAGCTGGCCGCCGCGGCGCTGACCGAGGTCCTGCTCATCGCCGCTGCGGCGACGGTCGTCGCGGTGCCCGCCGCCGCGCTGGCGCACTCGGCCGTCACCCACCTGCCGGCCATGGCGGCGGCCGGGCTCAGCCAGGGCCCGACGGTCACGTTCGGCCTCGTGCTGGCGGAGGTCGCCAGCGCTCTCCTGCTCGCCCTGGCGCTGGTCGTCCCCTTGGTGGGCTCCGCCAGACCCGCGTCCCGCGTGGCGCGGACCGCTCGTTCCGGCGTGGACATCCTGCTCGTCGTCGTGGCGGTCGCCGCGTGGTGGCAGCTGCACTCACAACCGCCCACGGCCACCACCGACGACGTCACCCTCATCGTGGCGCCGGTGGTCGGGGTCGTGGCGGTGACGCTGGTGGCGGTGCGCTTCGCACCGGTGCTCCTGGGCGGGCTCGCCTGGGTCGCCGGCCGGTCGACCGCGCTCGTGCTGCCGCTCGCTACGAGCCAGGCGGCCCGCCGTCCGTTCGGCGGTGCCGCGCTCGCGCTGCTCGCCATGGCCACCGCCTCCGCGACGTTCGGGCTGGCGGTGCAGACGACCTGGGAACGGTCGCAGGACGACCAGGCAGCGCTCCGCGTCGGCACCGACCTGGCGTTCGTGCTGTCGACGCCGGCATCGGACCGGGAAGCGGCGGCGATCGCCACAACGACCCACGGGCTGACGACCTCAGCCGTGATCGACCGGCCCATCGCCCTCGGGCAGTACGTCGGCTCCGGCGAGGGCGACTCGGCCCCCGTGCTGGTGGCGGCCGACTCCCGCCGGGCCGGCGACCTCCTGCGTGGCCGGCTCGACCACGGACGTACGTGGGCGGCCGTGGGCCACCTGCTGGCGCCGGGACCGCCCGTCGGCGGGCTCGCGCTGACCTCGGCGGGCATCACGATCAAGGGATCGGCACCGGAGGGCGTGCCGATCGACGTGACCCCGACCCTGCTGGTGCAGGACGCCTCGGGATTCCGTCGCTCGGTGAGCGCCGACGCCGTACCGTTCGACGGGCGCCCGCACCGGCTCGAGGGGACGGGTGACCTCAAGGGATCGCACCTGGTGGCGGCCAAGCTGACACTGGCCGGCGGCACCACGTCCGGCACCGCCACGGTCTCGGTCGCGCTCTCGGTCAAGGGTGCTGGGCGTACGCCGGACTGGCACGTGGAGACGCTCGGCGCACCGGACACCCCGGTCAAGGGGTCCGCGGTCGAGGTCACGTCGACGGCGCGCTCGACGACCGTGCGGACCACTGCGGACCTCGACCTCGGATACCTCCTGTACGCCACCGGTGACGTGCTGGTGACCGGCTTCAAGCGCCCGACCGCGCTGCCCGTCGCCGTGTCCGAGCGGCTGGCCGACGTCGTCGGGACCAAGGTGGGCGGCACGATCAGCGCGACGGTCGAAGGGGTCCCGGTGCCGCTCAAGATCGTCGCGGTCGTCCCGACGGTGCCGTCGGCGCCCGGACGCGTGGCGGTGCTGGCCGACGCCGACACGTTGTCGCGCATCCTCATCGGGCTGGGCCACCTCGAGCCCGTCGTGGACGCGTGGTGGGTGGCGGACCCGGGCCCGCAGACGGCTCGTGACCTGGGCAGCCTCGACCTCGGCGAGGTCACGACCCGTACGGCCGTGGCGCACCAGCTGGAGCGCGGTCCACTGCGCGCGATGGTGCCCGCGGCGCTGGTCCTGCTCGTGGTCGCGGCCGGTCTGCTGCTACTCGCGGGCGCGGCGCTGGTCGTCGGTGCCGACCGGCCGGCGCGGTCTGCCGAGGTGGCCCGGCTCCGGGCACTCGGTCTCAGCCGACGCCAGGTGACGCGACTGGTGCTCGCCGAGCACGGCATCCTCCTCGGCCTCGTGCTGATGACCGGTGTCGCCGTCGGAGTCGTGGCGTCGCTGGCGCTCGGGTCGAGCCTGGTCCGCTCCGACATCGGCGTGGCGCCGGTGCCTGGGGCCGTGCTGGTCTGGCCATGGGGTCGCGAGTCGGCGGTCGTGGCGGCAGCTGTGGTGAGCTGCCTCCTCATCGCCACGGTCATCACGTTCGTCATCGTCCGGCGGTCCGGCCCGGAGCAGCTGAGGGGGGCGGACTCATGATGCCGCGATGGCATCGGCCGAGCATCGTCGGCCGGGCGCGGGCGCACCTCGGTCTGCTGCTGCTGATCGGCCTCGTCGTCACGCTCGCGACGATGCTCACGGCGGCGGTGGCGCCACTGACCGAACGTACGTCGGACCGGGCGATCGCCGCCGACGTACGCGAGGCCGGCCTGCAGGGCGCGGTCGTGGCGACCGTGGCCCGCCCGTACGACGAAGGTCAACGGATCCGCGACCCGAAGGCGGCTGCCGAGCTGCGCGAGGCCGCGAGGAGCGCGCAGGACACCATGCCGACCGGGCTCGCCGACGTCGTACGCCCCGGCGTGACCAGCCTGACGTCCCCCTCGATGCACCTGCTGGACGCTGGCCCGGGACGCTACCTCCGGCTGGCCTACCTGACCGCACCGGGCGACCCGCCCAAGGTCACCTACGTCTCCGGCGGACCACCCAAGCCGTCCGTCCCGGCTGCCAAGGCTGACGCCGAGGTCGCGGTGAAGACGGACCCGTGGCCGGTGCAGGTGGCGTTGCCGCGGCAAGCAGCTCGGACGCTGGGTCTCGAGGTCGGGGACCGGGTGGAGGCCGAGGACGAGCAGCACCGCACGGCCACGATCGTGATCAGCGGGGTGTTCGTCGCGGGCGACCCTGACGACCACGTGTGGGCGGCGGTGCCGGAGCTGTTGCATCCGACGATCGCGCGTTCGGACCAGATGACGAGCGTCTCCGCCGCGGCGATCGTCTCGGCGGACTCGTTGCCGGACTTCCAGCTGGCCCTGCCGTTCGACGACCTGACCACCCGCGTGGTCTTCAGCCCACGACCCTCGCAGGTCCGTTGGAAGCAGACGCAACGGTTGATGCGGGAGATCGTCGCGTTGAAGACGTCCGCGTCCCGGGGCAGCGGCAACGTCTCGTGGGACAGCCTGCTCGACCGGATCCTGATGGACAGCCGCGCGAGGGTGTCCGCCGCACAGGGCCAGGCGACGGTGCTCATCGTCGGGCTGCTCGCGGGCGTCGCCCTGGTGCTGGTCCTGGCGGCTGACCTCTTGGTGCGTCGCCGGTCGGGGTCGCTCGTGCTGATGCGCGAACGGGGCGCCTCGTTGCTGGGCATCTTCACCGAGCTGGTCGCCGAGTCGGTCGTCGTGGCGCTTCTCGGCGCGGCGCTCGGGACCCTCGTCACCTGGCTGGTCGTGGGTGACGTCGGCTGGCGCTGGTCGTTGCCGGTCCTGGTCGTGGCGACGCTTGCCGGTCCGGTTCTCGCGACCGTGCGCGCAGCGCGCGCAGCGGACGACCGGAGGGTGCCGGCCAACCGCTCGGCGCGGCAGGCGCTGGACCGGGCCCGGCGCATGCGGCGCCTCCTCGTCGAAGGTGTCGTGCTGGCGGTGGCCGTCATGACGTACGTCGCGCTGCGCCAGCGTGGGGTGGTGGGGGACGGCGACCTGACCGCCTCGTCCGCGCCGACCTGGGCCGCGGTCGTCGGTGGGCTCCTGCTCGTACGCGTGCTGCCATCGGCGAGCCGGCTGGTGCTGGCGCGAGCGCGTCGCGTGCTCGGCGCCGTGCCACTCGTCGTGGCGGCTCGGACCTCGCGGTCGGCCGGCCGCGCGCTGCCTCTGCTCGTCGTGGCGGTCACCGTCGCCCAGCTCACCACGGCCGTCGCGCTCGTGGCGACGGAGCAGCACGGCCAGGCGGCGGGGGCTCTGCAGTCGGTCGGGGGCGACGCCGTGTGGCACACCGCCCCGGACCGAGCCGTCGCAGCGACCGCCGCCAAGGTCTCGGCCAGGTCAGGGGTGCGGGCCGCCGCCGCTGCCCGGGTCGTCGAGGGATTCGGCGTCGCGTCCGGGTCGAGCGCCGCGACCGTGCGACTGGTGATCGTCGACGCCAAGGCGTACCAGCGCGTGCTGGCGGCCAGCCCCCTGCCCGATGCTCCACAGCTCGCCCGGCTACGGCAGAAGTCCGGCGACCGGGTCCCGGCCCTGCTCCTCGGCGGCGACCGCGACCTCCGTGAGGACCTCCAGGTCCGGTGGGAGGACACGCCGGTCCCGCTCTCGGTGGTCGGCGTCGCCCCACAGGTCGGGGACTCGACGGATCCCGTGCTGGTCGTCGACCGGGCAGCGTTCGAGGCCGCGGGTGTGGTGGCCGATCCCGGCACGGTCTGGGCCGTCGGGCCTGGTGCCCCGGCCGCGCTGAAGGCGGTGACTCGGTCGACGGGCACCGTGGAGGTGCTCACCGATGTCGTCGACAGCCGTCGCTCGGCCCCGCTGGCGTCCGGGCTCGTCCACCTCGCCATCGCGTCGGCGGTCCTCCTGCTCATGTTCGCGGTCCTGGGGGTCGCCCTGGCAGCCGCTGCGGAGGCGCCCGCGCGGGCGGAGTCGTTGGGACGCCTCCGGTCGCTCGGTCTGGGCCGGCCCGGCATACGGCGCGTGCTGCTCGGCGAGCTGGTCAGCCCGGTCCTCGTCGGCGCCGTCGCCGGACTGGTCGTGGGCGTCTGCTCGACCCTCATGATGTTCGGCTCGCTCTCGCTCGAGCTGGTCACCGGCCAGTCCTCGGCACCAGGACTGGTCGTCCCGTGGTGGACGGCGGCGACCGTCGTCGTCCTCGTCGGGACGGCGGCGCTGATCGCTCGCGCCGAGGCGGACCGGGTCGGTCGCATGCCCCTGGCCGCCCTGCTGCGTGGCGGCGACCAGCGCTGACGGTGCGACCAGGACCACACCTCGAGGGGTGAGATTTGTCCAGACCTATTGCGCACTGGCCCTACGCTTCTCCCATGAAGTTCACCCCCTACCGCGGTCTGACCGCCATCGCCGCCGCGGCGCTCGTCCTGACCTCCGCGTGCGCCCCCGCCGACTCCGAAGGCGACGCCAAGCCCAAGAGCGCCTCCGCCCTCGCCGACTGCAAGCCGGCGACCCTGCCGCTGGTCAAGCCCGGCACGCTGACGATCGCGACCGACGACCCGGCGTACGACCCGTGGTTCAGCGACAACGACCCGTCCAACGGCAAGGGCTTCGAGTCCGCCGTGGCGTACGCCGTGGCCGACAAGCTCGGCTTCGCGAACGGCAAGGTGACATGGGTCAAGGCGGGCTTCAACCAGGTGATCCAGCCCGGCAAGAAGCCCTTCGACTTCGACATCAACCAGTTCTCGATCTTGCCGAAGCGCGCCAAGGCCGTCGACTTCTCGACGCCCTACTACTCCGCGGCCCAGGCGATCATCACGCTCAAGGGCTCGAAGTACGCCGGCGCCACGAGCCTGGCCGACCTCAAGGACGCCAAGCTCGGCGCCCAGATCGCCACGACCTCACTCGACGCGATCAGCAACCAGATCAAGCCCACCGCCAAGCCGCTGGTCTACGACGACACGTCCAAGGCGGCGCAGGCGCTGCAGAACAAGCAGGTCGACGCGATCGTCGCCGACCTCCCGACGGCCTACTACCTGACGTCGGCCGAGATCGATGGCGGCACGATCGTCGGGCAGTTCCAGCCGACCAAGGGCAAGCAGGACACGTTCGGCCTGCTGCTGTCCAAGGGCAGCAAGCTGACACCGTGCGTCAGCGCCGCCGTCGATGCACTGGGCAAGGACGGCACGCTGGACCGCCTCGAGAAGAAGTGGCTCAACCAGGCGACCGACGTCCCCGAGCTGAAGTGACACCGAGCGAGCGCCAGTTCGAACGCGACCGCTACCGCCGTCGCCGCACCCTCACCCGGGGTGCGGTGGCGGCGGTGTCGACGCTCGTCGTGATCGGTCTGCTGGTCTACGTCGTGGGCAGCTCGCCGGGCTGGGACCGGGTGCACCGCACCTACTTCTGGTGGCCCGACGCCAAGAGCGCCTTCCCCGAGGTCGCCCGGTCGTTCTGGCTCAACATCCGGCTGTTCATGGTCGTCGAGGTGTTCGTGCTGGTCGTGGGTGTCGTGGTGGCGATCATCCGCGTCGTCCCGGCGCCGGCCCTCGCGCCGATCAAGCTGCTGGCCGTGCTCTACGCCGACGTCTTCCGCGGAACGCCCACGCTGTTGATCGTGCTGCTGGTCGGCTTCGGCGTCCCGGCACTCAACCTGACCGGCATGCCCACCAGCCTGTTCTGGCTCGGCGTCGTCGCCCTGACTCTGAGCTATGGCGCGTACGTCGCCGAGGTCATCCGCGCCGGCATCCTGTCGATCCACCCGACCCAGTGGGCCAGCGGCCGCGCGCTGGGCATGACGTACGGCCAGACGATGCGCCACGTCGTGCTGCCGCAGGCGCTGCGCCGGGTCGCTCCGCCGCTGCTCAACGACTTCGTCTCGCTGCAGAAGGACACCGCGCTGCTGTCGACGATCGGTCTCGTCGAGTCGCTCCGAGCCGCGCAGGTCATCTCGGGAAAGGACTTCATCTTCACGCCGTATGTCGTGGCGGCCGCGTTCTTCATCGCCGCGACGGTCCCGTTGGCACGGTTCACCGACTACCTGACGGTGCGGTCGCTGCGCCGCGAGAACGGACTGATCACATGAGGAGCGCGCCGTGCTGAGGGCTGAGGCGGTCCGCAAGTCGTTCAACGGCACCGAGGTGCTCAAGGGCATCGACCTCGAGGTCGCCGAGGGCGAGGTCGTCTGCCTCATCGGGGCTTCCGGTTCGGGGAAGTCGACGCTCCTGCGCTGCCTCAACCTGTTGGAGCAGGTCGACGACGGTGACATCTGGCTCGGCGATGCCGAGATCACCGATCCGCGCGTCGACGTCGACGCGATCCGGCGCCGGATCGGCATCGTCTTCCAGGCCTACAACCTGTTCCCGCACAAGACCGTGCTCGACAACATCGTCCTGGCTCCGGTCAAGGCCGGTGGGCGGAGTCGTGCCGAGGCCGTGGCCGACGCGCACCGGCTCCTGGCCCGGATCGGCCTCGAGGACCGCGCCGGGGCCTACCCCGACGCCCTTTCCGGAGGCCAGCAGCAGCGGGTCGCGCTCGTACGCGCGATCGCGATGCGGCCCGAGGTCCTCCTGCTCGACGAGATCACCTCGGCGCTCGACCCGATGCTGGTCGGCGAGGTGCTGGACGTCATCCGTGACCTGCGGACCGAGGGGATGACCATCGTCATGGCGACGCACGAGATGGCGTTCGCCCGCGAGGTGGCCGACCGCATCGTCTTCATGGCCGACGGGCGCATCGAGGAGTCCGGTCCGCCGGAGCAGCTGTTCACGGCGCCCAAGAGCGCGCGCACCGCGGAGTTCCTGGCCCGTCACCGCTCGTGAGGCGCGGCAGGACCCCGCGAGTGCGATGATGCAGGCGCGGGCCCGCACAAAAGGTGCGCGTGCGACCCATCCGCGACGGAGGCAGCTTCGAATGATTGGCAAGAAGCCATTCCGATCGGAGAGCCACGTGACCCGCAGCGCCGCGCACCTGCGCCTCGCCGACGCGTCGTCCGACGAGCCGGCGGGCGATGCCGCTGAGCTGCTCGTCCGTGTGGGGCGCGGTGACGAGCAGGCCTTTGTCGCCGTCTATGACCTGCTCGGCGCCTCGGTCTACGGAATGGCGCGCCGGGTCGTGCGCGATCCGGCACGGGCCGAGGAGATCGCCCAAGAGGTCTTCATCCAGGTCTGGCAGTCGGCAGCACGGTTCGACCCGGTGCGGGGGAGCGCACGTGGTTGGGTCATGACGCTTGCCCACCGGCGCGCTGTCGACGCCGTCCGGCACGATCAGGCGGCGACCAACCGCGAGAACAGCTACGACTGGTCGAACGGCCCGGACTACGACGAGGTCGAGGAGACCGTGAGCGCGACGCTCGAGCACGAACAGGTGCGCCGCTGCCTCGAAGGGCTCACCGAGCTCCAGCGCGAGGCCGTCAACCTGGCCTACTACAACGGCCACACGTACGCCGAGGTGGCACAGGTCCTCGACGTCAACCCCGCCACCATCAAGACCCGGATCCGCGACGGCCTCGTCCGCCTGCGCGACTGCATCGGAGTTCCGGCATGACCACCGACCTGCACTCTCTTCTCGCACCGTACGTCCTCGACGCGCTCGATCCCGACGAACGCAACCGGTTCGAGGCGCACCTCGAGCACTGTCCCGACTGCAGCGCTGAGCTCGGGGGTCTGCAGGAGACCGCGACACGGCTCGGTGAGGCGCAGAGTCAGGAACCGCCTGCCGCCCTCCGCGAGCGACTGCTGTCCGCGATCGGGTCGGTCCCGCAGGACCGGCCGATCGTCACCTCGCTGAGCGCTCGCACCGGGCTCCGACGCAGGCTGCCGCAGCTCGTCGCGGCGGCCGCCCTCGTGCTGGCCGCCGCCGGCGGTGGGGGCTACCTCGTCGAGCGTGACCGGGTCCAGGACCGCGAGCAGCGGATCGACGCCATCACGTCCGTGCTCGGCGCGGCCGACGCCGCCACGTCGGCGCAGGACTTCCCCAACGGGGGGACGGTTCGCCTCGTGACGTCCAAGAAGCGTGACGCCGCCGTGGTCGTTGCCCGCGACCTGCCGGCCCTCGCCGACGGCAAGGTCTACCAGGTGTGGCTCATCAAGAGCGCCAAGGCAGAGTCGCAGGGCACGTTCTCGCGATCGGGCGAGATGATCATGAAGGACCTGGCCAGCGCGGACCAGCTCGCGGTGACGGTCGAGCCGAGCGGTGGCTCCGACAAGCCGACGACGGCACCGGTCCTCGACGTCCCGGTGTGAACCGCTGACCAATCCGTACGCCCACCTGCTCCGAACTCCCTGTAGTACCGGTCAATCGGAGCAGGGAGTTCACCATGGGCAGACGACAGGTCGCCGTCATCGGGAGCGGGGTGGCGGGCCTCACCGCCGCCTACCTCCTCCAACGCGTCGCCGACGTCACGATGTACGAGGCGGACGGGCGGCTCGGGGGACATGCCCACACACACGAGCTGCTCGATCCTGACGGCCGGTCCCTCAACGTCGACAGCGGCTTCATCGTGCACAACCGGCAGACGTACCCGAACCTGACCCGCCTGTTCGACGAGCTCGGCGTCGAGACGCAGGAGTCCGAGATGAGCATGTCGATCCGCTGCGGCGGATGTGGGCTGCAGTACGCCGGAGCGCTCGGCGCGAGCGGACTCTTCCCGACGCTCCGCAACGCGGCGAAGCCGCGCTTCCTCTACCTGCTGACCGAGGTCAAGCGCTTCCACCGCCGCGCCCGGCGGCACCTCGCCGAGACCGCCTCGGTGGAGATGACCCTCGACGAGTTCCTGGCGGAGGGCCGGTTCAGCCGCTACTTCCGCACCCACTTCGTGGTGCCCATGGTGGCGTGCGTCTGGTCGTGCGCCCCGGCCGAGGCCGGCACCTATCCGGCGCGCTACCTGTTCGAGTTCCTCGCCAACCACGGCATGCTGTCCGTACGCGGCTCGCACCCTTGGCGGACCGTCACCGGAGGATCGGCGAGCTACGTGGAGAAGGTCGGCAAGCAGCTCTCGGCAGTCAACCTGCTGTCTCCCGTCGTCTCCGTCACCCGGACCGGCCAGGGCGTCAGGATCATCGACGCCGACAACCAGGCGGCGGAGTTCGACGCCGTCGTCATCGCGACGCATCCTGACCAGGCGCTCCGGATGCTGGCCGAGCCCACCACGGCCGAGTCCGCCGCGCTGGGCGCCTGGACGTACTCGAAGAACCGCGTCGCGCTGCACACCGACGCCTCGGTCCTCCCGCCGTTGCCCCGGGCCCAGGCCGCCTGGAACTACCAGATGCCGACGTGCGAGGCCGCGGGTGACCAGGTCAACGTCACGTACGACATGACGCGCCTGCAGAGGCTGCCGGGCCGGTCGCGCTATCTCGTCACGCTCAACGGCGACGAGCCGGTCGATCCCGGCCACGAGATCGCGTCGATGCTCTACGAGCACCCGGTCTTCACCCCCGAGTCGGTCGCCACGCGCGCCGACCTGCCGGCGCTCAACGACGGCGTCATCGCCTACGCCGGGGCGTACCACGGCTGGGGATTCCACGAGGACGGCTGCCGCTCGGGCGTCGCCGCGGCGAAGAGCCTGGGTGCCACTTGGTGAGCGAGGCGCTCGCGAGCTACGACGTCACGATCGGCCACCGCCGGCGTGACGGGTTCGAGTACGCCTTCACGAACCGCGGCCGCACCTGGCTCGTCGACCTCGACGACGTGCCGCGGCTCGCCGGGCCACTGCGGAGGCTGTGCTCCTTCAGCTCCCGCGACCACCTGGGTGACCCGGCCCGCTCGCTGCGCGGCAACGTCGACCACTGGCTCGCCGAGCGCGGCGTCCAACCGCCGGTGACCGTCCGTATGCTCGCGAGCCCGCGGGTGCTCGGCCATGTCTTCAACCCGCTCAGCCTCTTCTACTGCCACGACGGCGACGGCACCCTCACCCACGTCGTGGCCGAGGTCCGCAACACGTACGGCGGCCGGCGCTGCTATTTGCTGGAGCCCGCCGCGAACGGGCGCGCGACGACCGACAAGACGTTCTACGTGTCGCCGTTCCACGGCGTCGACGGGAGCTACGAGCTCGTCGTCCCGGCTCCCGGTGCGGAGCTCGCGGTCACCGTGACGCTCCGCCGGCCCGATCGCGCCCCTTTCGTCGCGACGATGCGGGGCACCCGACGCGCTGACGCCCGGCTCGCCTCCGCGTTGCGCAAGCCGTGGGCCAACGGGACCGTCGACCTGATGATCCGCGTCCATGGCATCCGGCTGTTCCTCAAGGGCCTGCGGCCTGCGCCGCGTCCCGACCACCAACCCGACGACCTGACCAGGAGTCAACCATGTCCGAGATCGACGGCAGCGCACTCGCCCACACACTGATCGGAGCGGCCGCGGCGATCGCGGTCACGCTGCTCGTCACGTACGCGATCGCCAGGCGCATCGGCCGCCACAACGTCATCGACGTCGCGTGGGGTCTGCTGTTCTGCTGCGCCGCCGTGGCGGCCTTCGCGGGATCGGCCGGCCACGGTCACGACCTCCGCCGTTGGCTGCTCCTCGTGATGACCGTCGCCTGGGGACTGCGGCTCGCCGTGCACATCGGCCTGCGCAGCCGCGGTCACGGGGAGGACCCGCGGTACGCGAAGCTGCTCGAGGGCCGGGGCGAGCTGGGCATCGTCCTCATCGTGTACGTCCTGCAGTGCGGCATCGCGTTCTTCGTCGCGCTCCCGGTCATGGTGGGCTCGCTGACCACCGGCGCCGTCGGCGTCCTTGGGTACGTCGGCGTGCTGCTGTGGCTCGTCGGACTCGCGTTCGAGGGGATCGGCGACCGGCAGCTCGCGGCCTACAAGGCTGATCCCGACCGGGGCCCGGTCATGGACCGTGGCCTGTGGGGCTGGACCCGCCACCCCAACTACTTCGGCGACGCCTGCGTCTGGGTCGGCCTGTTCCTCGTCGCCGCGGAGCACTGGCCCGGCGTGCTGACGATCCTGTCGCCGGCGCTCATGGTCTACCTGCTCGCCTTCGGCTCGGGCAAGCGGGTCCTCGAGCGCCACATGGCGGAGCGCCCCGGCTATCGGGCGTACATGGAGCGCACGTCGGGGTTCTTCCCCCTCCCGCCGCGCCGCTGACGCACCCGGACATGGCGATGGGCCGCCTCCCGTGAGGGAGACGGCCCATCGTCGCGAGGCGATCCGTCAGGCGGGGGGCATCAGGACGTTGTCGATCAGGTAGACCGTCGCGTTGGCGGTCTTGACGCCGCCGCAGATGACGGTGGCCTGGCCGCCGCCGACCTTGATGTCGTTGCCCGAACCGGTGACCTCGAGGTCGGCACCGTTGACGGTCTTGTGCGTTCCGTCGATGTCCGCCGGAGCGATCTGCCCGGGGATCACGTGGTACGTCAGGACGCTCGTCAACGTGTCCGCGCCCGCGGGGGTGCTGAGCGTCTTGAGCGTCTTCGCGTCCAGCTTGGCGAACGCCGAGTCGACCGGTGCGAACACCGTGAACTCGTCGCCGTTGAGCGTGTCGACGAGGTTGACGTCGGGGTTCAGCTGACCGGACACGGCCTTGACGAGGGTCTTCAGCAGCGGGTTGTTGCTCGCAGCTGTCGCGACCGGGTCCTGCGACATGCCGCTGACCGAGCCCTTGCCCTCGGGCACGGCCTTGGCGTAGTCGGCACAGCCGGCACCGACGAGGTCGGCGGCCGGATCGGCCGCGGCCGAGCTGGTGGACTCCGCCTTGGGTGCGGCATCCTCCGACTTGTTGTCGCTCGAGCCGCACGCCGCGGTGAACAACGACAACGAGACGGCCGCCGTGACGGCGAAGGTCTTCACAGTTGTACGCATCTTCATCTCTCCTTGTTGGGGTTGGGGTCGTGCTACTCGACGCGGAACTGGACGCTGTGCCAGCCGGTCGTCCCGTTCGGGCGAATGCTCGCCCGCTCGGAGGTCTGGGTGTCGCCGTCCTTCGTGGTGGCGCGGACGGTGAGGGAGTGGTTGCCGGGCGTCGCGTCGTCCCACTGCCAGCTCCACTGGCGCCAGGTCTCGACGGTGTCCTCGGCGCCGAGCTTCGCGACCTGCCACGGGCCCTTGTCGACGCGCACCTCGACCTGCTCGATGCCGACGGTCTGCGCCCACGCGACGCCGCCCACGCGAACGCGGTCGGCCGGGAAGGTCTGGAACGACTTGGGCACGTCGATGCGCGAGGAGAACTTGATGGGCGCCTCGGCGTCGTACTCCCGCGTGGTCCAGTACGCCTTGAAGTCCGCGAAGCGGCTCACCTCGAGGTCGACGAGCCACTTGGTCGCCGAGACGTAGCCGTACAGGCCGGGGACGACGAGGCGGGCGGGGAAGCCGTGCGCGAGCGGCAGGGGCTCGCCGTTCATGCCGATCGCGACCATCGAGCTGCGGTCGTCGGTGAGGGCCTCCAGCGGTGTGCCCGCGGTCCACTTGTCGGCGCTGGTGCTCTTGACTGCGTCGGCGCCGGGCTTCACGCCGGCCTGCTCGAGGAGGTCCTTGACGAGCACGCCGGTCCACACGGCGTTGCCGACGTAGGGGCCGCCGACCTCGTTGGACACGCACGTCAACGTGACGCGGTGCTCGACGAGCGGCATGTCGAGGAGCTCGCGGAAGCTGAGGTTGACCTCGTTGTCGACCATGCCATGGATGCGGAGGTTCCAGCCCTCGGCCGGCACGTCGGGGATGCGGAGGGCGGTGTCGACGCGGTAGAAGTCGCGGTTCGCGGTGACGTAGGGGCTGATGCCGGTCACGTCGACCTGCGTCCCGGCGGGCACCGGCGGGGCGGCGACGGCGGGTTTCGGCAGGCGGATCCCGGCCCGTGAGGCGACGGCTGCCGCGGTGCCGTACAGCTTGTTGACGACGCCGCCGACGATCACGAGCGCGCCGACGCCGATCACGGCCTTGAGGAAGTCGCGGCGCAACAGTCCTGCGGGAGCGGCCTCCCGCGTACGCCTGAGGGTGACCAGGAGGAGCGCGAGCGCGGCGAGGCTGACGGCCAGGGTCAGCAGCGAGGGCACGAGGGTCAGGGCGCGGCCGGCGGTGGCCGTGCGATCGACCGCTGCGGCGGCCACGGCGACCAGCCCGATGACCGCGACGCCGCCGGTGGCGATCGCCGGCCGGGTGCGCCCGATGACGCCGGCGACGGCCGCGAGCAGGGCCAGGGTGGCGACGACGCCGCCGATGAGCACCGGCTTGTCATGGGTGCCGAACCGCTCGACCGCGAAGTCCTTGAGCATCGGTGGCGCCAGGTCGATGGCCCGGTTGCCCACCGACTCGATCGGTGACGGCACGCCGTCGAGAAGCGCAGCCACCGCCGTACCGGTGGCCACTCCGGCCGCGGCGGCCAGCACGCCCGCAAGCGCGCCGGCCCACCATGGGCTCCTCGTTGTCGTGTTCACACGGGTGGTTCGCCGCCGGCGACCACCTGGATTGGTCTCCGTCGAGACCGGGCGAGCTCACCCCCGGTGTCCCGGGCGCAGGGGAGTGTGGGTCAGGCGGCGACGAGCTGCTCCGCGAGGACGAACTCGTCAGGGACGATGCGCACGTCGGGACCCTCGAGGTCAGCCGAGCCGAGCCGGTGCCTGAGCGCCCGCTCGCACTCCGCATCGAGCCAGGCCTGCCACATCGCGAGCAGGTGGTTGGCGGCGAGTGGCGCGGCCATCAGGGCGAGCTCGCTGCCGGGAGCCCGCAGGTCGTGGCCGGGGATCGGCCGCATCCGCGGCTCCGGGTGCTGCACGCTGGGATCGCAGCACACCTGGTCACGATGACTCGCCCAGACCGCGGCCTGCAGCGCCCGCGCCGGCTCACGCAGGTTGCGGATCGCGGCCGGGCGCAGGCCGAGAGCACGGGCGTAGGTGGCCGCGGCCGGCGCCGGTGCGTAGAGATAGCGGTGCGCGAGGGTCTGCTGCACGCGCTCGTACTCCTCGTCGACGTCGTCGAAGATGACCGCGGCGAGGTGGGTCAGGTTGGCGTGACCTCGGCGGCCGGTGATCCACACCGCGGCACTGCGGTCGGGGGACACGGCGAGCGTTGCCATCGTGATCAAAGCGGCTCCTAGGTGGGGGCGTCTGCCTTCCCATCACACTCCAAGCCGCGTATTCACAGCGTTGGCAGAACTTCGTGCGTCATGGCGCCGCCGGCCCCGCCCGGCTGACCCGCTCCGCGCTCAGGAACGCCGTGAACTGGGTGATGGCCGGGGCGCTCACGTCGAGCTCCGGCACGCGCTTGATCAGGATCTCCTCGGTGCCCAGCAGCTGGCCCGTGCGCGGGCTGATGATCAGCACGAGCCGGTAGTGGTCGCGGTCGGCCGGGATGACCGAGACGCCCACGCCCGGTCGTCCGGCCCGGTCGCGGACCTCGCCCAGGAGCCGGACCGACGGCTCGTCGGCCAGCAGGGACCAGAGCGCCGCGGTGACGCGGGTCGGCACGACGTAGGTGCTGTTGTACTCCTGGGCGTACGAGAACAGGCACGCGGCGCGACCGCGAGGTGACTCGTCGCCGCAGGTCGTGACCTTGAGGACCTCAGCCCGCAGCCGCGCCGGATCCTTGGGCAGGGACGACAGGAGCAGCGGGTCGAACGAGTCGGCGGGCTGGGTCTCGTCCGCCTTCGACGGCTGGTGCTGGGACGCCTGCGCGGTCACGCCGCGGCCATCGGGACTCAGGGGCCGGCCCGTGCGCTCGATCAGCCGGAACGAGCCGTCGGGCGACAACCAGGTCTCGTTGAGCGTCGGTATCAGGGCGATGCTGTCGGCACCTTTGTCGTCGTCGATCGAGCCGAACCAGTTGTCGGTGACGACGTGCTGGACCTTGCCCTGGCCGGCGGGCTCGCTGAACCGGCCGGCCACGATCGCGAGCCGGCGCAGGCTCGGCGCCGCGTCCTTGCCGGGCACGGTCGCAATGTCCTGCGCGTTGGCGAACTCGAAGTCCAGGACCGGCGGGGTCTCGGCCGACGCCGGCGATGACTGCCACGGCTGCAGGACCCCGAGCACGAGCGCGGCGGTCGCGGCCACGGCGGTGGCGGCCAGCGCGGCGACCGGCCGGCGGCGCCGCGCGGCGAGCTCGTCGGGGCGCGTCGTGATCCGGGCCAGCAGCTCGTCGGCACTGTCGAGGCGTACGCCGAGGTCGTCGGGGTCCAGCCGCGGGTCGAGGCCCGAGTCCAGCGCCGTCTGCCGCAGCAGCTCGACGTCGCCACGCACCTGGTCGTCGTCGGATGACATCAGCGTCCACCTCCTTCCGTCGTCGTGAGCTCGCCGTCGGCGGCATCGAGCGAGGCGATGCGCTGCCGCAACCGGCTGACGCGGGTCGTGTAGGCCGTGACGCTGATGTCCAGCAGCGCCGCAGCCTCCGCCTTGTCGAGGTCGTTCATGAACGCGAGGTTGAGCAGCTGGCGCTCCGCCACCGACAGCTGCTCCCAGATGCGGCGGCCGGAGTCGGAGTGCGCGACGACGTCCGCGATGTCGGGTGCGCCGGGCTCGACGTGAGCCCCGTGCTCGGCGAGGAACCGGTTGTCGTGGTGCTTCCGGCGTACGCGCTGCAGCTCCTGGAGCACGTGGTTCTTGCCGATGCCGAAGATCCAGGCGGGCCACTGCGAGGGCTCGGCCGGCACCGCGTCGCGCTTGTGCCACACGACCTCGAACGTGCTGTTGACCACGTCCTTGGCCTGCTCGGGCGACAACCGCACGGCTGCGTAGGAGAAGATCTGGGCACCGAGTCGCGCGTAGAGCACCCTGAACTCGTCCTCGCCCACTCCCTGACAATACGTGGTGCGGCGCCCATGATCAGCAGTTCGCCGACGCCGAGAGGTAGACCGACCCGGCACGCTGGACCCAGCCGGACGTCTCGGAAACGCGCTCGCCGGGGCTGAAGCAGGCGAACACGCCACCTCCGCCGGAGCCCTCGTGCACGAAGGCCCGGCCGGCGCGGTGGTTGTAGACCGACTTCACCCGGTCCACGGTGATCGGGCGGTAGGTGCCGGTCGCCCGGAATCTCTGGATGGTGCCGGTGTAGCCGCTGCCGCTCCACACGCACAGGTAGCCGGACTGGCACTGGCTGAGCGACCGCAAGGCGACCGCCTCGGACGCGAGTGGCCCGAGCGATGCCGCCAGCGGGAGGAGCGCCGCAGTGACGGCAAGGCCGAGCCTGCGGGACATTGATGCTCGACTGACGTTCATAGTGGTCCATCACTTTAGAGCCCCCGAATTCACACGAGCCCGGCCTCCTTGAGAGGCCGGGCTCGTGCGGACCGACGTGTCAGGCGTGTGCCGGAGTCCTGGCCCGCCGGCGGGCGCCGACCAGATGGCCCACGGCGACCAGGCCGAAGCCCACACCGAACAGCCCGGCACAGACCACCCCGTACATCACCGGGATCGTGTCGGCGTCCTTCGGGAAGGCCGAGTCGTCCCCGCCGACCCACATCCGGGTCAGGTAGACGCCTTGGAAGACGAACGCCCACAGGTAGGCGACGGCGTACGCCAGGTTGGCGGCGAGGTGCGACCGGAGGAAGAGCCCCAGCGGGAACGCACAGAGGATCGTGACGACGGCGATCATGGCGGCACCTCAATCCATCACGGTGGTCGTGCGCCGTGCCGGTGAGAACATCAGCACGAGCGACGCGATGGTGGCGATGACGAACACCGTCACGAGGACCTTGACGAAGGCCGGGACGTCGACGAAGAACGCCGGCAACGCCGACAGCATCGAGACGATCCGCGCTCCGGCGGCCACCCGGACGGCCGCGCCGCTCGCCGAGCGCCAGGCGATGACGACCGCGATGATCGTGATCACCCCGCAGATCGATCCGAGGATCAGGATGCCCAGCGGCGGCCCGGTCTCGCCGTCGGACGGGGCCTCCAGGAAGCTGGGCAGGTCGAGGACCCCGAGCAGCCCGGCCAGTGCGAGGCCGACCTTGTTCTTGGTGGTGAGGATCATGATGAGCTCCTTGTCGTGGAAGGTGGTTCCACGGTGGCCCGGCCCCCGCACCCCTTGAAGGTGTGCCGGTTCCCCATTGTGCGGAGTTTCTCCCGGCCTGCCTAGGTGCACGTTCCCGGGTCTTTTGCCCTGATTTCTCGGCATCATGAGGGAATGACCCCCGACCTCATCCGTGTCGTGCTCGCCGACGACCACCCCGTCGTACGCGGTGGCCTGCGCGCGCTCCTCGAGTCGATCGACGGGTACGAGGTCGTCGGTGAGGCGGTCGACGGCGAGGGCGCGGTGCGCGAGACGCAGCTGCAGCGCCCCGACGTCGTGCTGATGGACATCCGCATGCCGGGGATCGACGGTCTCGAGGCGACCCGCCGACTCCGGGTCGCCGTCCCGGACGCGATGGTGCTGGTGCTCACGATGTTCGACGACGACGACACGGTCTTCGCCGCGATGCAGGCCGGCGCCCGTGGCTACCTCCTCAAGGGCGCGCAGCAGGACGAGATCGACCGGGCGATCCGGGCCGTCGTCGCCGGCGAGGCGATCTTCGGGCCGGGCGTCGCGGCTCGGGTCCTCGGGCACTTCAGCCAGCCGAGGACCGCGCCCGAGCTGCCGTTCCCCGAGCTGACCGACCGCGAGCGCGAGGTGCTCGACCTCGTGGCGGCGGGCAAGCGCAACCATGCGATCGCCGACGAGCTCGCGCTGGCGCCCAAGACCGTCGCGAACCACATCTCGTCGATCTTCGCCAAGCTTGCGGTGTCCGACCGGTCAGCCGCGATCGTCCGCGCCCGCGACGAGGGTCTGGGCAGGGCACGATGAGCGACTGGTTCCTCGGCGCGAGCATCGCACTGCTCGCCGTCGTCACCGGGGTCAGTGGGCTGGTGCTGCTGTCCGTCCGACGAGCGGCGGTCTCCGGAGCCCTTCTGGTCGTCGTCTCACTGACCGGCTTGGGCGCCCTGGTGCTACATGCGCGAGGCGAGGCCGGTGACGTCGAGTGGGCCCTCGCGATCGGGTCCACGATGCTGGCGTTCCCGCTTGCGGTGGCCGCCTATCCGCGGTGGAGCTGGCGGAACCCGGTGGACTTCGTCGCCGTGACGACGTTCGCCGCCGCGGGGGCCATCTCGGTCGCCGCGCCGCGTGAGTCGCACACCGCCGACGCGATGGCGGTCGTCATCGGACTGGCCGTGATCCTGCACGTCTGGTGGCGGCTCGAGACAGCCGACCAGGCCGACCGCGCCCCGCTCCAGTGGTTCGCGGTGGCCGCCGGGACGGCCGGTCTCGTCGGCGGCCTGGTGCTGTTCTCCGCCGAGGGCGCCGCCCACAGCACCCCGGCGTCGGTCGTGGCGCTGCTGTGCGCGCTGATCGCCCCTGCGATGGTCATCGGCGTGATCCGCCCCGACGTGATCGACGTCCGCGGACTCATCGTCTGGGGCGTCGTCGGGTGCGTGGCGGTCATCGCGTACGTCTCGGTGTTCGCGGGCTTCGTGTCGGTGCTCGACTGGACCGGCGCGCCTGAGCTGACGCCCGGGGCGCTCGGCGTGATCGGCGCGGTGTTCGCCTTCGGCTTCCACCCCGTGATGGTCATGCTGCGTGGCGTCGTCGACCAGATGCTGTTCGGCGACCGACCGGACCCGCTCCAGGCGGCGACGACGGTCGTGGACCGCATCGGCGACGATCCCGTCCTGGCGTTGCGCGCCATCCGCGAGGCCTTGGTGCTGCCGTACGCCTGCCTCCGCGCAGAGGGCCAGATCCTCGCGACGTCCGGCACGGAGGTCACCCACACCCGCACGCTGCCGCTCCGTCTCGGCGACGACGCCGTGGGGGAGATCGTCGTGGGGCTGCGGGCCGGCGAGCTGACCCTGGCAGCCGCCGACGAGCACGTCCTGCGGATCGTGGCGCCACTGCTGGCCCAGACGTTGCGCGCGACGACCCTGGCGCGTGACCTGCAGGAGTCGCGCGGCGCCGCGATCACCGCGATCGAGGACGAGCGTCGCAGGCTGCGGCGAGACCTCCACGACGGCTTGGGACCCACCCTGACGGGCGTCGCCTTCTCGGCCGACGCGGCCCGCAACCACCTGCCCACGGACGTCGCGGCTGCCGACGTGCTCCTCGCCCGGCTCCGGGACGACACCGCGGGCGCGATCGCCGAGGTGCGGCGGCTGGTCGAGGGGCTGCGCCCGGCAACGCTCGACGAGCTGGGCCTGGTCGCTGCCGTACGTCAGCACGCGGCGAGCCTCCACGCCGCCGAGGGCAGACCGTTGACCGTCACGATCGACACCCCCGAGGCGCTTCCGGACCTGTCAGCGGCGGCGGAGGTTGCGGCCTATCGGATCGTCGTCGAGTCGCTCACCAACGTGGCCCGGCACGCCGCGGCGACCACAGTCGAGGTCAGCATCTCCGCCGACGACGGCGTGCTGCACGTGTCGGTGCACGACGACGGGACGTCGAGCCGGAGATGGAAGCCCGGCGTCGGGCTGTCCTCCATGCGCGAACGGGCCGAGCAGGTCGGCGGGAGCGTCGTCGCCTCGGCACACCGCGACGGTGGCCGCGTCGACGCCGTCATCCCCATCTGAGGTTCAGCGCTGTTGCAACGCCTCGAGCCGCTGCTCGGTCTCGGCGAGCCGCTCCTCGAGCTCGGTGATCCGGTCGTAGATGTCGACGAGCGTCACGCCGTCCGCGACGACGCCGGGGCGCCCCCAGTTCCGCCGGACGAACGCCTCCCGGCTCTCGTCCGCCGCCTGCTGGAACCCCGTCGGGCCCGCGCCGCCGGCCTGACGCTCTCCGACGTACGCGGACATCTTCTGGGCCTTCATCACGAGGATCCCGCCGAAGACGACCACGAGGGTCGCGGTGGCAGGGATCAGCAGGAACAGTGCGCTCGACATGTCGCTCAGCGTATCGGCGACAGCGCAGCGCAGGCCGCCCTCGCCCTGCCGATACCCTGACGCCGTGGTCTATCGCGCCTTCTTCGACGCCGTCTTCCGCTCGATGGATCCCGAGAAGGCGCACGAGCGGGCCTTCGCCGCGATCCGCGCGGGGCGCTACGCGACGCGGCGGGTGTTCCCCCAGACCTACGCGCCACGCACCGTGATGGGCATCGAGTTCCCCAACGCGTTCGGCCTCGCTGCCGGCTTCGACAAGAACGCCAGGGCCGTTCCCGGCCTGTTGGGGCTGGGCTTCGGCCATGTCGAGATCGGCACCGTGACCGCCCGTGCCCAGCCCGGCAACCCGCGGCCGCGGCTGTTCCGGCTCGTCGACGACCGGGCGATCATCAACCGGATGGGCTTCAACAACGACGGCGCGGCAGAGGTCGCCTCGCGGCTGCACCGGATCCGTGCCACCAAGGCCGGTCGCACGGCGGTCATCGGCGTCAACATCGGCAAGACCAAGCTCGTGGAGCCCGAGCACGCGACCGAGGACTACGTCGAGAGCGCCCGGTTGCTCGCCCCGTACGCGAGCTACCTCGTCGTCAACGTCTCCTCGCCCAACACTCCGGGCCTGCGCGACCTGCAGGCGGTCGACGAGCTGAGGCCGTTGCTCAGCGCGGTCAAGGAGGTCGCCGACCGGGCGCCGGCCGGTCCGGTCCCGTTGCTGGTCAAGATCGCCCCGGACCTGGCCGACGCGGACGTCGACGCCGTTGCGGACCTCGCCGTCGAGCTGGGTCTCGCCGGCATCAGCGCGACCAACACGACGATCGCCAGGCCCGAGTCGCTCACGACCGCCCGTGAGGTCGTCGAGGCCGCCGGAGCCGGTGGCCTCTCGGGGCCGGTGCTCGCCGAGCGCGCGACCGAGGTCCTCGTACGCCTGCGGGCCCGCGTGGGCGACCGGCTCGCGATCATCTCCGTCGGTGGGGTGACGACACCCGACGACGTACGCGCACGGTTGTTGGCGGGCGCCGACCTCGTGCAGGGCTACACCGCGTTCATCTACGAGGGCCCGAAGTGGCCTTCGCGGCTCGCTGCGGCTGCAACCTGAGGCAGTCCCGGACCCGATTTCGTCCCGGGGCCGATCACCCTGTATCTTTGGCTGTCGGCTTGCCCCTTTAGCTCAGTCGGCAGAGCGTTTCCATGGTAAGGAAAAGGTCTACGGTTCGATTCCGTAAAGGGGCTCTGGACTCGGATCACTTCTGGGTCCTTCGGACATGAGGCAACTCATGCCCGTGGCGGGGTAGCTCAGGTGGTTAGAGCACACGGCTCATAATCGTGGTGTCGCGGGTTCGAGTCCCGCCCCCGCTACCGCAGAACTGCACACGTACGACCTTCAGCATCACCGATCAAGAAGAGGCACCCTCGTGGCCAGCAAGAGCTCAGACGTTCGTCCCAAGATCACCTTGGCCTGCACCGAGTGCAAGGAACGCAACTACATCACCAAGAAGAACCGTCGCAACGACCCCGATCGTCTCGACCTCAAGAAGTTCTGCCCGCGCTGCAAGGCCCACCAGGTCCACCGCGAGACCCGCTGACCCCTGCTTCACAGAACGACGGCTCCCCCTGCTCCAGCAGGCGGGAGCCTTCGTCGTGTTGGACGCTGCTAGCGTCGCCGCCATGGACCTCGCCGAGCTGACGACGCTGCGCCTCGGTGGCCCCGCCCGGGCCGTGATCGACGCGACCTCCGAGCAGCAGCTGCTCGATGCCGTACGCGTCGCCGACGAGGCCGGCGACCCGATCCTGGTCGTCGCCGGCGGCAGCAATCTCGTGGTCGCCGACGAGGGCGTGCCCGGCACCGTGATCCGCGTCCTGACCAAGGGCGTCGAGGTCGACTCCGACGCCTGCAGCGGGGCCATGGTCACGATCGCGGCGGGGGAGCCGTGGGACCCCATCGTCGCGCTCGCGGTCGACGAGGGCTGGGTCGGCATCGAGGCACTGTCGGGCATCCCCGGGTCCACCGGAGCGACGCCCATCCAGAACGTCGGCGCCTACGGCCAGGAGGTCGGCCAGACGATCGCGACCGTCCGCGCGTACGACCGCTTCGAGGGCAAGGTCCGCACGATCCACGCCGTCGACTGTGGCTTCGGCTATCGCACGAGCCGATTCAAGGCCCAGCCGCAGCGCTGGCTCGTGCTGTCGGTGGCCTATCAGTTCCGGCTCGGTGAGCTGAGCGCCCCGATCGCGTACGCCGAGCTGGCGCGCACGCTGGGCGTCGAGATCGGCCAGCGGGCGCCGTCCGCCGAGGTACGCGAGGCGGTGCTCGAGCTGCGACGCGGCAAGGGCATGGTGCTGGACCCCGAGGACCACGACACCTGGAGCGCGGGATCGTTCTTCACCAACCCGCTGCTCACGGCCGACCAGTCGGACGCGCTGCCGGCCGAGGCGCCGCGGTTCCCCCAGCCGGACGGCACGGTCAAGACCAGCGCGGCCTGGCTGATCGACCACGCCGGCTTCGCCAAGGGCGAGACCCGGGGACACGTGGGGCTGTCCACCAAGCACGTCCTGGCACTGACCAACCGCGGCGGTGCCACGACGACCGAGCTGCTGGGCCTCGCGCGCGAGGTGCGCGACGGCGTGCGTCAGGCGTACGGCATCACCCTGGTCAACGAGCCGGTGCTCGTCGGCTGCGAGCTCTGACGGTCAGCTCAGCCAGCCGACGATGAAGTCGGAGTAGTAGGTGTCGTCATACGGATCGTCGTCGAAGCCACCGTTGAGGCCGATGATGACCAGCGCGATGGCCGCGAGCAGCACGAGCACCAGCAGGACCGTGCCGATGATGCCCATGATCTTGCCGGCGCTGGCCTCGCCCCTGCCGGAATAGCCCGACGGGTTGGCGTCGATCTCCTTGACCGCCTTGGCGCCGAGGATCCAGGCGACGGGCGCGACGAGGATCGGGACGAGGCAGGTGAAGAGCCCGGCGAGGCTCACGATCCCGAAGACCATCGCCGCGGTCGCCTGCGGGTGCTTGGGCGGCGGAGGGGTGAACTGCGGGTAGGGCTGCCCGTAGCCCGGCGGCGGGTACTGCGGAGGCGGCGGGGGATAGGCGTTGCCCCAGTTGGGGGGCGGCTGCTGATAGCCCGGCGGTGGGGGCTGATGGGTCGGGTCCGACGGGTTCCCTGGCTGCTCGTCGCTCATGGAGTCACCCTTGCACATCCACGTCGCGCCGGGGCGGTCTAGGCGGACGTGAGGCTGAGGCTCAGCAGGCCGATCATGGCCAGGATCGTGAAGCCGAAGATGCACGTCCCGACGATTCCCAGGATCCGGCCGGCGTTCGCCTCACCCTGACCGCTGTAGAGCCCGGGGTTCGCCTCGATCTCCTTGATCGCCTTCCCGCCGATGCTCCAGGCGATGGGTGCCAGGATCCCGCACGCGGCGATGCCGAGGATGCCCAGGACCATGGCGGTCGTGGCCTGCGGATGCTTCGGGGGGACGTAGTACGGCGGCGGGTACCCGGGACTCATGTCGGCAGCCTTGCACAGTCGAGCGGGTCAGGTGCCGTATCCGGCGTCATGGCGAGCGCCGATCAGGGTGAGTGTCGCGGCGACCACCAGGAGGAGCAGCACGACGCCGAGGATCGCCGAGCCGATGATCCCCAGGATCATCCCGGTCCTGGCCTCGCCGGCATGCCGGTAGCGCGTCGGCTCACGCTCGGCCTCGCGGTCGGCGACCGCCCCGAAGTACCACGCGAGCGGGCAGACGATGATCGGCACGAGCAGGACGAAGAACCCCGCGAGACCGACGATGCCGAGCACCATCGACGTCGTCGCGCGCGGATGCTTGGGGACCTGCATCGGTCGTGGAGCGTACGCATAGGGGTACGGGTAGGGCGTCGTCATCGCTCGTCCCCTTCCTGCGGTTGGCCGGCCAGCCAGTCGTCGATGCCCGTGAGGGCCGTGGTCACGGTGTCTGAAGGAGCGTACGACCTGCGCACCGACATGCGGGCGAGTTCGGCGAGCTCGGCGTCGCTGAAGTCCTGGGCGGCGCGCAGCACGGCGTACTGGCCGGCGAGTCGCGAGCCGAACAGCAGGGGGTCGTCGGCGCCGAGGGCCACGTCGATCCCTGCACCGGTCAAGGTGCGCACGGGCACCTCCTCGAGCGTGCTGTAGACCCCGAGCGACACGTTCGAGGTCGGGCAGACCTCGAGCGCGACACCGGTGCTCGCGAGCCGGTCGAGCACGGCGGTGCTCTCGGAGGCGCGCACGCCGTGCCCGAGGCGGTTGGGGTGGAGGTGGTCGAGGCACTGCGTGACGTGGGCCGGCCCACGCAGCTCGCCGCCGTGCGGCACCAGGGCGAGTCCGGCCCGCTCGGCGATCGCGAAGGCGGGGCCGAAGTCGGCGGTGTCACCGCGACGCTCGTCGTTCGACAGCCCGAAGCCGATCACGCCCCGGCCGGCGTACTGGGCCGCGAGACGGGCGAGCGTACGGGCGTCCATGGGGTGGCGCGTGCGGTTGGCGGCGACGACCAGGCCCATCCCGATGCCGGCACGCTCCGACGCGTCACGGACCGCGTCGATGACCAGGTCCGTGAACGCCGTGATGCCGCCGAAGCGCGCGCCGTAGCCGGACGGATCGACCTGGATCTCGGTCCAGACGGATCCGTCCGCGGCATCGTCCTGCGCCGCCTCGAGGATCAGCCGTCGTACGTCCTCCTCGGTGCGCAGCACGGATCGCGCGACGTCGTAGAGCCGCTGGAAGCGGAACCAGCCCTTCTCGTCCGTCGTGCTCAGCTGCGGCGGCCAGTCCTCGGTCAGCGAGGCGGGCAGGCGTATGCGGTCCCGCGCGGCCAGCTCGAGCAGCGTGGCGTGCCGCATCGAGCCCGTGAAGTGCAGGTGCAGGTGTGCCTTGGGGAGTGCCGAGAGCGACCGGCGATCCGCGTGGTCATAGGGCACGCGTTCATACTGCCAGTCGCTCGCCGTCACTCCTTGTCGGCTGCCTCCGCCGCCTTGCGCACGGCTGCCGCGACGCGCTTGTGCACGTCGGCGTGGAACACGCTCGGCACGATGTAGTTGGCGTTGAGCTCGTCGGCGGTGACGCTGCCGGCGATCGCCTCGGCCGCCGCCAACAGGATGTCCATGCCGATGCCGTGGCTCTGGGCATCGAGGAGGCCGCGGAAGATGCCGGGGAACGCCAGCACGTTGTTGATCTGGTTGGGGTAGTCCGAGCGACCCGTCGCGACGACCCGGGCGTGCTCGCGCGCGATCGCGGGGTCGATCTCCGGGTCGGGATTGGCGAGCGCGAAGACGATCGAGTCGTCGGCCATCGACTCGACGTCCTGGGCGTTGAGCAGGTTGGGCGCGCTCACGCCGATGAACACGTCGGCTCCCGGCAGGGCCTCGCGGAGGGTCCCGCTCAGGCCGTCGGCGTTGGTGTTGTCGGCGATCCACTGCAGCGACTCGTCGAGCCCTTCGCGGCCCTGGTGCACGACGCCCTTCACGTCGCACACGACGACGTGCTTGGCGCCGGCGTGCATCAGGACCTTGAGGACCGCGGTGCCCGCCGCGCCGGCCCCGGCCAGCACGATCCGGGCCGTGCCGATGTCCTTGCCGACGACCTGGAGCGCGTTGCGCAGCGCTGCCAGGACGACGACGGCGGTGCCGTGCTGGTCGTCGTGGAACACCGGGATGTCGAGCCGTTCACGCAGCCGCGCCTCGATCTCGAAGCAGCGAGGCGCCGAGATGTCCTCGAGGTTGATGCCGGCGAAGCCGGGCGAGATCGCCGCGACGGTCTCGACGATCTGGTCGACGTCCTGCGTGTCGAGGCAGATCGGCCAGGCGTCGATGTCGGCGAAGCCCTTGAACAAGGCGGCCTTGCCCTCCATGACGGGCATCGCGGCGTGTGGGCCGATGTTGCCGAGGCCCAGCACCGCCGAGCCGTCGCTGACGACCGCGACGCTGTTGCGCTTGACCGTCAGGCGCCGGGCGTCCTCCTTGTCGGCCGCGATCGCCATGCAGATGCGGGCGACGCCGGGGGTGTAGATCATCGAGAGGTCGTCGCGGTTGCGCAGGGGATGCTTCGTGGCCGTCTCGATGACTCCGCCGAGGTGCATGAGGAACGTCCGGTCGGAGACCTTCTCGACCTTGACGTCGCTGATCGCCTCGAGCGCCGAGACGATCAGCGCCGCATGGTCGGTGTCGGAGGCGGCGCACGTGAGGTCGATGCGCAGCGCCTCGGCGCCGGACGCCGTGACGTCGAGCGCGGTGACGATCCCGCCCGTACGTTCGACAGTCGTCGTGAGCTCACTGACCGCCGATCCGCCGGACGGCACCTCGAGTCGGATCGTGATGGAGTAGGAGATGCTGGGTGCAGTGGCCATGGAGTCCATGCTAAAACATGAGGAAAGGCTCAGGTTTTTGGGTCGCGGGCCTCGGTTCGACGAGGGCGGGGCGCAGCACGTACACTTGACCCACCGGTGAATATTCACTCTAGATCGTCATGCCCTCATCAGGTTTGACCCTGGGATGGAATTCGACTGAGGGCACTAGCTCAACTGGCAGAGCATCGGTCTCCAAAACCGAAGGTTGGGGGTTCAAGTCCCTCGTGCCCTGCGAGACACGACAACGAAGAACAACGAAGGAGTACCGTGAGCGACCGTCACGAGCTGGCCGGCACCTCCGGCAAACGCACGTCGCCGATCACGTTCTACCGACAGGTGATCGCCGAGCTCCGCAAGGTGGTCTGGCCGACCCGCCCCCAGGTGGTCAACTACTTCTGGGTCGTCCTCGTCTTCGTGCTCTTCATGATGGCCATCGTGGCCGGACTCGACTACGGGTTCGGCAAGGCCGCTTTCTGGATCTTCGCGTAGCAACCAAAGGAATTTTGTGACTCAAGGCATCGACCCGCAGACCAGCTCCGAGACCGACGAGGTCGAAGAGCTCGAGCCGTCGACCCCTGCTGCCGAGGACGCCGACGCGCCTGACGCTGACGTCGAGGCGTCGATCCCCGCATCGGACGACGACGTCGACGACACGACCGTCGAGGACCCGACGCTGGGTGCCGAGGTCGTCGACGACGAGCTCTCCGACGACGAGGCCACGACGCCGGAGGCCGCCGAGGACGAGGCGGCCGACGACGCACCCGCCGAGGACGAGCCGGTCGCCGACGCGCTCCAGGAGTTCCGCGACCGCCTGCACAACCAGATCGGTGACTGGTACGTCGTTCACACCTACTCCGGCATGGAGAAGCGGGTGAAGTCCAACCTCGAGAACCGGGTGACCTCGCTCAACGCCGAGGACTACATCTTCGAGGTCGTCGTCCCGACCGAAGAGGTCGCCGAGATCAAGAACGGCCAGCGCAAGCTCGTCAAGCGCACGGTCCTCCCCGGCTACGTCCTGGTCCGCATGGACCTCACCGACGAGTCGTGGGGCGTCGTCCGCCACACGCCGTCCGTCACCGGGTTCGTGGGCAACTCCCACCAGCCCGTACCCCTCAGTCTTGCCGAGGTCGAGAGCATGCTCGCCCCGGCAGTGGAGGCAGAAGTCGCGACAGCGACCGACACCCCCGATCAGCAGCAGGCGAAGGCCTCCAAGGTCGAGTTCACCGACTTCTCCGTCGGCGACTCCGTCATGGTCGTCGATGGCCCGTTCGCCACGCTGCACGCGACCATCACGGAGATCAACATCGACGCACAGAGGGTCAAGGCCCTCGTGGAGATCTTCGGCCGCGAAACCCCGGTCGAGCTCAGCTTCACCCAGATCCAGAAGGTCTGAGCCAACCGGTTCTCATCAGCACCAACCATTCAGTAGTCAAGGACCCGAGAAATGCCTCCCAAGAAGAAAGTCGCAGCCATCGTCAAGGTGCAGCTGCAGGCCGGTATGGCCAACCCGGCGCCGCCCGTCGGCACCGCGCTCGGCCCCCACGGCGTCAACATCATGGAGTTCTGCAAGGCCTACAACTCGGCCACAGAAGCCATGCGTGGCAACGTCGTCCCGGTCGAGATCACGATCTACGAAGACCGGACGTTCAGCTTCATCACCAAGACGCCGCCCGCGGCTGAGCTGATCAAGAAGGCTGCCGGACTGCAGAAGGGCTCGCCCGTTCCGCACAAGGACAAGGTAGGCAAGATCTCCAAGGACCAGATCCGCGAGATCGCCACGACCAAGATGCCGGACCTCAACGCGACCGACATCGACGCCGCCATGAAGATCGTCGAGGGCACCGCGCGCTCGATGGGCGTCACGACCGACTAGCACCACTCCACCCCAGCAGTACGTGGCAGGGTCCGCTGGACCCGTTCAGACCACAACTGGTTCACACAGAAGGAAGACCAGAGATGGCACAGCACAGCAAGGCGTACCGACAGGTCGCCGAGAAGATCGACAAGACCAAGCTCTACACACCGCTCCAGGCCACCACGCTGGCCAAGGAGTCGGGGAGCAAGACGTACGACTCGACGGTGGATGTCTCCATCCGGCTCGGCGTCGATCCCCGCAAGGCCGACCAGATGGTGCGCGGCACCGTCAACCTCCCTCACGGCACAGGCAAGACCGCACGGGTCCTGGTCTTCGCCACCGGCGCCAACGCCGACGCCGCTCGTGAGGCCGGAGCCGACTTCGTCGGTGCCGACGAGCTGGTCGACAAGGTCAACGAGGGCTGGCTCGACTTCGACGCCGTCGTCGCGACGCCCGACATGATGGGCAAGGTCGGCCGTCTCGGCCGCGTCCTCGGCCCGCGCAACCTCATGCCGAACCCCAAGACGGGCACCGTGACGCCCGACGTCACCAAGGCCGTCAACGACATCAAGGGCGGCAAGATCGAGTTCCGCGTCGATCGTCACGCCAACCTGCACTTCGTGATCGGCAAGGCGTCGTTCTCCGCCGAGCAGCTCGCCGACAACTACGGCGCCGCGCTCGACGAGGTCCTGCGTCTCAAGCCCGCGAGCTCCAAGGGTCGCTACGTCAAGAAGATCACGGTCTCCACGACCAACGGTCCCGGCGTTCCGGTCGACCCGAGCCGCACCAAGGCGTACTCCGTCGACGAGGCCTGAGCCTCCCAGACGCCATCCACCGGCCCTATGCTGACGTCACGTCGGCATGGGGCCGGTGTCGTTTATCTTCTCGGGGGCCAGCCATGGTGCTGAGGCAAGGTGTCGTCGTGCTGGGCCTGGTGCTCGCGGCGGGATGCGGTGGTTCGGATGACAGCGAGCAGGACGGCCGGTTCACCAGGGACAACATCACCAGACGTGTCACCGACGCCTTGGTGCAGCAGGGCTCGATGCACCTCGACATGACGATCGAGGCCGGCGACGACAAGATCCACATGAGTGCGGACCAGATCCTCGGCAAGGACGCGCAGAGCACGGCGATGTCGATGGAGTACTCCGAATCGGGAGAGGACGACATGTCGATGCGGCTGGTCGACGGAATCGTGTTCGCGAATCTCGGCGAGTCCTCCGACGGCAAGTTCGTACGGATCGATCCGGAGGACGCGGAGAGCCAGATGGGCCGGGTCTTTGCGCCTCTGATGGACGAGCTCGACATCACCACGTCGATACGTCAGTTCGAGGAGGCGGTGACAGATGTCGAGCAGGACGGCGACACCCGGGAGATCGATGGCGTCACGACGACGCCGTTCCAGGTCACGATCGACGTGGACCGCGCGATCGAGTCGGGAGCGCTGGAAAAGGACACCAATCTGAGGCCTGGTGCCAGCGTCGAGTACACGTTCTACGTCGACGACGACGACCTGCTGAGACGCATGGAGTTCGCGGTGGACAGCGCACACGCGACCATGGACGTGACGAATCTGGGCGAGCCGGTCGACATCGCGGCGCCGCCGGCAGACGAGGTCATCGACGAGGATGCCTTCATGGACGCTGCCTGAGGCCCGAGCTTTCCGACATGCTGTCGGGCTCTTATGCTCGGGGCATGACTTTCACCAGGAAGCTGTCATCCGTCGTCGCCACCGTGCTGCTTGCCGGCCTCTCGTTGTCCGCCTGCGGCGGCAGCGACGGCTCCGACGGCGACAAGGCCGATTCGACGTCCGGCGGAGGTGGCGGCAAGACCGCGCTGACGCAGTCCAACTTCGCGCAGGTCATCGGAGACTCCCAGACCAAGGCCAAGTCGACCCACGTCGACATGACGATCGGGGCAGGTGGCCAGACGTTCAAGGCGCAGGGCGATGCGAAGATCGGCAGCTCGGCCGATGACACCTCGGTCTCCATGACGATGGATCTCGGATCGATCAAGGCCGACATGCGCCTCGTCGACCAGGTCTTCTACATGAACATGGGCCAGATGAGTGACGACAAGTTCCTCAAGATCGACCTCAAGGACAAGAGCAACCCGTTCGCCCAGCAGTACGGCCAGATCATGGACCAGATGGACCCGTCGAAGCAGATGGCGCAGTTCAAGGATGCGCTGAAGTCGTTCGAGAAGAAGGGTGAGCCGCAGAAGATCGACGGCGTCGAGGCGCAGCCGTACGTCGTGACGGTCGACACCACCAAGGTCAAGGCCTACAAGGACCTGCCCGGGGCGACGAAGGCGCAGATCCCGGACACGATCGTCTACACGATGTTCATCGGTCCCGACAACCTGCCGCGTCGGATGGAGTTCGAGCTCGCCGGTTCGAAGTCGACGGTCGACTACTCGAAGTGGGGTGACCCGGTCGACATCAAGGCGCCGCCGGCCGGCGAGATCTCCGACAAGGACCTGAGCCAGCTGGGCGCCCCGCCCGCCGCCTGACGCACCACACCTGCGAGTGCCCCCGACCACGTCGGGGGCATTCGCGCGTTACACGGCAGGCAGGTTCATTGCCTCTTATGCTCGTGCCATGAAGCTCTCACGGAAGTTCTCGGTGGCCGCGGTCGCGTTTCTCGCCGCTCTCACGCTGTCGTCCTGCGGTGCCAAGGACAGCTCCGGTGACACCTCCACGTCGGGCGGCGGCGGGAAGTCGGGCTCCCTGACGCAGGCCAACTTCGCCGACGTGCTGAGCGACTCCCAGTACAAGGCCGAGTCCGGCCACTTCGAGATGACGATGGACATGGGCGGCCAGTCCGTCAAGGCGCAGGGCGACGTCAAGGGCACCTCTCCCGACGACATGGCGATGACGATGTCGATGGACTTCCAGTCCATGACGATGCGCATGACCGTCCTGGACCAGACCCTCTACATGAACATGGGCGAGGTGAGTGACGACAAGTACGTCAAGGTCGACCTGACCGACCGGAGCAACCCGCTGAGCAAGCAGTGGGGCGAGATGATGGACCAGATGGATCCCGCGAACCAGATGAAGGTGTTCAAGGAGGCGGTGAAGTCGTTCGAGAAGACGGGCGGGTCGAAGACCATTGACGGGGTCGAGACACAGCGCTATCTCGTGACGCTCGACACGAGCAAGGTCCCGACCTTCAAGGACCTGCCCGACGCAGCCAAGGCGCAGGTCCCGGACACGATCGACTACACCCTCTTCATCGGGTCTGACGACCTCCTGCGGCGCATGGAGTTCGACGTCGCCGGCGTGGAGTCGAGGATGGACTTCTCCAAGTGGGGTGAACCGGTCGACATCAAGGCGCCGCCTGCGGACGAGATCTCCGACAAGGACTTCAGCGAGCTGGCCGACATGCCGGCACCGACCGCCTGACCTGCTCCGCAGCCAGAGAGGATTTGGTCGCCGGCTGGGCGTGCCCTATTCTGGACCTACCGAAGACCGCTGGTCGGTGACTCGTCAGAGTCGCACGAAGCGCCCGGAAGGGCGGCCCGCGCAGGTTGCGAATGTTGGTTCACTCAACGTCCCGTGCCTTGCGCCGGGACGTTTTTTCGTGTCGGGCCCGTGTACGCACATGGGATCGCAGTCGACGGATGGACCCATGTGCTGGAAGGAGACCCATGGCAAACCCGGACAAGACAGCCGCCGTTGCCGAGCTCGCGGAAAACTTCCGTGAGTCGAATGGCGCTGTTCTCACCGAGTACCGCGGTCTCACCGTGAAGCAGCTGCAGGAATTGCGGCGCACTCTCGGTGCGAACGTAAGCTATGCCGTCGCCAAGAACACGCTGACCAAGATCGCCGCCAAGGACGCGGGAGTGGAGATCGACACCGATCTCCTCACCGGTCCGACCGCCATCGCCTTCATCAAGGGCGATGCGGTGGAAGCGGCCAAGGGTCTGCGTGACTTCGCGAAGGCCAACTCGCCACTCATCATCAAGGGAGGCTTCCTCGACGGGAAGATCCTCACTGCTGACGAGATCAACAAGCTGGCCGACCTCGAGTCGCGCGAGGTCCTCCTCGCCAAGCTCGCAGGTGGCATGAAGGCCAGCCTGACGAACGCCGCGTCGCTGTTCAACGCCCCGCTGTCGCAGGCCGCCCGAGTTCTGGGTGCCCTGCAGGCGAAGGCCGAGAGCGACCCGTCGGTTCTGGCAGCCGGCCCCGCGCCTGCTGCCCCTGTCGAGGAGGCCCCCGCGGCCGAGTCGGCGGAATCAGAAACCCCGGCCGAGGCACCCGCCGACGCCGCCCCTGTCGAAGCGTCTGCCGACGCCGAGACGACCGAGGGCTGAAAGCCCGATTCACATCGGGACCCCCTCGGGGTCTCATAACGGAAGGACGCCACCATGGCGAAGCTCAGCACCGGCGATCTGCTGGATGCATTCAAGGAAATGACCCTCATCGAGCTCTCTGAGTTCGTGAAGGAGTTCGAGGACACGTTCGACGTCACCGCGGCCGCTCCGGTTGCCGCTGCTGCCGCTCCTGCTGCTGGTGGCGCTGCCGCCGGTGGCGAGGCTGCTGCTGACCAGGACGAGTTCGACGTCATCCTCGAGGGTGCCGGCGACAAGAAGATCCAGGTCATCAAGGAAGTCCGTACGATCACGGGCCTCGGTCTCAAGGAGGCCAAGGACCTCGTCGAGGGCGCCCCGAAGCCTGTTCTCGAGAAGGCCAACAAGGAAGCTGCCGACAAGGCCAAGGAGGCCCTCGAGGCCGCCGGCGCCAGCGTCACCGTCAAGTGACTCGTCGCTGAATCCATTCAAGAGCGCCCCTCCTTCGGGAGGGGCGCTTTTGCGTGCTCGGGGGTGACGTGGGTCACGATTGTCACCCACAGTTACATGGGGTATGTTTCACCGGATCCTTCAGGTAGTTACCGGCGAGTCACCAGGCGTGGCGGGAGCGTAACCTCGGTTGCCATTTCTCGTTACTCTGTGTGTCCACGGTCACACCGACCTAGGATTGAAGCAGTTCGGTCGGCAGTCGCCGGCAGACCACGGCAAGCAAGGAGGGGCCGACCGTGGGCGTTGAAGTCGTCGTCGAGGGGCTGACCAAGAAGTTCGGTAGCTCACTCATCTGGAAGGACGTCTCGCTGACCCTTCCGGCAGGTGAGATCTCTGTCATGCTCGGCCCGTCCGGCACCGGCAAGTCGGTGTTCCTCAAGACGCTCATCGGGCTGCTGAAGCCCAACGAGGGCCACGTCTACATCGAGGGCACGGACATCGCGAACTGCTCCGAGAAGGAGCTCTACGAGATCCGCAAGCTGTTCGGCGTCCTGTTCCAGGACGGCGCGATGTTCGGGTCCATGGACCTGTTCGACAACGTCGCGTTCCCCTTGCGTGAGCACACCCGCAAGTCCGAGTCCGAGATCCGTCAGATCGTCATGGACAAGATGGAGCTCACCGGCCTGGTCGGCGCCGAGAACAAGCTGCCCGGCGAGATCTCCGGTGGCATGCGCAAGCGCGCCGGACTGGCCCGCGCCCTGGTCCTCGATCCCGAGATCCTGCTGATCGACGAGCCCGACTCAGGCCTCGACCCGGTCCGTACGTCCTACATCAACCAGCTCTTCATCGACCTCAACGCGCAGATCGATGCGACGTTCCTGATCGTGACCCACGACGTCAACACCGCCCGCACCGTGCCGGACAACATCGGCCTGCTCTACCACCGCCACCTGGCGATGTTCGGCCCGCGCGAGATGCTCTTGACGTCGTCCGAGCCCGTCGTGGCCCAGTTCCTCAACGCCCAGACCGTCGGCCCGATCGGCATGTCGGAGGAGAAGGACGCCGACGAGCTCGCGGCGGAGCAGGGCATCGAGATGCCGCCGCTGCCGCCGGTCCCGCTCCAGCTCGAGCCGTCCGACGGCCGGCCCCGCCGCGCCCAGCGTGAGCCGGGCGCCTGGTGCCGCGACAACGGAGTCACCGCCCCTGCCGGTTCTTTCGGAGAGAAGACGCCGCTGGCTGCCGGCGGTGTTGCGTGAGCGCTGCCGTTGTCACCGGCCCCGCGAGGGTAGCCGGCAACCTGTTCGCGTTCATGTTGGACGTGTTCGTGGCCTTGTTCAAGAGGCCGTTCCAGCTCAAGGAGTTCCTGCTCCAGGCCTGGTTCATCGTCAAGGTGACGATCGTCCCCACCGCGTTCGTCTCGATCCCGTTCGGCGCCGTCATCGCGCTGCAGACCGGTGGCCTCATCAAGCAGTTCGGTGCGCAGTCGTTCACCGGTTCGGCCGCCGTGCTCGCGGTCGTGCAGCAGGCCGGCCCGATCGCCACGGCCCTCCTGATCGCCGGAGCGGCCGGCTCGGCCATCGCCGCTGACTTCGGCGCCCGTCGCATCCGCGAGGAGCTCGACGCCATGATGGTGCTCGGCATCGACCCGATCCAGCGGCTCGTCGTGCCCCGCGTCCTCGCCTGCATGCTCGTCGCGGTGTTCCTCAACGGGCTGGTCACGGTGGTCGGCGTGGCCGGCGGCTATGTCTTCAACGTCCTGCTGCAGGACGGCACCCCCGGCGCCTATGTCGCCTCGTTCTCTGCCCTCGCGCAGCTGCCCGACCTCTATGTCGGCATGATCAAGGCCGTCATCTTCGGGTTCCTCGCCGCCATTGTCGCGGCCTACAAGGGCATGAACGCCAAGGGCGGCCCCAAGGGTGTCGGTGACGCGGTCAACGAGGCCGTGGTCATCACGTTCACCCTGCTGTTCATCGTCAACTTCTTCCTGACGGCGATCTACATCCAGCTCGTGCCGCCGAAGGGGATGTAGACGATGTCCGACAAGACAGCTCTGTCCGCGATCACCGGCCTCCCGGGACGGTTCGGGGGATTCCTCGACGACCTCGGGCGTCAGATGTTGTTCTACATCCGGGTGATCCGATCGGTCCCGCGCACGATCGCCAACTACGGCAAGGAGATCGTCCGCCTGCTGGCCGAGGTCGCCCTCGGATCCGGCTCGCTCGCGGTCATCGGCGGCACCGTCGGCGTCATCTTCGCGATGTGCTTCTTCACGGGCACCGCGGTCGGTATCCAGGGCTACGCGGCCCTCAACCAGCTCGGCACCGCGGCACTCACCGGATTCATCTCCGCCTACTTCAACACGCGTGAGATCGCGCCGATCGTCGCCGGCATCGCGCTGGCCGCCACGGTCGGGTGCGGCTTCACCGCGCAGCTCGGCGCCATGCGGATCAGCGAAGAGGTCGACGCCCTCGAGGTCATGGCGATCCCGTCGCTGCCGTTCCTGGTGACGACCCGGGTCATCGCCGGGCTGGTCGCCGTCGTCCCGCTCTACATCGTCGGACTGCTGGCGTCCTACTGGGCCACCAGGCTGACCGTCACCAAGATCAACGGGCAGAGCTCGGGCACCTATGACCACTACTTCACCACTTTTCTGCCACCAGGCGATGTCTTGTGGTCGTTCGTGAAGGTGCTGATCTTCGCCGTCGTCGTGATCCTGATCCACTGCTACTACGGCTACTACGCCAGCGGCGGACCGGCCGGCGTGGGTGTGGCCGTGGGCCTCGCCGTCCGTACGTCCATCGTGGCGATCAACGTCGTCGACCTGCTCGCCTCGATGGCGATCTGGGGCACGAACGTCACCGTGAGATTGGCGGGCTGACCCATGGCTCGTGAACCGCTGCTCGAGCGTCCCGGCTCCCTCAAGGTGCTGGGCGCTGCCTTCATCGCGCTGTTGCTGCTGATGCTCTGGATCACCTGGGCGTTCTTCACCAAGGCGTTCGTCAACTACGACGCGGTGACCCTCAAGACCGAGACGACCGGCGTCAACCTCCCGCAGAACGCCGACATCAAGCTGCGCGGCATGATCGTCGGCGAGGTCCGCAAGGTCGAGCCCGACGGTGACGGGGTCAAGCTCGAGCTGGCGATCAACCCCAAGCTCATCAAGGACATCCCCAAGGGCGTGACGGCCCAGCTCGTCCCCAAGACGCTGTTCGGCGAGAAGTACGTCGCGCTGATTCCGCCGGCGACCGACGACGGCCAGACGCTGCAGGCCGGCGACACGATCACCAAGGCCAACGTGCCGATCGAGGTCGAGACGCTGCTCAACGACCTCTACCCGCTGCTCGACGCGGTCGACCCGGCCAACCTTTCCTACACGCTGAGCGCCGTCTCGACCGCACTCAGCGGCCGCGGCAAGCAGCTCGGCGAGACCCTCGTGCAGGCCAACAGCTACCTGCAGAAGACCAACCCGGACATCCCGCAGCTCATCGACGACCTCAACAAGCTGGGCACCGTCTCCGACACCTACGCGTCGGCCATGCCAGAGCTCGGCCGACTGCTGCGCAACACCGTGGTCACCGGCAACACCGTGGTCGCCAAGAAGGCGCAGCTGACGGCGTTCTTCGACGAGGCCACGGGCCTGTCCGACACCCTGACCGACTTCACGAAGGCGAACGGCGACAACATCAAGGCGCTCAACAAGCTCGGCCGGCCGATCCTCGAGATGGTCGGCGACTACTCCACGACCTTCCCGTGCTTCCTCGGTGCGATGTCGACGCTCGTCCCGCGACTCGACAACGCCTACCGCGACGGCCAGCTCCACATCAACGTCGAGGTCATCGCCCAGCCCGACGCCTACTCCAAGAACGAGAACCTCGTGGCGTCGCAGGAGCTGTTCGACAACGCATCATCCGGTGCACCGGCCAAGAGCGGCAAGGACATCCGGGCCGACAACGCCGCCTCGCCGAGCTGCCTCGACCTCAACGAGATCAACAAGGGCAAGGCCGAGGAGAAGAAGTACTCCTCCCAGGCCCACCCGTTCAAGATCCCGGCCGACGTCTACAAGCTCGTGGGCATCAAGAAGCCTCACGCCAAGTTCGGCTCGGCTGCCGACTTCGCCAACCGCGCAGCGGCCTCCAGCGTCTCGCTGGAGGACCTGGTGCAGCCCAGCATCACCGGCGTCGACTCCCCGAGCGAACGGGCTGAGCTCAACGTCCTGCTCGGTGGCAGCCTCGGCATGCAGCCCTCGAACGTCGACGACATCGGCTCGCTCCTGATCAGCCCCGTCCTCCGTGGATCGGCGGTGGAGCTCCGATGAAGCAGATCGATCGCGAATCCGTCGGCGCCCTGATCAAGCTGGGGTTCTTCTTCGCCTTCACCGGCATCTCGACACTGGTCCTGGCCCTGACGCTGAGCAACGGCTCGTTCGGCGACCGCAAGGAGTACAAGGCGGTCTTCAGCGATGTCACGGGGTCGGCCAAGGGCGACGACGTACGCATCGCCGGTGTCGCCGTGGGCTCGGTCAAGAAGGTCGAGATCATCAAGCGCGACAAGGCGCTCGTGACCTTCGCGGTCGACTCCGACGTCCCGTTGACCGACAACACCCACGCGACGATCAAGTTCCGCAACCTCGTGGGCCAGCGCTACATCGCCCTGTCCCAGGGCGCCGACGGTGCCAAGACCACGCTCAAGCCGGGCAGCACGATCCCCGAGAGCCGTACGCAGGAGGCCCTCGACCTCAACGTCCTGCTCAACGGCTTCAAGCCGGTCTTCCAGGCCCTCTCGCCGGCCGACACCAACAAGTTCGCCTACGAGATCGTGCAGACGCTGCAGGGTGAGAGCGGCAACGTCGAGAACCTGCTGGCACGCACCTCGTCGCTCACCAACACGTTGGCCGGGCGCGACCAGCTGATCGGCGACGTCATCACCAACCTCAGCCAGGTCCTCGACACCGTGGGCAGCCGCGACAAGGAGCTGACCGAGACGATCGACACGCTCCAGCAGTTCGTCACCGGCCTCAAGGACGACCGCGACGCGATCCTCAACTCGGTCGACTCGATCTCCGACCTGACCGACGAGACGTCCGACCTGCTGGTCAAGGGTCGCCCGGCGATCGGCGAGGACATCAAGCAGCTCAACTCGCTGACCAAGAACCTCAGCAGCAAGAAGAACCTCGCGACGATCGAGAACTCGATCAAGATCCTGCCGATCAAGCTCCAGAAGATCGGCAATGCCGCCACCAACGGCAGCGAGTTCAACTTCTACCTGTGCGCGGCTCGCGGCAGCATCACGATCCCGGCCATCGCCGGCATCCTGCCGCAGACGACGATCGACCTGACCGGGCCCAACGGCCTGGCGGTCGGCGGCGCACGTTGTGACCAGCCGGGGTACGAACAATGAAGCCATTCCGCGAGCGCAATCCCGTCGTCATCGGCGTCATCGGCATCGCCGTGGTCGCCCTGATGATGCTGGGCGCCTTCCGCGCCGACCGGCTGCCGATCATCGGCAGTGGTGACACCTACCACGCGGACTTCGCCGAGATCGGTGCGCTCAAGACCGGCAGCGAGGTACGTGTCGCCGGCATCTCGATCGGCAAGGTCCAGGGCATCGAGCTCCGGGGCAACAAGGTGCGCGTGACGTTCAAGATCGACAAGGGCACCAAGTTCGGCACCGAGACCGGCGCCGACATCCGCGTACGCACGCTGCTGGGCGCCGAGTTCCTCGCGCTGACCCCCAAGGGTCCCGGCCAGCTGCCCAAGGGCAGCACGATCCCGGTGTCGCGGACGATCCCGCCCTACGACGTCGTGCAGGCGTTCTCGCAGCTCAGCAAGACGACCGACGAGATCGACATCCCCGAGCTCTCCAAGGCCCTCGACAGCCTCGCCGACGTCGCGGCCAGCACGCCGGAGGAGTTCCGCGGCGCCATCAAGGGTGTCTCCGACCTCTCGCGCAACCTCGCAGCCCGTGACGACCAGATCAACACGCTGCTGGTCAACCTCAAGAAGGTCTCGGGTGTCCTCAACTCGCGCAACACGCAGCTCGTCTCCCTGTTCAAGGACTCCGACGTGCTGTTCCAGGCGATCAGTGCTCGCCGTGACTCGATCCACCGGCTGCTCGTGTCGACCCAGTCGATCTCGACCCAGCTGCGCGGCCTGGTCAAGGACACCCGGTCGGACCTCAAGCCGGCCCTCGACCAGCTCGACACGGTGACGACGATGCTGCGCAAGAACGAGGCCAGTCTCGACGAGGCGCTGCGGATCTACCCAGGATTCCTCCGGGTGTTCTCCAACTCGCTGGGCACCGGACCCTGGTTCGACACCTACCTCGGCGGCGCCGCATCGGGCGCCGGCATCCGCAAGCAGATCGAAGACGCGCTGGGAGGTAGCAAATGAGCCCGTCCGGACTGGTCCAGCGGTTCGCCGGCATCTCCAAGGTGCTGACGGCGATCGTCCTGCTCGCCCTCCTCGCAGCCGTGCTGCTCGTCGTCAACAACGGCGACGGCAAGCGCTACATCACGATCGACTTCGAGCAGACCAACTCGGTCTACAAGGGGTCCGACGTCAAGATCCTCGGTGTGCCGGTCGGTGAGGTCGTCAGCCTCACGCCGCGCGGCGACATCGTACGCGCCAAGGTCTCCTACAAGGGCAACGTGAAGCTGCCCAACGACGTCAAGGCCGTGGTGGTCTCGCCGTCGATCGTCGGCGACCGGTTCATCCAGCTCGCCCCGGCCTACACCGGCGGCGCGGTGCTCAAGAACAACGCGCGGCTGTCGGTCGACCGCACCGCGGTCCCGGTCGAGCTCGACCAGATCTACAAGTCCCTCGACGACCTCTCCGTGGCGCTCGGCCCCAAGGGCGCCAACAAGGAGGGCGCGCTCAGCGGCCTGATCGACGACTCGGCCAAGCAGCTCGACGGCCAGGGCGCGCAGCTCAACGAGACGATCCACAACTTCGGCAAGCTCAGCACGACGCTGTCCAACAACAAGGACGAGCTGTTCGGCAGCCTGCGCGAGGTGGAGGACTTCGTGAGCCTGCTCAAGACCAACGACTCCGCAGTCCGCTCGTTCAACGACAGCACGGCCCAGGTGTCGACGGTCCTGGCCGGCGAGCGTGACGACCTCAAGGAGACGCTCAAGCAGCTCAGCCTCGCGCTGGTCGACGTCAACTCGCTGGTCAAGGAGAATCGCGGCAAGCTGCGGAGCAACATCGACAACATCGCCTCACTCGCGGCGCTGCTGGCCAAGCACAAGGACGAGATCGAGGAGCAGACCATCTCGGCACCGACCGCGCTGACCAACGTGGCGCTCGCCTACAACGGCACGGCCGGCACCCTCGACACCCGCGCCGACATCCCTGAGCTGATCAACGGGACGCTGAAGGATCCGGCGACGTTCGTGTGCAACCTCCTCGGCGAGACCGTCCAGGGCGGCCTGTGCAAGACCCTGACCGGCGTGCTCGACAAGGCCCTGCCGCGTACGGCCCCGGCGTCGTCGGTGCCCATCGTGCCGACCGAGCGGGTCAACACGACCTTCGCCCAGATGCTGGGGGTGAAGTGATGAACACCCGACTTCTCCGCGCCGGCGTCATCGCCGGCGTCATGGGACTGCTGCTGAGTGGCTGCGGCTTCTCGCCCTACAAGCTCCCGTTGCCCGGTGGCGCCGACCTCGGCAGCGACCCCTACACCGTCAAGGTGCAGTTCCGCGACGTCCTCGACCTGGTGCCGCAGAGCGCCGTACGGGTCAACGACATCGCGGTCGGCAAGGTGACCGACATCAAGCTCAACGGCTGGACGGCCGTCGTCACGCTCAAGATCAACCGCAAGTCCGAGCTGCCCGACAATGCCGAGGCGACGATCCGCCAGACCAGCCTCCTCGGTGAGAAGTTCGTGTCACTCGCCCCGCCCAAGACCGGTGCTCGTGGCACGCTCGGCAACGGCGACACGATCCCGCTCGACCGATCCAGCCGCAACCCGGAGATCGAGGAGGTGCTCGGCGCTGCCTCGCTGCTGTTCAACGGCGGTGGCCTCGAGAAGACCAACACGATCGTCCGCGAGCTCAACAACGCGTTGGGCGGCAACGAGCCGGAGGTCAAGGAGCTCATCAACTCCACGACATCCTTCATCGGTCAGCTCGACGACAACAAGGCCGCGCTGCTCACGTCGCTCGAGAAGATCAACCGGCTCGCAGTCGCGACCAACGACCAGAAGGCTGCGATCACCGGAGCGCTCGACGACCTGCCCGATGCGCTGCGGGTCGTCAACGACCAGCGCGACGACCTCGTCAAGCTGCTGCAGTCGCTCTCCAAGCTCAGCCACGTGGCCACCGGCGTCATCCGCGACTCCAAGGCCGACACCATCGCCAACCTCCGCGCCCTCGTCCCGACGCTGACCAACCTCACCAAGGCCGGCGACGACCTCGCGACGGCCACCAGGGTGCTGCTGACCTACCCGTTCTCGGACGGGTTCGTGGGCAACACCTACGCTGCGGCGTCCGGCAAGTGCGAGGACGGCAACCCGTCGGTCAAGGAGGGCGTGTGCTTCGGTGACTTCGCCAACCTCAACCTCGGCCTCGACATCAGCGCGACGCAGCTGACCAACATCCTCGACGGTTACGCCGCCCAGGCGGGACTCACCAAGACCGAGAAGACCCCGGACGGCGGCACGGCGATCGTGCCCGGCACCCCGACCCAGGACCTGGTCGACCTCGTCACCGGCCTCGTGCCGTCGGGCGGATCGAGCGCGACGCCCGACCCGGCCGGTACGCCGACACCGACGCCGAGCGCGACCCCGACGCCCAGCAAGGGCGGCATCTGCTCGCTGCTCAACACCTGCCGCGCAGCCGTCGCCAGCGTGCCGTCGGGCGACCTCGCACAACTTCTCGTGGAACCGGCGGTGGCACCATGATCTCGAGGCCCGTCAAGATCCAGCTGGTGATCTTCGCGATCATCACCGTGCTGGGTGGCGCCTTCGTGGGCGGCCGCTACGCACAGGTCGACCGCATCTTCGTCGACCGCAGCTTCCCGGTGTCGGCGCAGTTCAAGGACTCCGGCGGCATCTTCGCCGGTGCCCAGGTGACCTACCGCGGCATCCCGGTCGGCAAGGTCGGCAAGCTCGACTTCAAGGACGACGGGGTGCAGGCGCGGCTCGACATCGAGAACAGCGCGCCCAAGATCCCGTCCGACGTCCTCGCGGTCGTCGCCAACAAGTCGGCGATCGGCGAGCAGTTCGTCGACCTGCAGCCGCGGACCAACTCCGCGCCCTACCTCCACAAGGGCTCGGCGATCACGCTGCGCAACACCCGCATCCCGATCGACACGACCACGCTGCTCGTCGACGTCAACGACCTGGTGTCGTCGGTCAACACCGACAGCCTGCGAACCGTGGTCGACGAGCTGGGCCAGGCCTTCGAGGGCACCGGCCAGGACCTGTCGACGATCCTCGACACGTCGTCGGAGTTCATCAAGGCCGCCGACGACAACATCGACGTGACGCGCGCCCTGATCCACGACTCCTCGTCGGTCCTGCAGACCCAGATCGACAAGAGCGACGACATCAGCACGTTCTCCAAGAACCTCGCCCTGCTGTCCGACAGCCTCGTCGACGCGGATCCAGACCTGCGACGGCTGCTCGACAAGGGCAGCGAGAGCGCCTCGACGCTCAACGCCGTGGTCAACGAGAACTCCGCCGACCTCGGCAACGCCATCCGTGACCTGGTCACGGCGAGCAAGCCGCTGTCCGAGAACGTCCTCGGCCTGCAGGCGATCTTCATCCTCTACCCCTACCTGGTCGAAGGCTCGTTCTCCGTGCTCGACCCGGTCGTCAAGAACGGCAAGGAGACCGGCGACTACAACGCGACGTTCGGCCTCGTGGCGCTGGACCCGACACCGACCTGCACCTACGACCAGAACGGCGGCGCCGCATCGGGCTACCGCGAGCGTCGGGAGGAGCAGGTCATCAGTGACCAGGCCTTCGATACGGAAGCGGACTGTAAGGTCGCTAACAACCACATCGCACGGCAGCCGTCCAAGACCGTGCTCAAGCGGTCGGCCGCTACGTCGAACGCCCCCGTGCCCACCGGAAAGGACTCCTGGAAGTGGCTTCTGCTCGGCCCGGCCCAACAGTGACCGAGAGGTCCAGCCGCAACCGAGTCATCGCTCTCCTGGTGGTCACCACGGCCCTCGGCGTGGTGCTCTCGGCTGTCGGCTTCTTCCTGCTCCGCGCGAACCCCTACGAAGACTCCAAGGACCGCAACGAGATCACGTCGCGAGCCACGGACTTCGCGGTCGCCTACAACACCTATGACGTGTCGGACGTGAAGAACTACCAGAAGCGGCTCAAGGGGCTGCTGACGCCGAAGTACGACAAGGAGTTCGTCAAGATCACCGACGCGGTGTTCAAGGCGTTGGAGTCCAAGCAGCAGAAGAGCGACGGCGCCAAGGTGCAGGGCGCCGCGGTCGACAGCATCGACAAGGACTCGGCCGTCGCGATCGTCGCGGTCGACTCCAAGGTCAGCAACACCGACACCAAGGCCGCCGTGCTCCGGCACTTCCGCTGGAAGGTGTCGTTCACCAAGAAGGACGGCACGTGGCTCATCTCGAGCTTCGAGAGCATCGCGCCGCGGTCCGCAGTGGCCACCCCGTCGCCCTCTGCGACGCCGAGCGAAGGCAGCGGCGAATGAGCGATCCCAACGGACCCACCCGTCGTCGCCGGATCGCCGGCGAGGGCAAGCCGGCCGTACCCGCGGCGAAGCCCGCCGCACGCAAGGTGCCGGCGCGAGCGGCGGCGGCCAAGAAGGCCGCCACCCAGAAGGCGACCGTCGCAGCGCCGCCCAAGGCAGCGCCGACGGTCAAGGCGGCTCGACCGCCCAAGGTGGCCAAGCCGGCCTCCGACAAGCCGTCCAACCCCGACCTGCGGTGGACCGTTCCTGCCGCGCTGGTCGCCGCGGTCGTCCTCGTCCTCGGTGTCGTCCTGACGTTCCAGGGTGTCCGGCACGTACGGGGTGCGGGGGACCGGCTCGACGATGCGCGGGAGCAGGCAACGGCTGCTGCCGCCAGCGCGGTGGAGACGGTGTTCACCTACAAGTACAACGCGCTCGACAAGCACCTGTCGTCGTCGACCGCGCTCATGACCCCGTCGTTCGCCAAGACGTTCAAGAAGTACGAGCCGGCGCTGCAGGAGGCTGCCCAGCAGCGCAGTGTCCAGATGCAGAGCGTCGTCGGTGACGCCGCAGCGCTGCCGTGCGGCGACGAGTGCTCCACGACGAAGATGGACGTCCTCGTGTTCTACGACCAGGCGCGGCTCACCAGCGACTCCAAGACGCCGTCGGTGTTCTCCAACCGCGCGAGCGTGTCGATGGTCAAGACCGACGACGGCTGGCTCGTCGACGACATCCGGGCCCGATAAGGAAGACGAAAGCTCGCGCGAGATCGGGGCGCGGCTCGCCGGGCCCGATAAGGGAGACGAAAAGCTCGCGCTCTCCGCTGGTTGAGGTGCGGAGGCCGCCCGCGGCCGCAGCCTCGAAACCAGCGCACCTACCGCGACGATCGCGGGAACTTGCGGGCGCGTTTGTGCGTGAAATCCGCCGATTCGTCCGAAAAGCCAAATAGACTCCCCCAAGCAGCGGGCTTTGTCAAGACCCGCCCTTGCTTCGCTGTGCCCTGCGGGTTACACTGAACTTTCGCGCCCGCTCTGTCTGCCCATGTCCCCTTGACCGGGGTCGATTGGCGTGCGCGCAGCACGATCCATCGAGCCACCCGCCTGCGAGCCCTTGGAAGGACCCCTCTTGGCCGCCTCGCGCACCTCCGCACCTGTTCAGCCCCGCCGCATCTCATTTGCAAAAATCTCAGAACCCCTCGAGGTCCCAGAGCTCCTGGCTCTGCAGACCGACAGCTTCGCCTGGTTGATCGGCGACGAGTCCTGGAAGGCCGGCGTCGAGGAAGCCCTCGCCGGTGGCCGCACGGACGTCTCCACCAAGTCCGGGCTCGAGGAGATCTTCGAGGAGATCTCCCCGATCGAGGACTTCTCCGAGACGATGAGCCTGTCGTTCCGTGACCACCGCTTCGAGCCGCCGAAGTACTCCGTCGAGGACTGCAAGGACCGCGACGTCACCTACGCCGCTCCGCTGTTCGTCACCGCCGAGTTCATGAACAACGAGACCGGCGAGATCAAGAGCCAGACCGTCTTCATGGGCGACTTCCCGCTCATGACGGACAAGGGCACGTTCATCATCAACGGCACCGAGCGTGTCGTCGTCTCGCAGCTCGTCCGCTCCCCGGGCGTCTACTTCGAGCGCGTCCCCGACAAGACGTCCGACAAGGACATCTACACGGCCAAGGTCATCCCGTCGCGTGGTGCGTGGCTCGAGTTCGAGATCGACAAGCGCGACCTGGTCGGCGTACGCCTCGACCGCAAGCGCAAGCAGAGCGTCACGGTGCTGCTCAAGGCACTGGGCTGGAGCGAGGCGCAGATCCTCGAGGAGTTCGGCCAGTACGAGTCGATCCGCCTGACCCTGGAGAAGGACAACACCACGACCCAGGACGAGGCCCTCCTCGACATCTACCGTAAGCTGCGTCCGGGCGAACCGCCGAGCCGCGAGGCCGCGCAGACGTTGCTGGACAACTACTACTTCAACGCCAAGCGCTACGACACGGCCAAGGTCGGTCGCTACAAGATCAACAAGAAGCTCGGCGTCGAAGAGGCCTTCGACCAGCAGACGCTGACGATCGACGACATCGTCTCGACGATCAAGTACATCGTCGCGCTGCACGCCGGCGAGACCGAGCTGGCGACGCCGGCCGGTCAGACGATCGTCGAGGCCGACGACATCGACCACTTCGGCAACCGCCGCATGCGCACCGTCGGCGAGCTGATCCAGAACCAGCTCCGCACCGGTCTTGCGCGCATGGAGCGTGTCGTCCGTGAGCGCATGACGACCCAGGACGTCGAGGCCATCACGCCGCAGACCCTGATCAACATCCGCCCGGTCGTCGCGGCGCTGAAGGAGTTCTTCGGCACGTCGCAGCTCAGCCAGTTCATGGACCAGAACAACCCCTTGGCCGGACTGACGCACAAGCGTCGCCTGTCCGCCCTCGGACCTGGTGGTCTGTCCCGTGAGCGCGCCGGCTACGAGGTCCGCGACGTCCACCCGTCGCACTACGGCCGCATGTGCCCGATCGAGACCCCCGAAGGCCCCAACATCGGCCTGATCGGCTCGCTCGCGTCCTACGGACGGATCAACTCGTTCGGCTTCGTCGAGACGCCTTACCGCAAGGTCGTCAAGGGCAAGGTCACCGAGCAGGTCGACTACCTCACCGCGACCGACGAGGACCGCTTCATCATCGCTCAGGCCAACTCGGTCCTGACCGACAAGAGCACCTTCGCCGAGGACATGGTCCTCGTACGCCAGAAGGGTGGCGAGGCCGAGCTTCGCCCCGCTGCTGACGTCGACTACATGGACGTGTCGCCTCGCCAGATGGTGTCGGTGGCCACGGCCCTGATCCCGTTCCTCGAGCACGACGATGCCAACCGCGCCCTCATGGGCTCGAACATGCAGCGTCAGGCCGTCCCGCTGATCCGCAACGACGCCCCGCTCGTCGGCACCGGCATGGAGTTCCGTGCCGCGGTCGACGCCGGTGACGTCACGGTGGCCAAGGTCGCCGGCGTGGTCAACGAGGTGTCCGCTGACGCGATCGAGATCATGCAGGACGACGGCTCCTACTTCACCTACCGTCTGGCGAAGTTCCGTCGCTCCAACCAGGGCACCTGCACCAACCAGCGTCCGCTGGTCGAGCAGGGTCAGCGCGTCGAGGTCGGCACCCCGCTGGCCGACGGCCCGTGCACCGACGAGGGCGAGATGGCCCTCGGGACGAACCTGCTCGTGGCGTTCATGCCGTGGCAGGGTCACAACTACGAGGACGCGATCATCCTCTCGCAGCGAGTCGTCCAGGACGACCTGCTGACCTCGATCCACATCGAGGAACACGAGGTCGATGCCCGCGACACCAAGCTGGGTCCCGAGGAGATCACGCGCGACATCCCCAACGTCAGCGAGGAAATGCTGGCGGACCTGGACGAGCGCGGCATCATCCGCATCGGTGCCGAGGTCGGCAACGGCGACGTCCTGGTCGGCAAGGTCACGCCCAAGGGTGAGACCGAGCTGACCCCGGAGGAGCGCCTGCTCCGTGCGATCTTCGGTGAGAAGGCGCGCGAAGTGCGCGACACCTCGCTCAAGGTCCCGCACGGCGAGTCGGGCACCGTCATCGGCGTCCGCGTGTTCGACGCGGCCGAGGGTGACGAGCTCTCCCCGGGCGTCAACCAGCTCGTCCGCGTCTACGTCGCGCAGAAGCGCAAGATCTCCAACGGTGACAAGCTCGCTGGTCGCCACGGCAACAAGGGCGTCATCTCCAAGATCCTTCCGGTCGAGGACATGCCCTTCCTGGAGGACGGCACGCCCGTCGACATCGTGCTCAACCCGCTCGGTGTCCCCGGTCGAATGAACGTCGGACAGGTGCTGGAGACCCACCTCGGGTGGGTCGCCAAGACCGGCTGGCAGATCCCGGACGACGAGAAGGACGAGTGGGCGCAGACCCTCCGCAAGATCAAGGCGGACAAGGCCGAGCCCTCGACCAACATCGCGACGCCCGTGTTCGACGGCGCCCGTGAGGACGAGATCCAGGGCCTGCTGGCCTCGACTCTCCCCAACCGGGACGGCGAGCGCATGGTCAAGCGCGACGGCAAGGCGGTGCTCTTCGACGGTCGTACCGGCGAGAAGTTCCCCGACCCCGTCTCGGTCGGCTACATGTACCTGCTCAAGCTGCACCACCTCGTCGACGACAAGATCCACGCACGTTCCACGGGTCCCTACTCGATGATCACGCAGCAGCCCCTCGGCGGTAAGGCGCAGTTCGGTGGACAGCGCTTCGGCGAGATGGAGGTGTGGGCCCTCGAGGCCTACGGAGCGGCGTACGCGCTGCAGGAGCTCCTGACCATCAAGTCGGACGACATCCTCGGACGCGTCAAGGTCTACGAAGCGATCGTCAAGGGCGAGAACGTGCCCGAACCCGGTATCCCCGAGTCGTTCAAGGTTCTCGTCAAGGAGATGCAGTCCCTGTGTCTCAACGTTGAGGTGCTGTCCAGTGACGGTTCGGCCGTCGAGATGCGCGACGCGGAAGAGGATCTCTTCCGCGCCGCCGAAGAGCTCGGCATCGACCTGTCACGGCGTGAGCCCTCCAGCGTGGAGGAGGTCTAGCCCCGCGGGCTGGACCTTCCCCATCGCAACCACATCAGTTTTCAGAACAAGCAAGGGAAAGAAGACAACGTGCTCGACGTGAACTTCTTCGATCAGATCCGGATCGGTCTCGCGACCGCCGACGACATCCGCGGATGGTCGTTCGGTGAGGTCAAGAAGCCGGAGACGATCAACTACCGCACGCTCAAGCCCGAGCGTGACGGCCTCTTCTGCGAGAAGATCTTCGGTCCCACCCGGGACTGGGAGTGCTACTGCGGCAAGTACAAGCGCGTGCGCTTCAAGGGCATCATCTGCGAGCGCTGCGGCGTCGAGGTCACGCGGTCCAAGGTGCGCCGTGAGCGCATGGGCCACATCGAGCTCGCCGCCCCGGTCACGCACATCTGGTACTTCAAGGGTGTGCCCAGCCGGCTCGGCTACCTGCTCGACCTGGCCCCGAAGGACCTCGAGAAGGTCATCTACTTCGCGGCCTACATGATCACGAAGGTCGACGAGGACGCCCGGCACAAGGACCTGTCGAGCCTCGAGACCAAGATCGACCTCGAGCGCAAGCAGCTCGAGAGCCGTCGTGACAACGAGGTCAACGAGCGCATGCAGAAGCTCGAGGAGGACCTCAAGGAGCTCGAGGACGAGGGCGCCAAGGCCGACGCCAAGCGCAAGGTCAAGGACGCCGCCGAGCGTGAGGCCAAGCAGCGTCGCGACCGCACGCAGCGTGAGATCGACCGTCTGGACGAGGTCTGGAACCGCTTCAAGAACCTCAAGGTCCAGGACCTCGAGGGCGACGAGCTGCTCTACCGCGAGATGACCTACCGCTTCGGCAAGTACTTCGAGGGCTACATGGGCGCCACGGCGATCCAGAAGCGCCTGCAGGACTTCGACCTCGAGGCCGAGGCCGAGTCGCTGCGCGAGATCATCGCGACCGGCAAGGGCCAGAAGAAGACCCGTGCGCTCAAGCGCCTCAAGGTCGTCTCGGCGTTCCTCGGCAGCAGCAACGCGCCCGAGGGCATGGTTCTCGACGCCGTCCCGGTGATCCCGCCGGAGCTGCGCCCGATGGTCCAGCTCGACGGTGGACGTTTCGCGACGAGCGATCTCAACGATCTCTACCGCCGCGTGATCAACCGCAACAACCGGCTCAAGCGACTGCTCGACCTGGGCGCTCCGGAGATCATCGTCAACAACGAGAAGCGCATGCTGCAGGAGGCCGTCGACTCGCTGTTCGACAACGGCCGTCGCGGCCGTCCGGTCACCGGACCGGGCAACCGTCCGTTGAAGTCGATCTCCGACATGCTCAAGGGCAAGCAGGGTCGCTTCCGTCAGAACCTGCTCGGCAAGCGCGTCGACTACTCCGGCCGTTCGGTCATCATCGTCGGCCCGCAGCTCAAGCTGCACCAGTGCGGTCTGCCCAAGCAGATGGCGCTCGAGCTGTTCAAGCCGTTCGTCATGAAGCGGCTGGTCGACCTCAACCACGCGCAGAACATCAAGAGCGCCAAGCGCATGGTCGAGCGGGCTCGTCCGGTCGTGTGGGACGTCCTCGAAGAGGTCATCACCGAGCACCCCGTGCTGCTCAACCGCGCACCGACGCTGCACCGTCTGGGCATCCAGGCTTTCGAGCCGCAGCTCATCGAGGGCAAGGCCATCCAGATCCACCCGCTCGTCTGCTCGGCCTTCAACGCCGACTTCGACGGTGACCAGATGGCCGTGCACCTGCCGCTGAGTGCTGAGGCGCAGGCCGAGGCCCGCATCCTGATGCTGTCGACCAACAACATCCTGAAGCCGTCCGACGGTCGCCCGGTCACGATGCCGACCCAGGACATGATCATCGGTCTGTACTTCCTCACGCTCGAGCGTGCGGGGCACGTCGGTGAGGGTCGCGCGTTCAGCTCGGTCTCGGAGGCCATCATGGCGTTCGAGCGCGACGAGATCACGCTGCAGAGCCACGTCAAGATCCGCATCGGCGGCGAGACCGTCGAGACGACCCTGGGTCGGGCGATCTTCAACGAGGCGCTGCCCGAGGACTACCGCTACGTCAACTACCAGGTGGGCAAGAAGGAGCTCGGTGTCATCGTCAACGACCTCGCCGAGCGCTACTCCAAGGTCGACGTCGCCAACTCGCTCGACAACCTCAAGGACACCGGCTTCCACTGGGGCACGCGCTCCGGTGTGACCATCTCCATCGAGGACGTCGTGACCCCGGGCCGCAAGCCCGAGATCCTCGCGACCTACGAGACGCAGGCGGCCAAGGTCCAGACGCAGTTCGACCGCGGTCTCATCACCGAGGACGAGCGTCGCCAGGAGCTCATCGAGATCTGGACGCAGGCAACTGCCGAGGTCTCGGCCGAGATGGAGAAGGGTTTCCACGAGGACAACCCGATCTTCATGATGGTCGACTCCGGTGCCCGCGGAAACATGATGCAGGTCCGTCAGATCGCCGCCATGCGTGGTCTGGTCGCCAACCCCAAGGGCGAGATCATCCCTCGTCCCATCAAGGCCAACTTCCGTGAGGGCCTGTCGGTGGTCGAGTACTTCATCGCCACCCACGGTGCCCGCAAGGGACTCGCCGACACCGCGCTCCGCACGGCCGACTCCGGTTACCTGACGCGTCGACTCGTCGACGTCAGCCAGGACGTCATCATCCGTGAGGACGACTGTGGCACCGAGCGCGGCCTGCCCAAGGTCATCGCGACCAAGCTCGACGACGGCCGTCTGGTCGCCGCCGAGAACGTCGAGACCTCGGCCTACTCGCGTTCGGCAGCCGTCGACGTCACCGACGCCAAGGGCAACGTGCTCATCGCGGCCGGCGGCGACCTCGGCGACGTCGAGATCGAGCAGCTCATCGCTGCCGGTGTCGAGGAGATCAAGGTCCGCACGGTCCTGACGTGCGAGGCCAAGGCCGGCACGTGCGCCAAGTGCTACGGCCGTTCGCTCGCGACCGGCAAGCTCGTCGACATCGGTGAGGCCGTCGGTACGATCGCGGCCCAGTCGATCGGTGAGCCCGGCACGCAGCTGACGATGCGTACGTTCCACACCGGTGGTGTGGCCGGAGACGACATCACGCACGGCCTGCCGCGCGTCGTGGAGCTCTTCGAGGCGCGTCAGCCCAAGGGTCGTGCGCCGATCACCGAGTCCGCCGGCCGGGTCGAGATCGATGACTCCGACAAGACGCGCAAGCTCGTGGTGACGCCGGACGACGGTTCCGAGGTGCTGGAGTACCCCGTGACCAAGCGTTCGCGTCTGCTGGTCGCCGACGGCGATCACGTCGAGGTCGGGCAGCAGCTGACGCACGGCACGCCGGATCCGCAGGAAGTCCTGCGCATCCTCGGTGTCCGCCGGGCGCAGGAGCACCTCGTGGACGAGGTCCAGGAGGTCTACCGCTCGCAGGGCGTGGCGATCCACGACAAGCACATCGAGATCATCGTGCGCCAGATGCTCCGTCGCGTGACGGTCATCGAGCAGGGCGCGTCGAACCTCATCCCGGGTGACCTGGTCGATCGGGCCAAGTTCGAGGAAGAGAACCGTCGCGTCGTCGCCGAGGGTGGCACCCCCGCCTCCGGTCGACCCGTCCTGATGGGCATCACGAAGGCCTCGCTGGCCGTCGAGTCGTGGCTGTCGGCCGCCTCCTTCCAGGAGACGACCCGCGTCCTCACCGACGCCGCCATCCACGGCAAGTCGGATGCGCTGCGCGGCCTCAAGGAGAACATCATCATCGGCAAGCTCATCCCGGCTGGTACCGGTCTCGACCGTTACAAGAACATCCGGGTCGAGCCGACCGAAGAGGCCCGTCAGGCCGCCTACGCCGTCACCGGCTACGGCGACTACGACTACGGCTTCGGCGCTCCGGACTCCGCTCCGGTGCAGCTCGATGACTTCGACTTCACGTCGTACGAGAAGTAACCCGGCACCACACGTCAGCAGCCCCCGGCCATCGGCCGGGGGCTGCTGCGTTCTCCGGGTCTAGAGCCCGCCCTTGCGGAGGATGGCCGCCATCCGGTGACCGGTCGCCCGCGAGTGTGAGGGCGTCTCGTAGAAGTGCCGGTGCGTGTCGGACAGTGGACCGGAGTAGCCACCGGGCGGCCAGTTGCAGATCTCGTCGCCCGTGGCGCAGAACCCGATCGTGACGGGACGCAACGCGCGGGGGATCGGCGGTCCCGCACCGAGCTTGCCGGGTCCGGGTGCGGACTTCCCGTAGGTCCAGAAGGTGATCGCGTCCTCCGGGTCGCGGCGAGGGTCGGCGATCATCGCGACGAGCGCGATCTGCGGGGACGGCCGGAGGGACGTGACGAGCTCGTGCACGGCTTGGGCACCCTGGCTGAAGCCGACGAGGGCGACCTTGCTGCGCGGGCACCGCTCGGCGAGCTGGGCGAGGCGATCGCGCGCCCGGTTGGCGCCGTCGTCGACGTACGACTGGTAGATCGCGGCACTGGGCGCGCTCTGGGCGCGGTAGGGGACACCCTCGAGTCGTACCGTCGTGCGGGACGTGCGGTGCAGCTCGGTGGACATCGCACGTACGGAGCGGAGGATCTCCTGGCCCGAGCCGAAGTTCTTGTCGAGCGACTGGTCGGAGCCGCGCAGCCCGAGGACGACGAGGTCGGCGCACCCGGTCTTGACGAGGACCGGGACGGGCTGGTGGCCGGTCGTCGACGAGGGACCGGCCTCGTGCCCAGGGCTCGGGCTCGAACAGCCGGCGACGACGAGCAGCGCCACGGTCGCCGCGACGCGCTTCACGTCGCTGCGGCAGAGCGGTCAGGGGTGGGCGGTGCGGGCTCGGCCGCCTTGGCGGGGGTCGGCTTCGGCGCCTCCCTGAAGAGCCAGGCCAGCTTGGGCTCGAAGACCGGCCGGAACAACGTGGCGACGGGCTTGGTCATCAGCAGGTTGGCCGCGACGACGGCGACGAGCGAGCAGCCGATCACGGCGCCCACGCCGAACCGCTCCACGCGGTCGAAGACCTCGAACTGGTACTGGAGGTACAAGATGACGTAGCCGTGGATCAGGTAGCAGTAGAACGTACGGCCGCCCAGCGCCGTGGTCCACGAACGGCGGCGGGGGACGAGCGACAGGGCCGCGAACGTCAGCACGAAGCCGATCACCAGCAGCTCGGCCCGCTGGGTGATTCCCTCGATCGGCGTGGCGCTGAGCGGGTTCTCGTCGTAGCGCTGCTTCCACAGCAGCCAATCGGTCGTCCAGTTCTTGGAGTAGACGTAGCAGATCAGCAGTGCCGACCCCAGGAGGACGACGGACGCCGCGCGGACGCGAGGCGTCGTGAGGCGTTCGAAGCGCTCGCGGCTCATGTGCAGCCCGACGACGTAGAACGGCAGGAAGCCCAGGATCTTGGGCAGTGCGAGCACGTTGGGCACCTCGATGAGCCCGACCAGCAGCGAGATCACGATCGACGTGGTGATGGGGTACTTCAGCGCCCGCCAGATCGGGGTCGTCAGCCGCCAGACGAACAGCGCCGCCATGAACCAGGCGAGCCACTGCGGCGACAGGATCATCATGGGATCGGGCTCGCCGGTGTAGTGCCGGGTGATGAGCTGCATCGTGGTCTCGACGATGAGGTAGGGCACCACCAACGTGCTGACGATGCGGCGTACCTGGCGGGCGTCGCCCATGTAGCGGCGCGCCGTGTAGCCCGAGATCAGGATGAAGAACGGCATGTGGAACGAGTAGATCCACACGTAGACCCCGCGCGCGGAGTCCATGTCGGTGAACTGCGTGAGCGAGTGGCCGATGACCACCAGGAGCATGACCCAGTAGCGGGCGTTGTCGAGGTACGCCACGCGCTCCTTGGCCGGAGACGTGGTGACGGGCAACGGTTCGAGCGCACTCATTGTGATTGACTCTATAAGCACTGTCTGAACGTGCACTGTGACGCATCAGTGGGGAGCACGAGTGGTTGATCCATCCCGTACCCAGCGCCTGGGTGCGTACGCCGTCGCGGTCGACGACGGTCGTCTCCTGCTGACCCGCATCTCACCGATCGGCTATCCGGCCGGCACGTGGACCCTCCCCGGTGGCGGCGTCGACCACGGGGAGTCGCCGCATGACGCCGTGCGCCGTGAGCTCTACGAGGAGGCCGGTCTCGAGGCCATCAGCGCGCGACTCGTCGACGTGCATCACGTGCACATCGTCGAGGTCGGCCGCGGGGACCAGTACGAGGACTATCACGGCGTGCACCTGCTCTACGCCGTGGAGGTCGACCCGTCGATCGAGCCCCACGTCGTCGACGTCGACGGCACCACCGATCTCGTCAGGTGGGTGCCGATCGACGAGATCGGCTCAGCCACGCACCCCGTGCTGCCCATGGTGACCCATGCGCTGGAGCACCTGGATCAGTTCGACGTGGGGTCGTAGAACAGCACGCTGTAGTTGCCGCGCGCCGACAGGACGTAGGTCGCGCGTGCCGTGCCGCCGTTCTTGGTGCGCGTCGTGTAGGTCGTGCTGACCTCGTTGAGGTCCTCCACGACGTCCTTGGAGACGCGGCCGTTCGGGCTGTTGGCGAGGACGTACTGCTCGGCGGCGACGTCGGCGTCGACGGCGCGCTTGGCCGTGATGACGACGAAGCTCGGGTGGTAGCCACTCAGCAGGATCGACGCCGTGGTCGGTGCGGTCCAGCCGTTGAGGAGCTTGCTGGTCGCCGGCGCGTCCTCGTCCATCTTGGGCCAGATGAGGCCCGACTTCTCCGGCTCGGAGTCGATGCCCTTGACGCCGTCGAGCGAGTTGGACTCGCGCGACAGCTGGCCCTTGCGGGGCTCTCCGACGTACTCGACCGACAGGGTCATGACGGGCCGGGTGAGGTCCGACGGGCCGGACGTACGCGTCGCGATCTTGCCGGGGTCGACCGTCATCACGACGCGGATCTCACGGTCCTCCTGGGCGATGCCCTGGATGGCGAGGCGGCACCGCGTGATGCGGCGCTGGGCCGAGGTGCAGTAGTTGCCGAGGTCGTCGGTGGAGACACCCGAGTCGGGCAGGAGCGCGGCGATCTGGGCGAGCATGCGGCGCACGACGTCGGACGGGTCGCCGTCGATGCGCATGAGCGAGACCGTCGAGTCGGGCTTGGGCGGGTCGTCGAGCAGCTTGAACGAGTCGTCGCTGGGCCGCGTGTCGGGGGTCGGCGTGGTGGGCGTCGTGGGGGTGCCCTCGCTGGCCTCCTCGGCTGCCTTGTCGCGTGCCTCGGCGTCCTTCTGCGCCTGCGCCGCCTTGAGCTCGGGCAGGTAGGCCGCGATCAGGCGCGCGCTGCGGTAGCGGATCAGCGGGCCGAGCTGCGTCGCGCCGCGCGGCACCTGGAGGCCGTACGTGATGGGGCTCTCGGGGCCCGACTCGTGCTCCGTGACGTCCGGGGGCTGGGTCGTGGTCTGCGTCGAGGTCGGTGTCGGTCCGCCGCCGGATCCACCGTCGCACGCGGCGAGCGACGTCAGCGCGACCAACGACACCACCACCCGGAAGCAGCGAGACTTCATGCGATCCCCTCGTCGAGGTCCCCGTCGGGGACGTGGTCGGTCAGCGCAACGCCCGAGTAACGAGATCTCGTGCACCAACACCACACGATATCGTTCCCGGCCAAGGGACCAGAGCGTACGGTCCGGCGCCCGGAGAGGAGAACGCCATGGTCGCGCGGGTCACGACGACGGATCGCGTGTTCGCCTCGTTGCGCGAGTCGATCCTCTCCGGCGAGTTCCCGGCGGGCTCCCTGCACTCGATCTATCGGCTCGCCGACCTGCTCGAGGTGTCCCGTACGCCCGTCCGTGAGGCCGTCCTCAGGCTCGCGGACGCCGGCCTGGTGACGATCGAGCGGAACCGCGGCGTACGCATCCGCGGGGTGTCCGTGGCGGACGTACGCGCGGTGTTCGAGCTGCGCCTCATGATCGAGGTCCCGGCGGCGGCGTACGCCGCGGCGCACGCGTCGGACGAGGCCGTGCGCGTGCTGGAGGCGGAGCTCGACGGGATGCGGGCGGCGGCCGAGGCCGGCGACGAGACGGCGTTCACGATCCACGACCGGGCCCTGCACGAGGCGATCGGGGCGGTCCTGGGCAACCAGCGGGCCCAGCACGAGGTCGCGGCGCTCCGCGACTCGATCCAGACCCGCGGTGCCTCGACGCTGCACCGGTCGCGCGGCATGCCGGAGATCCTCGGCGAGCACGTGCCGATCGTGACGGCGATCGCGGCGCGCGATCCGGAGGCGGCGGCGTCCCACATGGAGGCGCATCTGGTCTCCACCGCGACGCTCCTCATGGCCCAGGCCGCCACGGCGGACGATCCTGCACCCGGGACCGGCTGGGCGGACCGTCTGCGGGCACACCTGTACGTCGCCGGACGCGGGGTGGCATCGCAGTAGCATGCTAGTACGCTGGACGCGTCGATCCGAAGGAGCAGCATCGTGGCGAGCTTTCATCCCGTACGTCCCGAGACCGTCTTCACGTACGGAGCGCCGGGCCTGAAGTTCGGCGTCGGTGCGCGGCACGAGCTCAGCCACGACCTCGCCCAGCTCGGCGCGAGCCGCGTCCTGATCGTCACCGACCCCGGCGTCGCCGCGACCGGTGCGCCCGGCGAGATCGCCGAGTCGCTGCGGGCGGCCTCGATCGACACCGTGGTGTTCGACCGCTCGAGGGTGGAGCCCACGGACGGCAGCCTGGTCGAGGCGATCGACTTCGCCCGCTCCGAGGGACCGTTCGACGCCATCGTCGCGATCGGTGGCGGCAGCAGCATCGACACCGCCAAGGCGGTCAACCTGCTGACGACCAACGACGGCGAACTGATGGACTACGTCAACGCGCCGGTCGGCCGGGCCCGCGCGCCCAAGCAGCCCCTGCTGCCCCTGATCGCGCTGCCGACCACGACCGGCACCGGCAGCGAGAGCACGACGATCTGCGTGCTCGACGTCGTCAGCCAGCACGTCAAGACCGGCATCTCGCACGCCCGCCTGCGGCCGACCCTCGCCGTCGTGGACCCCGAGCTGACGCTGACCCAGCCGGCCGGGGTGACCGCGGCCGCAGGGCTCGACATCCTGTGCCACGCGCTCGAGAGCTACACGGCGCGGCCCTTCGAGTCGTACGAGCACAAGCAGGCCGACGAGCGGGTGCCCTACTGCGGCGCCAACCCCATCGCCGACATGTGGTCCGAGAAGGCGCTGAGCCTCATGGCGTCCTCGTTCCGCGCGGCGGTGCACGACGGCGACGATCTCACTGCCCGCACGGAGGTCGCGATGGCGGCCACGTTCGCCGGGCTCGGCTTCGGCAACGCCGGGGTCCACATCCCGCACGCCAACGCCTACCCGATCGCCGGCCAGGTCCGCGACTTCCGGCCGGCCGGCTACCCGGCGGACCACGCGATGGTGCCGCACGGCATGGCGGTGTCGCTGACCGCGCCCGCCGCGTTCCGCTACACGTTCGCAGCCTCCCCGGAGCGTCACCTCCGGGCGGCCGAGCTGCTGGCCCCGGGGACGGACCGCCCGAACGACCCGGCCGAGGCGCTGCCCCAGGTGCTGGCCTCGATCATGCGGGACGTCGGCATCCCGGCCGGCATCGGCGCCGTGGGGTTCACGTCCGGCGACATCGACTCGCTCGTCGAGGGCACGATGAAGCAGCAGCGCCTCCTCGCAACCGCCCCGCTCGAGGTCACCGAGGACGCCGTCGCGACGATCCTCGACGAGTCGATCGAGCTCTGGTGAGCAGCGTCGAGGTCGCGACCCGGGACGTCGTCGCGGAGCTGCGCAAGCTGGGCGTCACCGAGGTCGACGACTCGACTCTTGGCCGCGCGCTCTACAGCACCGACGCGTCGCTCTACCGCGTCGTCCCGCAGGTCGTCGTCCGGCCCCGCAGTGTCGAGGAGGTGCTCGCCACCGTCGAGGCGTGCCGCCTGACCGGCACGCCCCTGACGTCCCGTGGCGCCGGCACGTCGATCGCGGGCAACGCGGTCGGCACGGGTGTGGTCATCGACTTCACGCGACACCTCAACCGCGTGCACGACATCGACGTCGACGCCCGTACGGCACGCGTCGACCCCGGCACGGTCCACGCCGTGCTGCAGAAGGCCGCCTCACCCCTGGGCCTGCGGTTCGGCCCCGACCCCTCGACCCACACCCGCTGCACGGTCGGCGGCATGATCGGCAACAACGCGTGCGGCTCGCGCGCCCTGGCGTACGGGCGGACGGCCGACAACGTGGCGGGTCTTGACGTCGTGACGATGGCGGGGGAGCAGCTCACGGTGACGGCCGGCGGGCGTACGGAGTCGCCCACGCTCGACCGCCTCGCCGACGTCGTGCAGGGCGGTCTCGGTGTCGTGCGGACGGAGTTCGGCACGTTCGGTCGCCAGGTCTCGGGCTACAGCCTCGAGCACCTGCTGCCCGAGCGCGGCTTCGACGTCGCGACGTTCCTCGCGGGCACCGAAGGCACGCTCGCGACGATGACCTCGGCCACCGTGCGGCTCATCGAGGATCCGCCGCACCGCCAGATCCTGGTCCTGGGCTACGCGTCGATGGCCGATGCCGCCGACGACGTCCCGGCACTGCTGCCGTTCGGCCCCACCGCATGTGAAGGCCTCGACTCGCGCATCGTCGACGTCTTCCGTACGCACAAGGGTTCGGTGCCCGAGCTGTCCCGTGGCCAGGGCTGGCTGTTCGTCGAGATCTCCGGCGACGACCCGGGGCTCGTCGCCGACACGGTACAGCGAGCGTCTGCTGCATCCTCGGCAGTCGCGAGCCGGGTCGTCACGGACGTGCGCGAGCAGGCCGTGCTCTGGCGGATCCGCGAGGAGGGCGCCGGGCTCGCGACCCGGACGCTGCCGGGCAAGGCGTTGTCGGGCTGGGAGGACGCGGCCGTGCCGCCCGACAAGCTCGGCACCTACCTGCGCGAGTTCGACGCCCTGCTTCGCGACAACGGGCTCGACGGCGTTCCCTACGGACACTTCGGCGACGGCTGCATCCACGTACGCATCGACTTCCCGCTCGACGCGGCCGGCGGCAAGGAGCTGTTCCGCTCGTTCCTGTTCGACGCCGCGACGCTCGTGGCTTCCCACGGTGGATCGTTGTCGGGGGAGCACGGTGACGGCCGCGCCCGGTCCGAGCTCCTGCCGCTGATGTACTCGGCCGAGGCGATCGACCTGTTCGCCCAGGTCAAGGCCGTGTTCGACCCTGACGACCTGCTCAACCCCGGCGTCCTCGTACGCCCCCGGCCGGTCGACGCCGACCTGCGTGGCCCGGAGTCGTCGCGAGACCGCCTCGACGGCCGCCTGGGGTTGCGGCTGCTCCACGACGACGGTGACTTCGGCAAGGCCGTCCACCGGTGCACCGGCGTCGGCAAGTGCATCGCCGACAACGCCGGTTCCAACGGCGTCATGTGCCCGTCGTTCCAGGCCACGCGCAACGAGAAGGACTCGACCCGCGGACGGGCACGCGTGCTGCAGGAGATGATCGACGGTCGCCTGGTGACGGGCGGGTTCCGGTCTCCCGAGGTCCATGAAGCCCTCGACCTGTGCCTGTCGTGCAAGGGCTGCGCCAACGACTGCCCGACCGGCACCGACATGGCGACCTACAAGTCCGAGGTGCTGCACCAGTCCTACAAGGGGCGGCTCCGCCCGCGCAGCCACTACATCCTCGGCCGGCTGCCGTTCTGGGCGCGGGTCACGTCGCCGATCGCGTGGCTCGCCAACCTCGGCCTCCGTACGCCGGGAGTCCGGTCGCTCGCCAGGTGGGCGGCCGGCGTCGACCAGCGCCGCAGCCTGCCGACGTTCGCCCGGGGGAGCCTGAGCCGTTGGGGCCGCAGGCGTACGCCCGACACCTCGGACCGGCCTCGCGTGCTGCTCTGGGCCGACTCGTTCACCGACTTCTTCTCGACCGCCGGCGGCAAGGCGGCGGTCCGCGTGCTCGAGGGCGCCGGCTACCGCGTCGAGCTCCTGGCCCGATCTGCGTGCTGCGGACTGACGTGGATCACGACCGGGCAGCTCGACAAGGCGCGATCGATCGTCGGCAGCACCGTCGCGCAGCTCCACCCGTACGTCGCAGAGGGAGTGCCGATCGTCGGGCTCGAGCCGTCGTGCCTCGCCGTCCTGCGCTCGGACGCCGTCGAGCTGCTCGACGACCCGCGCGCCGTCGACGTGGCCCGCGGGGTGTTCACGCTCTCGGAGCTGCTGCAGCGCACCGATGGGTGGCGGGCGCCCGACCTCACCGGCACGACCCTCGTCGTCCAGCCGCACTGCCACCAGGCGTCGGTCCTGGGGTTCGAGGCCGACCTCGCAGTCATGCAGTCCACCGGCGCGACGATCCAGCGGCTGTCCGGCTGCTGTGGCCTGGCCGGCAACTTCGGCGTCGAGAAGGGGCACTACGAGGTGTCGGTCGCGGTCGCCGAGCAGCAGCTGCTGCCCGCGGTTCGTAACGCTGGAGACGGCGCGATCGTTGTCGCTGACGGGTTCTCCTGCAGGACCCAGCTGGACGACCTAGCCTCAGTGGAAGCGCTGCACCTCGCGCAGCTCCTCGACCCCTGACCGGAAGCTGACCACATGGACCACATGCTCGAGCTCGGCTCGGCCATGTCCCGGTTCGCCGAGCTGGTCGGCAAGGCAGCGGGCGACGAGCCAGTCCCTGCGTGCCCGGCGTGGAACGTGCGCGACCTGACGACCCACCTCGGCACGATCCATCGGTGGGCCGCGGCCACGGTGCTCAGCGGCCAGCGGATCCACGAGCCCGAGCCGGTCGTCACCGATCCCGCCGTCGAGTGGTACGCCGGCACCGCCACGGCGCTCCTCAGCGCGCTGCAGGCCGTCAGCGCGGACGAGCCCGTGCCCAACTTCGCCTACATCGACGAGCGCGCGTCGTTCTGGGTCCGCCGGCAGATGCACGAGGCGACGGTGCACGCCATCGATGCCGCCCAGTCCCTCGACATCCATGAGGGCGACTGGGGCGTCGCGCCCTCGGTCGCCGCCGACGGTGTCGACGAGGTGCTCCAGGTGTTCTTCCCGCGGATGACCGCACGTCGCCAGCGCCCGGACGTACGTTCGCGGATCCGGCTGGTCGCCACCGACACGCAGCAGACGTGGCTCGTGGCGCCCGGCACGGGCGACCTGGGCCCGCCGATCCAGCTGCACCCGTCGCTCGACGCCGACGGATCCGTCAGCGGCACGGCGGCCGAGCTCTACCTAGGACTCTGGAAGCGGATGGGTCCCGAACGCCTCGACTTCGACGGTGTCGACGGACGCATCCTGTTCGACGGCCCCACCACGCCCTGACCGGCGGCAATCCCGCGTCGTCTCGGTTTGGAAGATGGCGAGGCTGCCCGGTAGTATTGGCTGCTGTGCCTGAACCACTCAGGCCGATGCACGCATCCTGCCGGATCGCACGGTGGCGAGTGCATCACGACTCATGGCTCACACCAGTCAGAAGAAGGAAGTTTGTAGTGCCCACGATCAACCAGCTGGTCCGCAAGGGCCGCCAGCGCAAGGTCGTCAAGACGACGACTCCCGCGCTCAAGGGTTCGCCTCAGCGCCGCGGTGTCTGCACCCGCGTCTACACCACCACTCCGAAGAAGCCGAACTCCGCGCTCCGCAAGGTTGCCCGTGTGAAGCTCTCGAGTGGCACCGAGGTCACTGCATACATCCCGGGCGAGGGCCACAACCTGCAGGAGCACTCGATCGTGCTCGTGCGCGGTGGCCGAGTCAAGGACCTTCCCGGTGTCCGTTACAAGATCGTTCGCGGCGCCCTGGACACCCAGGCCGTCAAGGGCCGCAAGCAGGCTCGCAGCCGCTACGGCGCGAAGAAGGAGAAGAGCTAATGCCTCGTAAGGGTCCGGCAACCAAGCGCCCCGTCGAGACTGATCCCGTCTACGGGAGCCAGCTCGTCACCTCACTCATCAACAAGGTCCTGGTCGACGGCAAGAAGCAGGTCGCCCAGCGCATCGTCTACACCGCGCTCGAAGGCACCCGCGAGAAGTCCGGCACCGATCCGGTCATCACGCTCAAGCGTGCGCTCGACAACGTCAAGCCGTCGATCGAGGTCAAGAGCCGCCGCGTCGGTGGCGCGACCTACCAGGTCCCGATCGAGGTTCGCGCCTCGCGTCAGAACACCCTGGCCCTGCGCTGGCTCGTCAGCTACGCCGGTGCGCGTCGTGAGAAGACCATGGCCGAGCGCCTCATGAACGAGCTGCTCGATGCCTCCAACGGTCTCGGCGGCGCCGTCAAGAAGCGTGAGGACACGCACAAGATGGCCGAAGCCAACAAGGCCTTCGCCCACTACCGCTGGTAAGTCAGCAACACATTCACCCGTCGCCGTGACCCGGCGATGCTCCGTAACAAAGGAAAGCGACCAAACTCGTGGCAACCGACATCACCACCGACCTCAACAGGGTCCGCAACATCGGCATCATGGCGCACATCGATGCCGGCAAGACCACGACGACCGAACGCATCCTCTTCTACACCGGTATCAACTACAAGATCGGTGAGGTCCACGACGGCGGCGCCACGATGGACTGGATGGAGCAGGAGCAGGAGCGCGGCATCACGATCACGTCTGCCGCGACGACCTGCTGGTGGAAAGACAACCAGATCAACATCATCGACACCCCCGGTCACGTCGACTTCACCGTCGAGGTCGAGCGCAACCTGCGCGTCCTCGACGGTGCCGTCGCCGTGTTCGACGGCGTGGCCGGTGTCGAGCCGCAGTCCGAGACCGTCTGGCGTCAGGCCGACAAGTACGGCGTCCCGCGCATGTGCTTCGTCAACAAGCTCGACCGCACCGGCGCCAGCTTCGACTACTGCGTCAAGACGATCCGTGAGCGCCTCGGCGCGACGGCCCTCGTGCTGCAGGTCCCGATCGGTGCCGAGGGTGACTTCATCGGCGTCGTCGACCTGATCGGCAACCGCGCGCTCGTGTGGCGCGGCGAGACCGTCATCGGTGAGGACTACACGGTCGAGGAGATCCCGGCCGACCTCGTCGACAAGGCCGCCGAGGCCCGCAACGAGATGATCGAGACGCTCGCCGACCACGACGACGAGTTCGCCGAGGCCTACCTCGACGGCGCCGACATCACCCCCGAGCTGCTCAAGCCGGCGATCCGTCGCGCGACGCTCGCGGCCAAGCTCAACCCGGTCCTGTGTGGCACCGCGTTCAAGAACAAGGGCGTCCAGCCCCTGCTCGACGCGGTCATCGACTTCCTCCCGTCGCCGATCGACGTCGGCGCCATCACGGGCCTCGACCCGCGCGACGAGAGCAAGACCGACACGCGTGAGCCCAAGGAGAGCGAGCCGTTCGCGGCACTGGCGTTCAAGATCGCGTCGGACCCGCACCTCGGCAAGCTGACCTACCTGCGCGTCTACTCCGGTCGCCTCGAGGCCGGCAGCACGGTCATCAACGTGACCAAGGGCCGCAAGGAGCGCATCGGCAAGATCTACCAGATGCACGCCAACAAGCGCGCTGAGATCGCCTCCGTCGGCGCCGGCCAGATCGTCGCCGTCATGGGCCTCAAGGACACCACGACCGGTGAGACGCTGGCCGACCCGCAGAAGCAGATCGTCCTCGAGTCGATGACGTTCCCCGCGCCGGTCATCCAGGTCGCGATCGAGCCCAAGACCAAGAGCGACCAGGAGAAGCTCGGCACCGCGATCCAGCGGCTCGCCGAGGAGGACCCGACGTTCCAGGTCCACACCGACGAAGAGACCGGTCAGACGATCATCGCCGGCATGGGCGAGCTGCACCTCGACATCCTCGTGGATCGCATGAAGCGCGAGTTCAACGTCGAGGCCAACGTCGGCAAGCCGCAGGTCGCCTACCGCGAGACCATCAAGCGCAAGGTCGAGAACGTCAGCTACACCCACAAGAAGCAGACGGGTGGCTCCGGCCAGTTCGCCAAGGTCATCATCAGCATCGAGCCCACGGGCCCGATCGCCGGTGGCGAGGGCGGCTACGAGTTCGAGAACGCCGTCACGGGTGGTCGCGTCCCGCGCGAGTACATCCCGTCGGTCGACCAGGGTGCGCAGGATGCCATGCAGTTCGGTGTCCTCGCCGGCTACCAGATGGTCGACGTCAAGGTGACCCTCGAGGACGGCGCCTACCACGACGTCGACTCCTCGGAGCTCGCGTTCAAGCTGGCTGGCTCGATGGCTTTCAAGGAAGCCGCGCGCAAGGCCGATCCGGTGATCCTCGAGCCCGTCTTCGCGGTCGAGGTCACCACGCCCGAGGACTACATGGGCGACGTGATCGGCGACCTCAACTCTCGCCGTGGCCAGGTTCAGGCCATGGAGGAGGGCATGGGCGGTGTCAAGATCATCCAGGCACTCGTTCCCCTGTCCGAGATGTTCGGGTACGTCGGCGACCTGAGGTCCAAGACCTCGGGCCGTGCGTCATACTCGATGCAGTTCGACTCCTACGCGGAGGTTCCCAAGAACGTCGCGGAAGAGATCATCAAAAAGGCCCGCGGCGAGTAGCAGCGGTCCATCTCATAAGATGGCCTGAGGCTTCCGTACGGCGGGACCCAACGGCGTTCAACAGCAACCAATTCGAAGAAGGAGCCCCAAGTGGCTAAGGCGAAGTTCGAGCGGACCAAGCCGCACATGAACATCGGCACCATCGGTCACATCGACCACGGTAAGACGACTCTTACCGCGGCGATCACCAAGGTGCTGCACGACAAGTACCCCGACCTGAACGAGGCCTCGGCCTTCGATCAGATCGACAAGGCGCCGGAAGAGAAGCAGCGCGGCATCACGATCTCCATCTCGCACGTCGAGTACCAGACCGAGAACCGCCACTACGCGCACGTCGACTGCCCGGGTCACGCTGACTACGTCAAGAACATGATCACCGGTGCGGCTCAGATGGACGGCGCGATCCTCGTGGTCGCCGCCACCGACGGCCCCATGCCCCAGACGCGTGAGCACGTGCTGCTCGCTCGCCAGGTCGGCGTGCCGGCGATGGTCGTCGCGCTCAACAAGTGCGACATGGTCGACGACGAAGAGATCCTCGAGCTCGTCGAGCTCGAGGTCCGTGAGCTCCTGAGCGATCAGGAGTTCGACGGCGACAACGTCCCCGTCGTCAAGGTCGCCGCTCACCCGGCGCTCCAGGGCGACGCCAAGTGGGGCGAGTCGATCCTCGAGCTGATGCAGGCCGTCGACGACTACATCCCGATGCCTCCCCGCGAGACCGACAAGCCGTTCCTCATGCCCGTCGAGGACGTCTTCACGATCACGGGTCGTGGCACGGTCATCACCGGTCGCATCGAGCGCGGCATCATCAAGGTCAACGAGACCGTTGACATCGTCGGCATCCGCGAGGACAAGCAGACGACGACGGTCACCGGCATCGAGATGTTCCGCAAGCTGCTCGACGAGGGCCAGGCCGGCGAGAACGTCGGACTGCTCCTCCGCGGCACCAAGCGCGAGGACGTCGAGCGCGGCATGGTCATCATCGCGCCCGGTTCCACGACTCCCCACACGGAGTTCGAGGGCCAGGTCTACATCCTCTCGAAGGAAGAGGGTGGCCGTCACACGCCGTTCTTCAACAACTACCGTCCGCAGTTCTACTTCCGCACCACGGACGTCACCGGCGTCGTCACGCTGCCTGAGGGCACCGAGATGGTCATGCCCGGCGACAACACCGAGATGAGCGTTCAGCTGATCCAGCCGATCGCCATGGAGGAAGGCCTCCGCTTCGCCATCCGCGAGGGTGGTCGCACGGTGGGCGCCGGACGCGTCACGAAGATCAACAAGTGAGCTAGCCACACCAGCTCATCGAGAGCCCCGTCCTGCTTCGGCAGGGCGGGGCTCTCGTCATCCGTGGACCGCTGGGCCACTCGCCCAGGTGAGAGTGGTTCCCGGTGGCGTCCTTTTGGCGGACAGCGGCTCGTTGTTTTCGCAACGCCGCCTTATCCTTAATGCATGGGACATGACCACGCGCACGGTGCCGGAGCGGCGCACCGCGGCCGGCTCGCGCTGGTGCTGGCCCTGTCCGTCGGCGTCCTGGTCGTCGAGGCCCTGGTCGCCTGGGTCACCGGCAGCCTCGCGCTGCTGGCCGATGCCGGGCACATGCTGGGCGACTCGTTCGGCATCGTGATGGCGCTCGCCGCGATCACGGTGGCGCAGCGCGGTGGCGCGCCGGGCTCACGGCGTACGTTCGGCTACTCGCGCACCGAGGTGCTGGCCGCCGGCGCCAACGGACTGATCCTGCTGGGTCTGGCCGGATGGGTCGCCTACAGCGCGATCCGGCGATTCGGCGACTCCCCGGAGCTCGAGGGGGGATTGATCCTGGTCGCGGGTGGTGTGGGCCTCGTCGTCAACCTCGTCGGCCTGCTGCTGCTGCGCCCCGGCGCCCAGGAGAGCATCAACGTCCGCGGCGCCTACCTCGAGGTCCTGGGCGACGCCCTCGGCTCGGTGGCCGTGCTGGTGTCGGCCGGCGTCATCCTGGTCACCGACTGGTACGCCGCTGACGCGATCGCCTCGCTCGTGATCGCCGCCATGATCGTGCCGCGCGCCGTCTCGTTGCTGCGGGAGGTCGCCGAGGTGCTGCTGGAGTCGACGCCGCGCGACGTGGACCTCGGCGAGCTGCGCGAGCACATCCTGGCGATGGACGGCGTCAAGGACGTCCATGACCTGCACGTCTGGACCATCACGTCGGGCATGCCCATCATGAGCGCCCACGTCGTGGTCGAGGACTCGGTCACCGCGATGGACGACGCGCACGGCGTCCTGGACCGGCTGCGCGGCTGCCTGGCCGAGCACTTCGACGTCGAGCACTCGACGTTCCAGATCGAGCCCGCGGGCCACGTGGACTCCGAGAACCACGTACATCACTAGCCCGGACCACAGGCTGGCGTGGGCTGCGTCGAGAGGTGGGCCATCCGTCGATCGCGGCGCCGGCTCGGAGCCGATCGGGACGACGTGGCGTGAGCGACCACCGTCATACGGCTAGCACTTCGCGGCCTCGATTTGTCTTAGGGCGCGTGCGTCTGTCAGAATAGTTCGGTTGCTCCGGCTCGATCGCTGGGGCGCCGACCGTCCGGCCTCTCACGCCGATCATGACGCCGGTGCCGAACCTGAGATCGAGCTTGTCCCGCTGAAAGCGGGTCCAACCACCTAACTCGACAAGTGTGTGACGTATGCGCCCATGTGGCCGCGACACGCCCGACCTCGGGGGTCGGCGGGAGGGAGGAGCCTTTCTCCCTCGATCCGGGGCGAGACTGCGAAGCGAACGAACGTAAAGGACAAGCGAGAGCATGGCGGGACAAAAAATCCGTATCCGGCTCAAGGCCTACGACCACGAGGTCATTGACTCGTCGGCGCGCAAGATCGTCGACACGGTGACGCGCACGGGCGCCAAGGTCGCAGGACCGGTGCCGTTGCCCACCGAGAAGAACGTGTTCTGCGTGATCCGTTCGCCGCACAAGTACAAGGACAGCCGCGAGCACTTCGAGATGCGCACGCACAAGCGCCTCATCGACATCATTGACCCGACGCCGAAGACAGTCGACTCGCTCATGCGCCTCGACCTGCCTGCCGGCGTCGACATCGAGATCAAGCTCTGAGGGGGACAGCGACCATGAGCTCCAGCAGCACTGCAACCACGCGCGGCCTCCTCGGCCGCAAGCTCGGCATGACCCAGGTCTGGGACGCCGACAACAAGATCGTTCCCGTCACCGTGATCGCTGCCGACACCAACGTCGTCACGCAGATCCGTACGCGTGAGACCGACGGCTACTCCGCCGTCCAGCTCGGCTTCGGCGAGATCGACGGCCGCAAGGTCAACAAGCCGGTCGCCGGGCACCTCGCCAAGGCGGGCGTGACTCCTCGCCGCCACATCGTCGAGATCCGCACCGAGGCCATCTCGGACTACACGCTGGGCCAGGAGGTCTCCCCGGAGATCTTCGCCGCCGGCGACGTCGTCGACGTCACCGCGACCAGCAAGGGCAAGGGCTTCGCGGGTGTCATGAAGCGCCACGGCTTCCACGGCGTCGGCGCCTCGCACGGTGCACACCGCAACCACCGCAAGCCCGGCTCGATCGGTGGCTGCGCCACCCCGGGTCGTGTCTTCAAGGGCCTCCGCATGGCGGGTCACATGGGCGCCGAGCAGGTGACGACGCAGAACCTCAAGGTTCACGCCGTCGACACCGACAAGGGCGTCATCCTCATCAAGGGCGCCGTACCCGGGCCCAAGGGCGCACTCGTCGTCATCCGCTCTGCCGTGAAGGGAGCCTGATCATGGCAAAGACCATCGACGCTCAGCTGCCTGTCGACATCTTCGACGTGCAGGTCAACATCCCCCTGATCCACCAGGTCGTCGTGGCGCAGCTCGCCGCGGCTCGCCAGGGCACGCACAGCACCAAGACGCGTGGCGAGGTGTCCGGCGGTGGCAAGAAGCCGTACCGCCAGAAGGGCACCGGTCGCGCTCGTCAGGGCTCGATCCGCGCACCCCAGTACAACGGTGGTGGCATCGTCCACGGCCCGACGCCGCGCTCGTACGACCAGCGCACGCCCAAGAAGATGAAGGCCGCCGCCCTGCGTGGTGCCCTCTCGGACCGGGCTCGTTCGGGTCGCCTGCACGTGGTCGACAGCATCGTCGCCGGCGACAAGCCGTCGACCAAGCTGGCCCTGGCCACGCTGCGTGAGCTCACGCCGCGTCCCCGCGTGCTGATCGTCGTGGACCGTGACGACACGATCACGTCGCTCAGCCTGCGCAACGCCGGCGAGACCGTCATCCTGACGTACGACCAGGTCAACACCTACGACGTGCTGCTCAGCGACGACATCATCTTCACGCAGTCCGCGTTCGACGCCTTCGTGGCGGCGCGTTCGGGCGAGGGTGTCAAGACGATCGCCCTGAGCGCCGCAGCGACCGAGGTCGACGCCCGCGACGCCAAGCCGGCCGCCAAGAAGGCCCCCGCCAAGAAGGCTCCGGCCAAGAAGGCAGCGGCCACCGAGGCTGTCGCCGACGAGGAGAAGCCGGCCAAGAAGGCCACCGCCAAGAAGGCGCCTGCGAAGGCTGCCGACGAGGCGCCGGCCAAGAAGGCCAGCACCGCCAAGAAGGCGCCGGCCAAGAAGGCTGCCGCCGACGAGGACAAGCCGGCCAAGAAGGCTGCTGCCAAGAAGGCCCCCGCGGCCAAGAAGGCGCCCGCCAAGAAGACCGCAGCCAAGAAGGCCGCACCCGGAGGCGATGACAAGTGAGCACGATCCACAAGGACCACCGCGACATCCTGATCGCGCCGGTCGTCAGCGAGAAGAGCTACGGCCTGCTCGATGACAACAAGTACACGTTCGTGGTGCACCCCGACGCCAACAAGACGGAGATCAAGATCGCCGTCGAGAAGATCTTCGGCGTCAAGGTCACTGCGGTCAACACGCTCAACCGCAAGGGCAAGACCCGTCGCACGCGTTCGGGGCTCGGCAAGCGCAAGGACACCAAGCGAGCCATCGTGAGTGTCGCCGCAGGCCAGAGCATCGACATCTTCTCGAGCCCGAGCAACTGAGGACTGAGGACTTATGGCTATTCGCAAGTACAAGCCGACAACCCCGGGCCGTCGTGGCTCGAGCGTTGCCGACTTCGCCGAGATCACCCGCACGACGCCTGAGAAGTCGCTGACGGAGCCGCTGCCCAAGAAGGGCGGCCGCAACAACCAGGGACGCATCACCACGCGTCACCAGGGTGGCGGTCACAAGCGCGCCTACCGCATCATCGACTTCCGTCGCTACGACAAGGACGGCGTGCCGGCCAAGGTCGCTCACATCGAGTACGACCCCAACCGCACCGCGCGCATCGCGCTCCTGCACTACGCCGACGGCGAGAAGCGCTACATCATCGCGCCCGAGGGCCTCAAGCAGGGCATGACCGTCGAGTCCGGTGTCGGTTCCGACATCAAGGTCGGCAACAACCTGCCCCTGCGCAACATCCCCGTGGGCACGCTGATCAACGGCATCGAGCTGCGTCCGGGCGGTGGCGCCAAGATGGGCCGCTCCGCCGGCACCAAGGTGCAGCTCGTCGCCAAGGAGGGCAACAAGGCGCAGCTGCGTCTGCCCTCCGGTGAGATGCGCTACGTCGACGTCCGCTGCCGCGCCACGATCGGCGAGGTCGGCAACGCCGAGCAGTCCAACATCAACTGGGGCAAGGCCGGACGCAACCGCTGGAAGGGCAAGCGCCCGACCGTCCGCGGTGTCGCCATGAACCCGGTCGACCACCCGCACGGTGGTGGTGAGGGCAAGACGTCCGGTGGACGTCACCCCGTCTCCCCGTGGGGCAAGCCGGAAGGCCGCACGCGCAAGCGCAAGGCCAGCGACTCCCAGATCGTCCGCCGCCGCAAGTCCGGCCGCTGAGAAGGATTGGTTAACAGATGCCACGCAGTTTGAAGAAGGGCCCGTTCGTTGACGGGCACCTCGAGAAGAAGGTCGACGCGCAGAACGCCGCCGACACTCACACCGTGATCAAGACCTGGTCGCGTCGCTCGATGATCCTGCCGTCCTTCATCGGACACACGATCGCCGTGCACGACGGCCGCAAGCACGTGCCCGTGTTCATCACGGACTCGATGGTGGGTCACAAGCTGGGCGAGTTCGCCCCGACCCGCACGTTCCGCGGTCACGAGAAGGACGACCGGAAGGCGAAGAGGCGATGAGTGCAGCTACCCGTGAGAGCATCAGTGCTCGACGTGAGCGTCTGCTGGGCGACGAGCCCGGTGCGTTCGCCGTCGCTCGCTTCGTGCGCGTCACCGCGCAGAAGTCGCGCCGCATCGCGGACCTGATCCGCGGCGACTCGGTCGAGAACGCCCTGGCCACCCTGCAGTTCGCGCCGCAGGCCGTCGCCGAGAACTTCTACAAGCTCGTCGACAGCGCCGCGGCCAACGCCGAGACGACTGAAGGCCTCGACCGTTCCGACCTGGTCATCACCGTGGTCCAGGTCGACGAGGGCCCGACGATGAAGCGTTGGCGTCCGCGCGCCAAGGGTGCGGCCAACCGCATCCTCAAGCGCAGCAGCCACCTGACCGTGGTCGTACAGCCCCGCGAGGTCGTCCAGGCCAAGCTGGACGCGGCCAACATCAAGAACTCCAAGAAGAAGGGCGGGAACCGATAGTGGGACAGAAAATCAACCCGCACGGGTTCCGACTGGGCATCTCGACGGATCACAAGAGCCGTTGGTACGCCGACAAGCTCTACAAGAGCTACGTCGGCGAGGACGTCAAGATCCGCAAGATGCTCACCAAGGGCATGGACCGCGCCGGCATCAGCCGTGTCGAGATCGAGCGCACGCGTGACCGCGTACGTGTCGACATCCACACCGCTCGTCCCGGCATCGTCATCGGCCGCCGTGGCGCCGAGGCCGACCGCATCCGCGGCGACCTCGAGAAGCTCACGGGCAAGCAGGTGCAGCTGAACATCCTCGAGGTCAAGAACCCCGAGATGGACGCGCAGCTCGTCGCCCAGGGCGTTGCCGAGCAGCTGTCGGGTCGTGTGCAGTTCCGTCGCGCGATGCGCAAGGCGATGCAGACCACGATGCGCAGCGGTGCCAAGGGCATCCGTATCCAGTGCTCGGGTCGTCTCGGCGGCGCCGAGATGTCTCGCTCGGAGTTCTACCGCGAGGGCCGCGTGCCCCTGCACACGCTCCGTGCTGACGTCGACTACGGCTTCTACGAGGCCAAGACGACCTTCGGCCGTATCGGTGTGAAGGTCTGGATCTACAAGGGTGAGGTCGCGGGCACCCGCGCCGAGCGCGAGGCCGAAGCGGCCAAGCGCGCTGCTGCTCCGGGCAGCAACCGTCGCCCCGCCCGTGGTGGCGCCGCCGGTGGCGCACGTCGCCCCGAGCGTCCCGCCCGTGACGACGCCGCTCCGGCAGCCGACGCCGCTGCCGCGGCTCCGGCCACCGAGGCCGCCGCAACCGTTGCCGCGCCCGCCGCTGCAGCACCCGAAGGAGGGGAGAGCTGATGTTGATGCCCCGCAGGGTCAAGTACCGCAAGCAGCACCACCCCACGCGCCGCGGCGCGGCCAAGGGTGGCACCGAGCTCGCGTTCGGTGACTACGGCATCCAGTGCGTGACCGCCGCGTACGTGACGAACCGTCAGATCGAGTCCGCTCGTATCGCCATGACGCGTCACATCAAGCGTGGCGGCAAGGTCTGGATCAACATCTACCCGGACCGTCCGCTCACGAAGAAGCCTGCCGAGACCCGCATGGGTTCCGGCAAGGGTTCGCCTGAGTGGTGGGTCGCCAACGTCAAGCCCGGACGCGTCATGTTCGAGCTGTCGGGTGTCTCCGAGGAGGTTGCTCGCGAGGCCATGCGCCGCGCGATCCACAAGCTCCCCATGAAGGCCCGATTCATCACCCGAGAGACAGGTGAGCTGTGATGGCGCAGCACACAACCGCAGCAGAGCTGCGCAGCGTCGCTTCCGACGACCTGGCAGCCAAGCTGTCAGAGGCCAAGGAAGAGCTGTTCAACCTGCGCTTCCAGAACGCCACCGGTCAGCTCGACAACACCGCCCGGCTTCGGGCAGTGCGCAAGGACATCGCCCGGATCTACACCGTCATGCGTGAGCGCGAGCTCGGCATCGTCGAGGAGGTCCAGGCATGACCGACAAGAACCAGAAGGACGAGGCAGTGACCGAACGTACAGCGCGCAAGACCTTCGAGGGGCTCGTTGTCAGCGACAAGATGGACAAGACCGTCGTGGTCAACGTCGAGGAGCGCGTCAAGCACGCGCGCTACGGCAAGGTCCTGCGTCGCAACATCAAGTTCAAGGCTCACGACGAGGCGAACGACGCCGGCATCGGTGACCGTGTCCTGATCATGGAGACACGTCCACTGTCCGCCACCAAGCGTTGGCGCATCGTGGAGATCCTCGAGAAGGCCAAGTAGGAGACGACAGATGATTCAGCAGGAGTCGCGACTCAAGGTCGCCGACAACACCGGTGCCAAGGAGATCCTTTGCATCCGTGTCCTCGGTGGCTCAGGTCGACGCTACGCGGGCATCGGCGACACGATCGTCGCCACTGTCAAGGACGCCATCCCCGGCGGAAACGTCAAGAAGGGTGATGTCGTCAAGGCTGTCGTCGTGCGCACCGTCAAGGAGCGCCGTCGTCCGGATGGTTCGTACATCAAGTTCGACGAGAACGCAGCCGTGATCCTCAAGGCCGATGGCGACCCGCGCGGTACGCGCATCTTCGGTCCCGTAGGCCGTGAACTTCGCGACAAGAAGTTCATGCGCATCATTTCGCTCGCACCGGAGGTGCTCTGAGATGGCCCGCAAAGGCACCATCAGCATTCGCAAGGGTGACCAGGTCAAGGTCATCGCTGGCAAGGACAAGGGCGTGACCGGATCGGTGATCGAAGTGATCGCTGACCAGAACCGCGTCATCGTCGAGGGCGTCAACCGCGTCAAGCGCCACACCAAGCCTTCACAGGCCGGTGGCGCAGGCTCGGGCGGCATCATCACCAGCGAGGCTCCGATCCACATCTCCAACGTGATGCTGCTCGCCGACAAGACCCCGACGCGTGTCGGCTACCGCCGCGACGACGTCACCAAGAACCGTCCCGACGGTTCCACCTACACCGCGCAGCGCAGCGTGCGCATCGCGAAGAAGACCGGAAAGGAGATCTGAATATGGCCACCACCACCGCACCGCGGCTCAAGGCGCGCTACCGCGAAGAGATCCTTCCGGCGCTTCGTGAGCAGTTCGACTACGCCAACGTCATGCAGGTTCCCGGCCTCACCAAGATCGTCGTCAACATGGGCGTCGGCGAGGCTGCCCGCGACGGCAAGCTGATCGAGGGCGCGCTCCGCGACCTCACCGCCATCACGGGACAGAAGCCGCAGGTCACCAAGGCTCGCAAGTCGATCGCCCAGTTCAAGCTGCGTGAGGGCATGCCGATCGGCGCGCACGTCACGCTGCGTGGCGACCGCATGTGGGAGTTCCTCGACCGTCTGCTGACGCTCGCGCTGCCCCGCATCCGTGACTTCCGTGGGCTCTCGCCCAAGCAGTTCGACGGCCGCGGCAACTACACGTTCGGTCTGACCGAGCAGGTCATGTTCCACGAGATCGACCAGGACAAGATCGATCGGTCGCGCGGCATGGACATCACGATCGTCACCACGGCCACCAACGACGACGAGGGTCGGGCGCTGCTCACGCTGCTCGGCTTCCCGTACAAGGAGAACTGACATGGCGAAGACTGGACTCAAGGTCAAGGCCGCCCGCAAGCCCAAGTTCGCGGTACGCGGCTACACCCGTTGCCAGCGCTGTGGCCGACCCCGGTCGGTCTACAAGAAGTTCGGCCTCTGCCGCATCTGCCTTCGCGAGATGGCACACCGTGGCGAGCTGCCGGGCATCACCAAGAGCTCCTGGTAATCACCTACCTCTGAAAGCCGCAGGTCCGTCGCAAGACGGAAACCACGGCAGGAATGGAACACACGAACTATGACAATGACCGATCCGATCGCCGACATGCTGACGCGTGTCCGCAACGGCAATCAGGCGTACCACGACAGCGTGTCGATGCCGTACTCCAAGCTCAAGGCCGGCGTAGCCGAGATCCTGAAGCAGGAGGGCTACATCACCTCGATCGAGGTCGCCGAGCCCAAGGAGGGTGAGGTGAGCAAGACGCTCACGATCACGCTCAAGTACGGGCCGCACCGCGAGCGTTCCATCGCTGGCATCCGCCGCATCAGCAAGCCGGGTCTGCGCGTCTACGCGAAGTCGACCGGCCTGCCCAAGGTGCTCGGTGGACTCGGCGTCGCGATCATCTCGACGAGCCAGGGTCTGCTCACGGACCGCCAGGCCAACCAGAAGGGCGTAGGCGGAGAAGTCCTCGCCTACGTCTGGTGAGAGGGGTCTGAACACATGTCACGCATTGGCAAGATTCCCGTCACGATCCCGTCCGGGGTCGAGGTCACGATCGAGGGCCAGGACATCCGCGTCAAGGGCCCCAAGGGCGAGCTGTCGCACACGGTCGCGGAGCCCATCAAGGTCTCCAAGTCCGACGACGGCACCCTCGCGGTCGAGCGTCCCGACGACGAGCGCCGGAGCAAGGCTCTCCACGGCCTCTCGCGCACCCTGATCGCCAACATGGTCACGGGTGTCACCGAGGGCTACGAGAAGAAGCTCGAGATCGTCGGCGTCGGTTACCGCGTCCAGGCCAAGGGCCCGGCTGCACTCGAGTTCGCGCTCGGCTTCAGCCACCCCGTCCCGGTCCAGGCTCCCGAGGGCATCACGTTCTCGGTCGAGTCGCCCACCAAGTTCGCCGTGCACGGCATCGACAAGCAGGCCGTCGGTGAGGTCGCAGCGAACATCCGCAAGATCCGCAAGCCCGAGCCTTACAAGGGCAAGGGCGTCCGCTACGCCGGCGAGCACGTCCGCCGCAAGGTCGGAAAGGCTGGTAAGTAGTCATGGCTATCTCGATCAAGCACGCCAAGCACACGTCGCCCCGTACGGCTTCGCGTCTGCGCCGTCAGGTGCGAGGACGCAAGAAGATCGAGGGTTCGGCGGAGCGTCCGCGTCTCGTCATCACCCGTTCGAGCAAGCACATCGTTGCCCAGGTCGTCAACGACCTCGAAGGCCGCACGCTGGCCTCCGCGTCGACGATGGAAGCCGATCTGCGCTCGTCCGACGGTGACAAGACCGCCAAGGCCCGCAAGGTCGGCGAGCTCGTCGCCGATCGTGCCAAGGCTGCCGGCGTCGCCACCGTCGTCTTCGACCGCGCGGGCAACAAGTACGCCGGCCGTGTCGCAGCCCTGGCTGACGGCGCGCGCGAGGGCGGACTGGAGTTCTGATGAACATCAACAACCAGAGGAGTGCCGCATGAGCGGGCAGCAGCGCCGCGGAGGCGGAGGCGGACGCGGTCGTGGAAACGACCGTGGCGCCGAGAAGTCGCAGTACATCGAGAAGGTCGTCACGATCAACCGTGTCGCCAAGGTCGTCAAGGGTGGTCGTCGCTTCAGCTTCACCGCTCTCGTGATCGTCGGCGACGGTGACGGTCAGGTCGGCATCGGCTACGGCAAGGCCAAGGAAGTCCCCACAGCGATCGCCAAGGGCGTCGAAGAGGCCAAGAAGTCCTTCTTCCGCGTCCCGCGCATCCAGGGTACGATCCCGCACCCGGTGCAGGGCGAGAAGGCGGCTGGCGTCGTCTTCCTGCGTCCCGCATCGCCCGGTACCGGCGTCATCGCCGGTGGCCCGGTGCGCGCCGTGCTCGAGGCGGCAGGCGTCCACGACGTCCTGTCCAAGTCGCTCGGCTCGTCCAACGCGATCAACATCGTCCACGCGACCGTGGCGGCCCTCAAGCTGCTCGAGTCGCCGGAGATGGTGGCTGCGCGTCGCGGCCTGACGGTCGAGGAGGTCGCTCCGGCGGCGCTCCTGCGGGCCGGCAAGGAAGGCATCGCCGAGGCCAAGGCCAAGGCAGACGCGGGAGTGGGTGCGTGATGGCGAAGATCCAGGTCACCCAGGTCAAGTCCGGCATCGGCCGCAAGCCCAATCATCGTCAGACCCTGCGCACGCTCGGTCTGAAGCGCATCGGCGACGTCGTCGTCAAGGAAGATCGTCCCGAGATCCGCGGCATGGCTGCGTCCATCTCGCACCTCGTGGACGTCAAGGAGGTTGACTGACATGGCGCTCAAGCTGCACCACCTGCGTCCCGCGCCGGGAGCCAAGACCGCCAAGACCCGCGTGGGTCGCGGTGAGGGCTCCAAGGGCAAGACCGCCGGTCGAGGCACCAAGGGCACCCAGGCTCGCTACCAGGTCCCCGCGGGCTTCGAGGGCGGCCAGGTTCCGATCCACATGCGACTGCCGAAGCTGAAGGGGTTCAAGAACCCGTTCCGCGAGGAGTACCAGGTCGTCAACCTCGATCGTCTCGAGGAGCTCTACCCCAAGGGTGGTGACGTCGACGTCGCGTCGCTCGTCGCCAACGGCGCGGTCCGCAAGGGTCGCCCGGTCAAGGTCCTCGGGCAGGGCGAGATCACGGTCAAGCTGCAGATCACGGCGAACAAGTTCTCCGCGTCGGCCAAGACCAAGATCGAAGCAGCCGGAGGCAGCGTCACCGTTCTCGGTTGATGCTGCCCGGGGCAGGACGCCATGTCCTGCCCCGGCTGCTTTGGTGACTGTTAGAGTCATCGTGCGGGCGTACTCGCCCGCTTTTGTCCGTCATACCGACGCCCGTTTTTATATGCACCATGGTGCACGAGGAGGATCGCGGTGCTCAGCGCCTTCGTCCATGCATTCAGGACGCCCGACCTGCGGAAGAAGATCCTCTTCGTCCTGTTCGTCATCGTGCTGTTCCGGCTGGGCTCGACGATGCCGGCACCCGGCATCGATGTCGCCAACGTCCGACAGTGCGTCGACAACGCCTCGAACGGCTCCAACAGCAGCCTGTTCGCCCTCATCAACGTCTTCTCCGGCGGAGCGCTGCTCCAGCTGACCGTGTTTGCGCTGGGCATCATGCCCTACATCACCGCGAGCATCATCCTGCAGCTGCTCGTCGTCGTGATCCCGCGTCTGGAGGCCCTCAAGAAGGAGGGCCAGGCGGGGCAGACCAAGATCACGCAGTACACCCGCTACCTCACGCTGGGCCTGGCGATCCTGCAGGCGACCGGCATCGTGGCCCTGGCCCGCAGCGGCAACCTGTTCGGTGGCTCGTGCAACCTTGACCTGCTCTACCGCCAGGACAGCATCCTGTCGTTCCTGCTGATCGTCCTGACGATGGTCGCCGGCACCGCCGTCATCATGTGGCTCGGCGAGCTCATCACGGACCGCGGCATCGGCAACGGCATGTCGATCCTGATCTTCACGCAGGTCGTCGCCACGTTCCCCGGCGCCATGTGGCAGATCAAGCAGCAGAAGGGCCCGACGACGTTCGTCCTGGTCATCCTGATCGGTCTCGTGATCGTCGCGGCGGTGATCTTCATCGAGCAGGCGCAGCGCCGCATCCCGGTGCAGTACGCCAAGCGCATGGTCGGCCGCCGCATGTTCGGTGGCTCGTCGACGTACATCCCGCTCAAGGTCAACCAGGCCGGCATCATCCCGGTCATCTTCGCCTCGAGCCTGATGTACCTGCCTGCGCTGATGGCGCAGTTCAACCAGAACGCTCCGTGGGCGATCTGGGTCAACGACAACTTCGTCAAGGGCGACCACCCCTACTACATGGTCACGTTCTTCCTGCTGATCGTGTTCTTCACGTACTTCTACGTGTCGATCACGTTCAACCCCGAAGAGGTCGCCGACAACATGAAGAAGTACGGCGGCTTCATCCCGGGCATCCGTGCCGGCCGGCCGACGCAGGAGTACCTCGCGTACGTCCTGAGCCGCATCACGGCGCCGGGCGCGCTCTACCTCGGCCTGATCGCCCTGATCCCGATGATCGCGATCGCGATCCTCAACGCGAGCCAGAACTTCCCGTTCGGCGGCACGACGATCCTCATCATCGTCGGCGTGGGTCTCGACACGGTCAAGCAGATCGAGAGCCAGCTGCAGCAGCGCAACTACGAAGGGTTCCTCAAGTAATGCGGCTGCTCATCATGGGCCCCCCGGGTGCGGGCAAGGGAACCCAGGCCGTCGCGCTGGCCAAGCGCATCGGTGGAGCACACATCTCGACCGGCGACATCTTCCGCGCCAACGTGCAGCAGCAGACCGAGCTCGGCAAGGTCGCGCAGCGCTACATGGACGCCGGCGAGTACGTCCCCGACGAGGTGACCAACGCGATGGTCGAGGACCGCCTCGCGCAGGACGACGCCCGTGAGGCGTTCATCCTCGACGGCTATCCCCGCACGGTCGACCAGGTCGACACCCTCGACCGCATCCTCGACGGACTCGGCACCAAGCTCGACGGCGTGCTCGAGCTCGTCGTCGATCCTGAGGAGCTGATCCAGCGCCTGCTCAAGCGGGCCGAGACCAGCGGCCGCGCCGACGACACCGAAGAGGTCATCCGGCACCGCCAGGAGGTCTACACGGCCGAGACGGCGCCTCTGCTCGAGGTCTACGGCTCGCGCGGCCTCGTCATCGAGGTCGACGGCATGGGCGATGTCGACGAGGTCACCCGAAGGATCGACGCCGCCCTGCCCTCCTGAGGGTCGGCTTCGCAGCCATGTTCGAACGCGGCATCGAGATCAAGACGCCGGCCCAGATCGAGTCGATGCGCGAGGCTGGGCTGGTCGTCGGCTCCGCCTTGGCGTTGCTTCGTTCCGCGGCCGCACCGGGCATGACCACTGCAGAGCTCGACGCGATTGCGCACGACCACATCCGTTCGCAGGGCGCGACGTCCAACTTCCTCGGCTATCACGGGTTCACCGGAGTCATCTGCACCTCGGTCAACGACCAGGTCGTGCACGGCATCCCGGGCACCCGCGTCCTCCGCGACGGCGACATCATCTCGATCGACTGCGGGGCGATCGTCGACGGCTGGCACGGCGACGCGGCGACGACGGTCGCCATCGGCGAGGTGCCAGACGAGGTCACTGAGCTGATGCGGGTCACCGAGGAGGCGCTGTGGCGTGGCATCGCGGCCGCACGCCTCGGCGGCCGGGTGTCCGACATCAGCCATGCGGTCGAGACGACGGTCGACGCAGCGGGCGACTACGGCATCGTCGAGGGCTACACCGGGCACGGCATCGGCTCGGCGATGCACCAGCCGCCCAACGTCCCCAACTACGGCAAGGCCGGCCGCGGGTCCAAGCTCGTCAAGGGACTGGCGCTTGCGGTCGAGCCGATGGTCACGCTCGGCTCGCCCGACACCCGCACGCTCGCCGACGACTGGACCGTCGTGACGACGGACGGCTCGTGGGCCGCCCACTACGAGCACACGTTCACGCTGACCGACGCCGGCGCGTGGGTGCTGACCGCGCTCGACGGCGGCAAGGCACGACTCGCCGAGCTCGGCGTGCCCTACGGGGGACACTGAACGTATGAGGCTGATGCTGGCGATGGGCGCATTGCTCGTCGTCGCTGCCTGCGGCACCTCGGACCCGCCCGAGACTCCGCCGACATCGGCTCCCACGCGTACGACCGCGACCCCCTCGAAGTCCCTGGCGCCGGCCGAGGCAGCCGTCGATGCGTTGATGCGGGCGCTCGACGCCGGAGACTGCAAGGCAGCGCGCAAGCTTGTCGTCTCGCCGGCGGAGCTGACCTGCGATGTCGTCGAGCTGTCCAAGGACTCGTTCGCCGACGAGGGGATCGACCTCGACGAGGTCGTCTATCGCGCAGGGCCGGTGCACGACGCCAGCTCGACGGTCGACATCACCTGGGGCAACGGCTATCCCACCGAGTCCTATGACGTGCAGAAGATCGGCGGACGGTGGAAGGTCGTGTTCGACTCGGCCGCCTGACCGGTCAGGACGAGGCGCGGCGTCCGGCGGTGGTGACGACCGCGGTGGTGTAGCCCGGGGCCGATGCGGTGACCCGGACCGAGATCAGATGTCCGGCGTCGCTGCTGCTGATCCGGCGGGTGCGTCCAGTGAACCCCTTGAGCACCTTGCCGTCCCGAAGCCACTGGTAGCGCAGGGTTGCGGCCGACGGCGTGTGCACACCGGGGTCGAGGGTCACGACCTCACCGGCCTTCAGGGTGCCGGTGATGCGGGGCAGGGTCGAGAACCGGATGTGCCCGTAGGCGACCGCCGTGGTGCCGGTCGAGACGGCCGAGGCGGTCGTGTAGCCGGCCTTGCGTGCCGTGACGCGTACGTAGACGGTCTTGCCACGCTGGGCTGAGGTGGGCGTGAACGTACGTCCGGTGGCCCCTGACACGGCGACGCCGCCGGCGTACCAGCGATAGGAGTACTCGGCGGTCGCCGACCAGGTGCCGGCACTGGCGACCAGTGCCGATCCGACCCGGGGTGTGCCGGCGATCGTGGGCCGGGTCCGTACGCTCAGGACGCCGCGAGCGACGGCGGCGCTCTGGGTCGACGCAGCCCGGGTGGTCTCGTATCCGGGCCGGCTCGCGGAGACCTCGACCGAGACGGGCAGGCCCACGTCGGCGGCGCGGGGCACGAACGTGCGGCCGTGTGCGCCCGGCACGACGTGACCGTCGACCGACCACTCATAGGCGTACGTGAGGTCGGGCTTGGACCAGCTGCCGACCCTGGCGGTCAGGGCGGACCCGACCCGTGGTGTGCCGATGACGTACGGCCGGGTGGTGTTGCTGAGGAAGCCGGGCAGCGTCGCTGCGCTCGGCTCGGACACCGCGGTCACCGGGTCGTAGCCGCTGCGGGTCGCCGTGACGGCGAACGTGAGCTGCTTGCCGGCCAGTGCCGGGCCGGGCGAGAAGGTCCAGCCGGTGGCTCCGGGGACCTTCACGCCGTCGGCGAACCACTGGTAGGTGTAGGCGTTGCCGGTCGGGTTCCAGCGGCCCGCGGTGGATGCCGAGATCTTCTGGTCGACCCGCGGCTCACCCGTGATGCCGGGCAGCGAGGTGCTCGTGATGCTGCCCGGCTCGACCAGGCTCGCAGGCGAGGTTGCCGAGGTGGCCGGATAGCTCGTCCGCGTGGCGGTGACCCGCACCGAGAGCTGGGTCTTGAGCTGTGCCGTCGTCGGCGTGAACGTCCGGCTCGTCGCGCCGGCGATCTTCGCGCCGTTCGCGAGCCACTGGTAGGCGTACGTGCTGCCGGTGGGGCTCCAGGTGCCGCCCGACGCCGTCAGCGTCGCGCCGACCTTGACGGTGCCGAGGATCGCGGGCTTGGTCTTGTTGGTGATCGTGAGGTCGGTGAAGTGGATGAAGCCATCGGGCCAGCCAGAGCCGGACTTGGTGATCTTGCGCCAGTCGAACGCACCGCTCCAGTTGGACTCCGACACCCAGATCTCGCTCGAGGACACGATCTTCTCGACGTACGCGACGTGGTGACCGGTCCGGCCCCACCACGCGACCGAGCCCACCGCGGGGGTCGAGTCCGTGATGGAGGCCATCGCGACGCCCCAGTCCTCGGCGTTGCCGACGCCGGACTTCGGCCGCTCGTTGGGCATGCCGTTGGTCGTGACGAGCCGATAGGCGACGTAGTTGGTGCAGTTGGTGCCGGTGTACATCCGCCAATAGCTCGTCGACTTGTGCGTCGAGTAGCCGTAGTTGGAGTAGCCCTTGTCGGTGCACGACGAGTAGCCCGAGCAGATCAGGGAGTAGCTCGCCTGTGCCGACGACGTCGGGACCAGGAAGGCAGCGAAAAACAGCACCACCAAGACGACCCGAGAGCGTGACACGCGGTTACCCTACGTGACTGGTGTGACTGGTGGGAATGAATTGAACTGAATTACAACAGTGGTATTACTGCTGGAAATTCAGCGGTGGAGCTCCATCGTGCAGCACTTCACGCTGCCACCGGACTTCATGTACTCGCTGAGGTCGACCGGCACCGGCGTGTAGCCGCGAGCCCGGAGGGACGCGGCGAGGCCGGTCGCGGCGGACGGCAGCACGACGTGCTGTCCGTCGCTGACCGCGTTGAGGCCGAGCACGCGGGCGTCGGCCTCCGAGCAGATGACGGCGTCGGGGAACAGGTCGCGGAGCGTGCGCTGGCTGTGCTTGCTGAACGCGCCCGGGTAGTAGGCGATCTCCGCGGGGGCGTCGCCGTTGCCGTCGTCGAGCACGGCGATCGCGACGTCGAGGTGGTAGAACCGCGGGTCGACGAGCTCGAGCGAGACGACGGGCCGGTCAAGGGCCTCGGCCGCCTCGATGTGGGCGGCCAGCGACGTACGGAAGCCGGTGCCGGCCAGGATCATCGTCCCGAGCGCCAGGAAGTCGCCCTCACCCTCGTTGGTGTGCGTCGGTTCGGCGACCGTGACGCCTGACCGCACGAGCCACGACGCGTAGGCGTGCCCCTCGGCGGCACGCTCGGGGAAGCGGAACTTCGCGCCATACGCACGGCCGCCGACGACCAGGCCGCCGTTGGCGGCGAAGACCATGTCGGGCTGGCCGGGCATCGGCTCGATCAGGTCGACGCGGTGGCCGAGGCTCAGGTAGGTGTTGCGGAGGACCTCCCACTGCAGGTGCGCGCGCTTGGCGTCGACGGGGTTGGTGGGGTCCATCCACGGGTTGATCGCGTAGGTGACCTCGAAGTGCGTCGGCGCGCACATCAGGTAGTGCCGGGTTCTCGACGTTCGGACGTACGGGCTGGCGGTACGGACGGCGGTGCGGGTGTCGAGAACGGTCAACGTGAGCCTCCGGGGGTGAGGTGGTGCGCAATGAATCAATGCTAGAGGCGACGTGTGTGAAGCAACGAATCGGAAACCGCTGATCAACCCGGCGATTTCTTGCGTCAATCGCCAATCAGCGACAGATTCTTGCAATACTGTTGCCATGGACGATCTCGATCGCAAGCTCATCGGCTGCCTGCTCGAGGACGGCCGGGCCAGCTACGCCACGATCGGTGATCGCATCGGGCTGTCCGCGCCCGCGGTCAAGCGCCGCATGGACCGCCTGCTGGCCGACGGCGTGATCAGCGGGTTCACCGCAGTCCTCGACCCGGACCTCGTCGGCTGGAGCACAGAGGCGTACGTCGAGGTGCACTGCAAGGGCACGATCTCGCCCGACGAGCTCCGTGCGGCGTTCAGCCGGGTGCCGGAGGTGCATGCCGCGGCGACGGTGTCCGGTGCGGCGGACGCGATCCTGCACATCGTGGCCAAGGACGTACGCGACCTCGAGCGCGCACTCGAACGCGTACGCGTCGAGACCGACAACATCGACCACACCGAGACCGCGATCGTGCTGTCCCGGTTGATCGAGCGCTACGGGCCGGGCCAGTCCGAGTTCACCCCGCCGGCCTGAGCCCGACGTACGTTCACAGCAGGCTGACACCTCACGTGGAGGGCGTGCCCAGCCCGGATTCCTAGCGTCGGCGACATGGAAACCGGCAGGAAACAGCCCGATGCCTAGCGTCCTCGCCATGGCGAAGTCGTCGGCGTACTGGGTCGCGGGGCTGCTCGTCTGCGCGCTCATCGCGATCGCGGGATTGACCCTGGCGCCGCAGGACTCTGACGCCGCCGGCGCGGCCACCCCGGAGGCGCCGGCGACGACCACCGCCCCGACCACGCCGGCCGCCGCGACCGTTGCCGAGCCGTCGACGGCGACGCTCGAGGCGATCGACACCGATGCGGACTTCTCCGTCGCTGCGGTCGACGTCGACACGGGGGAGACCCTGACGTACGGCGACGGGTCGTTCGACACCGCGAGCATCGTCAAGGTCGACATCCTCGCGGCGCTGCTCCACCGGGCGCAGCGGGACGGTCGTACGCTCACCGGGTCCGAGCAGGCGTTGGCGACGGCGATGATCGAGCGCAGCGACAATGCCGCCGCGACGACCCTGTTCAACGCGGTCGGCGGCAAGACCGGGCTCGACGCGTTCAACGACGTCATCGGTCTCGACGACACGGTGGTCGGGTCGAACGGCAACTGGGGCCTGACGCAGACCACGGCGGTGGACCAGCTCAGGCTGCTCGAGGTGGTCTTCGGCGACGACTCGGTGCTGACCGCCGACTCCCAGGCGTACGAGCAGGGGCTCATGTCGCACGTCGTCGAGGCGCAGAGCTTCGGCGTCTCCGCCGCAGCCGACGACCCCGACGACGCGGCCCTCAAGGTCGGCTACCTGCAGCGGTCGGTGACCGGGTTGTGGGACGTCACGAGCATCGGCGAGATCGAGGCGGGCGGCCACACGTACCTCGTCGCGGTGCTCACGGACGGCAACGCCTCGTACGATGGAGGCGTCGCGCTGGCCGACGCCGTGGCGCGCGCCGCGGTCTCCGGGCTGTCGGCGATTTGAGTCTGCCGCCTGTGTGAGCGTAGAATCGGGAGTCGGCCTTTTCAGGTCTGCATTCCCATGTCGTGGCCACCGCTCAGGCGGCTTCGCTGAGGTGCGCCAGAACGGGCCGATCGGCCAGACAAGCGACACGAAGAAGAGGTTATGGCGAAAAAAGAAGGCGTCATCGAGATGGAAGGCGCCGTAGTTGAGGCACTTCCCAACGCGATGTTCCGCGTGGAGCTGGCCAATGGCCACAAGGTTCTCGCGCACATCAGCGGCAAGATGCGCCAGCACTACATCCGCATCCTCCCCGAGGACCGCGTTGTGGTGGAGCTCTCGCCGTACGACCTCTCCCGCGGCCGCATCGTCTACCGCTACAAGTAAATCCAACACGTTCAGATCCCAAAGAGAGAATCTCGATGAAGGTCAACCCGAGCGTGAAGAAGATCTGTGACAAGTGCAAGGTGATTCGTCGCCACGGCAACGTCATGGTGATCTGCGAAAACCCGCGTCACAAGCAGCGCCAGGGCTGAGCAGAGTTCTTCACAGCAACACGAAACATCTGATCGCTCCCGTCACAGCACGATCGTGGCGGGTCACCTCCGGAAGCGTAGGCCGGAGCCCGACTCAGGATCGACCAAAGATCCTGGAGGCAGTCGGGATGCATCAGGTGGCCATACCTCGCCGAATGGAAGGAAATGCCTAGATGGCACGCCTCGTAGGAGTCGACCTCCCGCGCGAAAAGCGCATCGAGATCGCACTCACGTATGTATTCGGGATCGGTCGCACACGCGCCACCGAGACCCTCGCAGCAACCGGCATCAGCCCGGACAAGCGCGTCCACGAGCTCGACGACAACGACCTCGTCGCTCTGCGCGATCACATCGAAGCGAACTACCAGACCGAGGGCGACCTGCGTCGTACGGTCACCGGTGACATTCGCCGCAAGATGGAGATCGGCAGCTACCAGGGCCGTCGCCACCGTGCGCACCTGCCCGTTCGTGGCCAGCGCACCAAGACCAACGCGCGTACCCGCAAGGGCCCCAAGCGCACCGTCGCCGGAAAGAAGAAGTGATAGCGCATGCCTCCTAAGACAGCTGGCAAGAAGGTTCGCCGCAAGGAGAAGAAGAACGTCGCTCAGGGCGAGGCCCACATCAAGAGCACGTTCAACAACACCCACGTCACCATCACGGATCCTTCGGGCGCCGTGATCGCATGGGCCTCCGGCGGAACCGTCGGATTCAAGGGCTCGCGCAAGTCGACGCCGTTCGCAGCCGGCATGGCTGCCGAGTCGGCCGGTCGTCAGGCGATGGAGCACGGGATGAAGAAGGTCGACGTCTTCGTGAAGGGCCCCGGTTCGGGCCGCGAGACGGCGATCCGGTCACTGAGCGGAGTCGGCCTCGAGGTCGGCACCATCTCCGACGTGACACCCAGCCCGCACAACGGCTGCCGTCCCCCCAAGCACCGTCGTCTCTGACGTCGACTGAATTCTTTCTAGGAGCTATCAACCATGGCCCGTTACACCGGACCTCTCACCAAGAAGTCGCGCCGCCTCGGCATCGACCTCGTCGGTGGTGACGCTGCATTCGAAAAGCGTCCTTACCCTCCCGGCCAGCACGGCCGCGCGCGCGTCAAGGAGTCGGAGTACCGCAACCAGCTGCTCGAGAAGCAGAAGGCGCGTTACACCTACGGAGTGCTCGAGAAGCAGTTCCGCAAGTACTACGAACTCGCCTCGCGTCGTCCCGGCAAGACCGGCGACAACCTGCTGCAGATCCTCGAGTCGCGCCTCGACAACGTCGTCTACCGTGCCGGCTTCGCCCGTACGCGTCGTCACGCCCGCCAGCTCGTCAACCACGGTCACTTCGTGGTCAACGGCGTCAAGACCGACATCCCGTCGTTCCAGGTGAGCAAGCACGACATCATCGACGTCAAGACCAAGTCCCTGGAGACCACGCCGTTCATCGTCGCGCGTGAGACCCATGACCGCGACACCGTGCCGGCCTGGCTCGACGTCGCGCCCGAGCGCGGCCGGATCCTCGTTCACAGCCAGCCTGTGCGCGAGCAGATCACGGTCCCGATCAACGAACAGCTGATCGTGGAGTTCTACTCCAAGATCTGATCTGGCCCCGCTCTCACCAGAGAAAACAACCCGGACCTTCAAATAGAGGTTGGTCCGGAAAGGAAGAAACAATGCTCATCGCCCAGCGCCCCGCCCTGTCCGAAGAGGTCGTCGACGAGTTCCGTTCGCGGTTCGTCATCGAGCCCCTGGAGCCCGGCTTCGGCTACACCCTCGGCAACTCGCTTCGTCGTACGCTCCTGTCGTCGATCCCGGGTGCGGCCGTCACGTCGATCAAGATCGACGGCGTCCTGCACGAGTTCTCGACCGTCCCCGGCGTGACCGAGGACGTCACCGAGATCATCCTCAACCTCAAGGAGCTCGTGGTCTCCTCGGAGAACGACGAGCCCGTCGTCATGTACCTCCGCAAGGAGGGCGCCGGTGACGTGACCGCCGCCGACATCCAGCCCCCGGCCGGTGTCGAGGTCCACAACCCCGACCTGCACATCGCGACGCTCAACGCCAAGGGCAAGATCGAGATCGAGCTCGTCGTCGAGCGTGGCCGTGGCTACGTCTCGGCCGTGCAGAACAAGTCCGGTGACGAAGAGATCGGCCGCATGCCGGTCGACTCGATCTACTCGCCGGTCCTCAAGGTGACCTACAAGGTCGAGGCGACCCGAGTCGAGCAGCGTACGGACTTCGACAAGCTCGTCATCGACGTCGAGACCAAGAAGTCGATCCTCCCGCGTGACGCGATCGCGTCGGCCGGTTCCACCCTGGTGGAGCTGTTCGGCCTGGCTCGTGAGCTCAACGTCGAGGCCGAGGGCATCGACATCGGTCCGAGCCCGGTCGACGAGCAGCTCGCTGCCGACCTGGCCCTGCCGATCGAGGACCTCAACTTCACGGTGCGCTCCTACAACTGCCTCAAGCGCGAGGGCATCCACACCGTGGGTGAGCTCATCACGCGCTCGGAGCAGGACCTGCTCGACATTCGCAACTTCGGTTCGAAGTCGATCGACGAGGTCAAGGCCAAGCTCGCCGAGATGGGTCTCGCGCTCAAGGACAGCCCGGCCGGTTTCGACCCGTCGGCCGTCATCGACGCCTACGACGACGACGCCAGCTTCGCCGAGGACGAGCAGTACTGAGTACTGCCCGTCCTTGACGGCTCAGCCCGAACACATTTGGAGACGAAACAATGCCCACCCCCACCAAGGGACCTCGCCTCGGCGGTAGCCCGGCCCACCAGCGTCTGATCCTCGCCAACCTCGCGCAGAACCTGTTCGAGCACGGCAAGATCACGACGACCGAGGCCAAGGCCCGTCGCCTGCGCCCCTACGCGGAGTCGCTCATCACGAAGGCCAAGACGGACACGGTGGCCAACCGCCGCCAGGTCGTCAAGGTCATCCGTGACAAGAGCATCCTGCACACGCTGTTCACCGAGATCGGTCCCGCCATGGCGACCCGTCCCGGCGGCTACACGCGCATCACGAAGGTCGCGCCGCGCAAGGGCGACAACGCCCCCATGGCCGTCATCGAGATCGTCGAGGCCAAGCAGTTCGGCGCGCAGAACCAGACGCCCAAGAAGGCCAAGGCTGCTCCCAAGGCCGCTGCGCCCGTCGAGGAGCCGGCAGTCGAGGAGACCGAGGTCGTCGAGACCGAGGACCTGGGCACCGACGTTCCCGTCGACGCCACCGACGACGCTGCTGAGGCAGCCGAGACGGTCGCCGAGGCCACCGAGGCTGAGGCCGACGTCGCTGAGGAGGCTCCCGCCGAGGAGACCACCGAGGACGACGCCAAGTAGGCATCGCGTCATCAGGAAGCCCGTCACCGCGAGGTGACGGGCTTTCTGCGTTCTGGTCATCCGCGACTCTGATCGCTGATAAATTTGGCCGACGGCACAGCGTTTCGAGTTGGGCCTTTTTCTCTGGGGAGCTCCACTCGTGTCGACGTATCGCCGGTCCCTGACCGTTCTTGCCCTGACTGCCTTGACCGTCTCGGGTCTCGCGATGACCGCTTCCGCCGAGGAGCCTGCCCCCGCGGTCGCTGCTTCCGACCGGCCCTCGCCCGACCGGCCCGAGCCGGTGGCTCGCGGCCTGATCGTCAAGACCACGACGTCGACCCCGTCGGATGCGGCGCTCGACGCCACGGACGACGCTCTCGGGTCCGAGGCGAACGTCGCCGACGACGACAAGGTCGCCGGCAAGATCTCGACGATCGACTTCGACCAGGAGGTGCCTGCCGACGTCGCCGCTGACGTGGCAGCGGACGTGGCCAAGCGCAGCGACGTCGTGTGGGCAGCCCCGAACGTACGACGCACGATCGAGGCGGCACCGCCGGTGGCACCCAACGATTCGCTGTTCCCGAGCCAGAGGAACCTGTGGGACTCCAGCTACACCACGCCCAAGGGCGGCTACAGCATCAAGGCGCCGTCCCTGTGGCGCGCGACGGAGGGGTCGTCGGATGTGCGCGTCGCTGTGGTCGACACCGGCATCCTGCCCAACACCGAGCTGGACGGCCAGCTGGTCGACGGCTGGGACTTCGCCGGGCCGGATGACCCCGATGCCACCACACCGAGCTTCGTGTCCGCGAACGACGGCGACGGCTGGGACTCGGATCCGACTGATCCGGGCGACTGGGCGTCGCGAGGCCTCTGCTACCAGAACTCGCCCGGGTCGACGAGCTCGTGGCACGGCACGTTCGTCGCCGGCCAGGTCGCAGCGAAGGCGAACAACGGACCCGGTGTCGTGGGTGTGGCGCCGGGTGTCAAGGTGCAGCCCGTGCGCGTGCTTGGCCGCTGTGGAGGCTGGGACTCCGACATCATCGCCGGCATCCTCTGGGCGTCCGGTGAGCCGGTCAACGGGGTCCCTCAGAACCAGACACCGTCCCAGGTCATCAACCTGTCGTTGGGCTACACGTACGGAAACGCAACCGATCGCGCGGCGGCCTGCGAGGCGTACACGTCCGCAGCTGCGGTCGCTCGGACCAATGGGTCACTGTTGATCGCGGCTGCCGGCAACGACGGCAGCAACGCCGACTGGGCGGTTCCTGCGTCCTGCAGCGGCTTCATGTCGGTCGGGGCGACCAGCGCCAAGGGCTACAGTGCGCTCTACTCGAACATCGGAGCCTCGGTCGACATCTCCGCTCCGGGCGGCGACACCATGGTCGAGGGTGCCAGGGACAGCATCCTCGGACTGGGCAACACCGGCACGACGGGTGCCAAGCTGAGCACCTACGTCCGTTACGAGGGCACGAGCATGGCCACCCCGCAGGTCTCGGCGGGCGCGGCTCTGTTGTTCTCACTCGGCCTTGCAGGTCCTACCGAGGTACGTGCGGCCTTGATGGACTCCACCACCTACTTCCGGCCGGTGTCTGCCGCGTACAGCCGCAAGAAGGTCAGGATCGGCGGCCGTTACTACTACTTCGACCTCAATTGCCGAGGGCATCGCTGGTGCGGCACGGGAATCCTCGACTTGAGCAAGGTGCAGTATCCGTTGGGGGAGGCGAGCTTCGCCAACGCTCCTGTCATCGGTGAGCCGCTCCAGGTCGTGCTGCCGCCGTACGTTGCCAAGGGGCCGCTCCTGTTCCACTGGTCGGGAGGGGCGAACACCCCTGGACCGGATCCGTCGGGCCCCGGTCCGTACACCGACCCGCTTACGGCCTCCTACTACACGCCGTTGCCGCAGGATGCAGGCAAGCAGCTCACCGTGACGGCCTACCCGGGCAACCTGTTCACGACGAGCGGCTTCTCGCCATTCACCACGACTGCGACGTCCGCCCCGGTCCTCTCCGGCCCCGCGATGCAGCTGAGCGGCGTCGGCAAGGAGAAGCACGGTGTCGCCGACGTGGCCGTCGTCTACTCGCCAGACGTGGCGAGCGGCCCCGTCGAGATTCGCCGCGGACCCCACACCGTGATGGGGTCGGGGACGCTGGTCGATCACCAGGCCTCGATCACGATCACGGGTACCGCGTGGGCCGGCGGCGCATACCCCGTCAGAGCTGCGTTCCTCGGCGATGGGACCACCAACCCCGCCTCGTCACCCGGCACCTGGGTCAGTGTGGCCAAGGCCACCTCTTTCGTGACGACATCGCTCAGCTCGACAGTCAAGCGCACCTCGCACGCTTCACTGAGGGTGACGGTGAAGGTCTCCGGTGACCCGAACCCCTCGGGCGACATCAAGGTCTACGACGGTGATCGGGCCATCACCACGTCGCATCTCTTCGGCAGCACGCACGGGACGCGGACGATATCGCTGCCCAGGCTGAAGGCCGGCAAGCACTGGATCCGGGTCTACTACTACGGCAACGAGAGCATCGTCGCGAAGTACTCCTCGTACAAGACCATCGTCTCCAAGTAGGCATTGCGTCATCAGGGGGCCCGTCACCGCAAGGCGACGGGCTTTCTGCGTTCCGGTCTTTTGTGGCGCTGATCGCTGATAAATTTGGCCGACGGCACAGCGTCTCGAGTTGGGCCTTTTCTCTGGGGAGCTCCACTCGTGTCGACGTATCGCCGGTCCCTGACCGTTCTTGCCCTGACTGCCATGACCGTCTCGGGTCTCGCGATGACGGCGTCCGCCGAGGAGTCAGTCGCTCCCGTGGTGTCGGACCGGACATCACTGTCCGGCGATCAGCCAGAGGCGGTGGCTCGTGGACTGATCGTCCAGACCACGACTCAGGGTGTGTCGGACGATGCCCTCGAAACCGCGGACGATGCGCTTGGTGGTGAAGCCAACGTGGTGGACGATGCCAAGCTGACAGGCAGGATCTCCACTGTCCGTTTCGACGCGGAAGTTGGCGCCGAGGTGGCAACAGAAGCAGCGTCAGACCTCGAGAAGCGGTCAGATGTGGTGTGGGCAGTTCCGGACACCCTGCGGCAGCGGCAGTACAGACCTCCGGGATACCCGCATTACGAGAGTACGCAGTGGAACCTCTGGGACGTGGTCCCCGCGACCCCAGCTGGCGGGTACACCATCAAGGCGCCAGGTCTTTGGCGTAAGACCTCTGGCTCCAGCGACGTACGGGTGGCGGTCTTGGACACTGGTGTCACGAGTCACGCGGCTCTTGCTGGCCAGCAAGTTCCTGGTTACGACATGGTGGGACCAGACGATCCCAAGGCGAGTGTAAAGACCTTTTTCACTGCCAATGACGGGGATGGTCGGGACGCGAATCCGGCGGATCCAGGGGATTGGGTCACCAGAGGGCAGTGCTACCGGAACTCGCCGCCCCAGAACAGTTCCTGGCACGGCACGTTCGTCGCCGGTCAGATTGCCTCGGACGGGAACTACGGAATCCGAGGCGTTGCTCGCGGCTCCAAGGTGCAGGCGGTTCGTGTTCTGGGTCGCTGCGGCGGGTGGGACTCGGACATCCTCGCCGGGATCACTTGGGCCAGCGGAGGGAGCGTCGCCGGTGTGCCAGACAATCAATTCCCGTCCCAGATCGTCAACCTGTCGCTCGGCTATACGTACGGCAGGGGCGCCGACCGCGATCGCGCCTGCAAGGCCTACGCCACTGCCGCTGCAGCGGGCCGTGCACGGGGTTCGATCTTCGTCGCTGCCGCTGGGAACGATGGAGCGAATGCCAACCTTGCAGTCCCCGCGTCCTGCCCCGGGTTCATCTCCGTGGGCGCGCTAGGTCGGAAGGGGTTTAGCGCGACCTACTCGAACATCGGCTCCTCCGTCGATCTTTCTGCGCCTGGCGGTGACACCCTCATCGGCGGGGAAGCAGAGCTCATCCCGTCACTCGGCGATCGGCATCGCTCCACGCCAGGCGTCGACGGCACGCTTGCCTACGAGGGCACCAGCATGGCCGCTCCGCAAGTGTCCGGAGGTGCTGCGCTCATCCTGTCGTTGCTCAAGGAGCCGGACCCACGGGGTGAGCCGGTGGCGATCTCCGCGTCGAAGCTTGAAACGGCTGTGTTGGCGTCCACCTCTCCCTTCCGGGCGAAATCGGCCACCTACGCAAAGAAGAAGGTCGTGATCGGCGGTCGCACCTACACGTTCGACCTGAACTGCTCCGGTCATGCCTGGTGCGGGCGCGGAATGTTCGATCTGAGCCGCATTCCCGTGCCGTGGACCGAAACTCAGTGGGGTGGCGAGCACGTGGTCAACGAGCCGTTCATCGCGTACCCGGGGCAGTGGCAGGGCAATCCGGACCTCCGCTTCCAGTGGTTCCGTATCAGCGCGGACTACATGAATGTTCAACCGGTCGGCACGGACTCTCGGTTCTACTATCCGACAGTGGATGACGTAGGCGCCATGCTGCAGTTGAGGGTCACCCCGAAGTCGGGTTTGTACTCGGAAGTGAGTCAATGGACATCCCAAACTGGTCTGGTCAGGGTGGGGCCAAGTGTCGCGATGACGGTGCCGACCGAGCCGATCGTGTATGGGACGCCCTACACAACCTCCGTCGTCGTGCGCGGCCTTGAGGGTGGGGGTCCGCTTGCTGACCATGTCGAGGACGCACCTGTTGCCGTGCGTGCCGACGACTTGGACCTCACCGGATGGGTCGACTTGGTGGATGGCAAGGCTGAGCTCACCATTCCGGGCGACAAGTGGAAGGTGGGATCCATGCGGGTTCGTACGACGTACGTCGGAAAGTACGACGTGGAGAGCCAGCACACCACGACGTCGTCCTCCGCGTCGCCGTACCAGATCGTCACGGTCGTCAAGGCCAGTGCGGTCATGCGGACTTCGCTGATCTCGAAGATTCGCTACACGAGTCGGGCCAAGCTCTCATTGGTCGTCACCGTGCCGAACGTCCCGCAGCCTTCCGGGGCGCTCAAGATCTACGACGGGTCGCGGGTCATCGCCAATTCCTACCTCTACGGCAGCAGCAACGGGAGGAAGACCATCACTCTCCCTCGGCTGTCGAAGGGCACCCACGAGATCCGCGTTCGATATGCGGGCAACGAGAACATCAACGCGAAGTACTCCGCTTACGAGCGGATCGTCTCTAAGTAGTGCGGCGGACCTCGAGGACCCGGAAGCCCTTCTCGCTCGCGACGCGCTCGGTCGGCCAGCCCTGGTCGGTGAGCCAGCGTTGCAGCGAGTCGGCGCCGAGGTTCTTGCCGACCACGAGGCGGGCGACCCCGTCGGGCGCGAGGCGGGGCAGCCAACGCAGGAGCAGGTCGTGCAGCGCCTGCTTGCCGATGCGGATCGGCGGGTTGGACCAGATCTCGTCGAACACCACGTCTGCCGGTACGTCGTCGGGCAGCGCGGCGTGCACCGTGACGCCGAGGCGGGACGCGTTGAGCGCGGTCAGCTCGAGGGCGCGCTCGTTGGGGTCGGTCGCCCACACCGTCGCGCCGGCGCCGGCGTCGGCGAGCGCGCACGCGATGGGGCCCCAGCCGCAGCCCAGGTCGAGGATCGTCCCTCCGGCCGGCGGGGTGGAGGTGCGCAGGAGCACGGCGGTGGCCTTGTCGAGGCCGTCGTGCGAGAACACGCCGGCTGACGTCGTGAACGTCAGCTCCTTGCCCCAGATCCGGGCCGTGACGTCCTGCCGCCGGTCGGGGATCGAGGGGGTGGCGTCGAAGTAGTGGTCCGGCACGCCTTCATTGTCTCAGCAGGTGCGATAGACGTAGCCCGCAGCGCCGCGTGGCACGACGTCGCGGTCGCGCAGCAGGATCGAGTGGGTGCCCGAGCGGGCAGCGCAGGCGCGCGCGAAGGCGCTGCGGCCGTTGTCGGTGTACTCGATCTCGATGACCCGTCGCCCGTACGCCTTGGTGTACGCGCCGCACTCGCGATAGACCTCGCACTCCTCGGCCACGGCGAAGTCGAAGCCGATGCCCTTGTCGGAGAGCTCAGGGGTGTTCTTCTGGGCGATCGCGAGGCCGGCGCGGTGCGCGTCGCGGACCATGAGCGTGGCGAACGCCACGGCGTGCGACTGTCGCAGCAGCCCGCGTGACCGAGTCCAGGAGTCCAGGTTGTCCGGCTCGGTGCCCTGGAAGCCGTCCGCGGCACACCGGGTGAACCACGCTCCGACCACCTTCGCGAGCGCGGCGCGCTTGGCCGGCGTGCGGATGTCCAGCAGGATCTCGTCGGGCCAGCCCGGATCGCGTACGACCTTGCCCTTCGAGGTGCGCAGCAAGAGCTCGGGATGACGTTGCTTCCACCAGCCGTACGAGCCCGGCTGGGTCTGGAAGGCGTTGACGTAGCAGATCGAGTACACGCCCTCGGCGGGCTTCTCCGTACGGTCGCGGGTGACGATCTGGACGCCTGCGGCCGGCGCGTACGCTCCGCCGAGCTGGTAGTCGGCAGCACCGGCCACCGGTGGCCCGGGAGGCGCCAGCACGCCGAGGAGCGCGACGAGCGTCGCGAGGAACGCGCTCACGGCGCGTGCTTCTTGCGCAGGGTGGCGGGCGCGGCGATGTGCCAGGCGTCGGTGACGAGCTCGAACAGCTCGCCGGAGTCGGCCTGGTCGAGGCGTACGAGCACGTAGTTGTAGCCGTCGTAGTGCGGCGTCGTGTAGTAGGCCGGGTCGTCCCCGCCGGCGAGCGCCATCTTGTCGGAGGCGGAGCACTTGATCGCGAGCCCGCCGTCGTCCTCCGTGCGGAGCCTCGCCATGAGCTTGCCGGCGACCTTCAGGCACGGCGTCCCGTAGGACGTCGACTCGGCGACCTCGGGCAGCGTCACGGCGTACGCCACGACGTCCGCCCAGGTCACCGCCATGCGCTCAGTCTCTCATCGGGTGGTGCGCTCGATCGGGTGTACGAACTGGAGCTGCAGGCCGGAGTTGGGGCTCAGGTAGTCGCCGTCGGGGACGAAGCCGGCCTTGGTGACGACGCCGATCGAGGCTGCGTTGTCTGGGTTGATCCGGGCGATGACCCGAGTGATGCGCGGGTCACGGGCGGCGCGGTCGAGCAGCAGGCGCACGACCTGTGACGCGTAGCCACGACGGCGCAGCTCGGGCGCGATGCTGTAGCCGAGCTCCACCTGGCCGTCGAGCGGTGCGCCCTTGAACCCGGCGTTGCCGATGGCGGTGTCGTCCATCACGACGGCCTGCATGAGCCAGTCGGCGTTGTCGGGCCGGCCGTCGAGCAGCGAGATCATGTAGTGCCAGATCCCGACCCGTTCGGCGAACCACGGACTCATCGTCAGCCCCGTGAGCTTCTCGGCCAGCTCGACGTCCTCGGCTGCGAGTGCCTCGAACACGGGCAGGGTGAGTCGGACCAGGTGCAGAGTCATTCGTCCCTCCTGCGGCGTGACTCGGCGGCGCGGGCGGCGAGCCCTGCGTCGTCGGGATAGACGACCTGCTCCAGCACCAGGCCGTGTGGCGGCATGACCATGACACGGGCGTCGCGCGTCGCCTTGGCGAGCACCTCATCGGTCCACTCCGGCTCGTACCGGCGCTCACCGACCGCGACCAGCAGCCCCATCAGCGACCGCACCATGGAGTGGCAGAACGCGTCGGCGCGGACAGTCGTCTCGAGGTTGTCGCCGCTGCGGACCGTGCTGAGCTCCCGGAGCGTTCGGATCGTCGTGGCACCTTCGCGCTTCTTGCAGAACGAGGCGAAGTCGTGGTGCCCGAGCAGCCGCTCGCTCGCGGCGTTCATGGCGTCGACGTCGAGCCTGCGCGGCCACCGAACCACCGAGGTACGGGTCAGGGGGTCGGGGCCGGTCGGGCCGTCGAACATTCGGTACGCGTAACGGCGTTCCAACGCAGCGAACCGCGCGTCGAAGCCGTCAGGGGCCACGGTCAGCGAGCGCAGCACGATGTCGTCGGGCAGCAGCCGGCGCAGCCGCCGCTCGAGGTGCCCCGGGTCGACGTCGTCGAGGTCGACATGGGCGACCTGGCCGCGGGCGTGCACCCCGGCGTCCGTGCGACCGGCACAGGTCAGCTGGGCCGAGCGGGGGAGTCGCAGGATCATCGCGATCGCCGCCTCGACCTCGCCCTGGACGGTGCGCAGGCCCGGCTGGACGGCCCATCCGCGGAAGTTGGTTCCGTCGTAGGAGAGGTCCAGTCGCAGTCGCACCAGGTCACGCTACCGGGCGGCTCACCGCCACGAGTAGAAGGACCATGCCCCGAGTGCCGCACCGACCGTGCCGAGGGCGAGATAGATGCCCCACCACAGTCCCGCATCGGTCGGCTTGCTGCCGGCGCCCTTGCCCGACGTCCACATCGCCCCACGGGTCGCAAGGATCGCGATCAGTCCGGGCAGGGCCATGAGCTCGAACACGATGCCGCAGATCAGCCATCCCGGGTCGACGCCACCGGGCCACGTGATCGCGTACTCGAGGAAGTTCCAGCCGAGCGAGCCGAACAGGATCGTCCACATCGGGACCAGCAGGTTGGGAGCGCTGATGCTGACCGCCACGAAGCTGCCGGCGAAGGTGGCCAGGATCATGAGCGGGACCGCGATGCCGATGAAGCCCGCGCCTCCGGGGCACGGCTGGGCGCTGACGTACGGGCCGCCGTCAGCGCACGAGCCGCCGACCTCCATGACGGCCCGCATGCTGAGGAAGCTCCAGGTCAGCGTCAGGCCCAGGAGCAGCACGCTGACCAGCAGCACCGCGAGCCTGCCGGTCGGCACAGCCGTCTGCGTGTCGCTCATGCGGACACTGTGACAGAGCGGACGTGTGCGTGAACGTCATTTCGACAGGTGGTTCCAGAGCCTGCCGATCGGTCAGGCCCAGCGCTCCTCGGCGGGGACGAACTCGAGCTGCCGGTCGCCGGTGTAGATCTGCTTGGGGCGAGCGATCTTCTGCTCCTTGTCGTCGACCAGCTCGAGCCACTGCGCAAGCCAGCCTGGAGTACGTCCGATGGCGAACAGCACCGTGAACATCTCGGGCGGGAACTGCAGCGCCTCGTAGATCAGGCCGGAGTAGAAGTCGACGTTGGGGTAGAGCTTGCGCGAGATGAAGTAGTCGTCCTCCAGCGCGATGCGCTCGAGCTCCTGCGCGATCTCCAGCAGCGGGTTGACGCCGGTGACCTCGAACACGTCGTCGCAGGCCTTCTTGATGATCGTCGCGCGCGGGTCGAAGTTCTTGTAGACCCGGTGCCCGAAGCCCATGAGCTTCTCGTCGCCGTTCTTGACGCCCTCGATGAACGCCGGGATCTTGTCCTTGGTGCCGATGCGGCGCAGCATCTTGAGCACTGCCTCATTGGCGCCACCGTGCAGCGGGCCGTAGAGCGCGGCGATGCCGGCGCTGACCGCCGAGTAGGGGTCGACCTGGCTCGACCCGACGGAGCGGACCGCGTTGGTCGAGCAGTTCTGCTCGTGGTCGGCGTGCAGGATCAGCAGGACGTCGAGGGCCTTGGCCAGGCGCGGGTCCGGGTCGTACTTGGGCTCGCTCATCTTGAACAGCATCGAGAGGAAGTTCTCGGTGTAGGTCAGGTCGTTGTCGGGGTAGACGTACGGCTTGCCCTGCGCGTGGCGGAACGACCAGGCGCCGAGTGTCGGCATCTTGGCGATCATGCGGACGACCTGCTCGTGCCGCACGTCGGGATCGCTGATGTTGCGCGCCTCGGGATAGAACGTCGACAGCGCGCCCACGCTCGACAGCAGCATGCCCATGGGGTGCGCGTCGTAGCGGAAGCCCTGCATGAGGGACTTGACGTTCTCGTGCACGAACGTGTGGAACGTGATCTCGTGCACCCAGCGCTCGTGCTGCTCCTTGGTGGGCAGCTCGCCGTGGATCAGGAGGTAGGCGACCTCGAGGAACGTGGACTTCTCCGCGAGCTGCTCGATGGGATAGCCGCGGTACTCCAGGATGCCCTTGTCGCCGTCGATGTAGGTGACGGCGCTACGGGTGGAGGCGGTGTTGGTGAAGCCGGGGTCGTAGACCGCGAGGCCGGGTTCGTTCTCGGACTTCCCGATCTTGTTGAAGTCACTCGCACGGACGGTGCCGTCGGTGATCGGGAGCTCGTACTCCTCGCCCGTGCGGTTGTCGCGTACGGTCAAAGTCTGGTTTTCGGTCACGATGGGTCTCCTGTGACGGCGGGGAATTGCCCTGCTGCGAGGTGATGCAGCCATCAACCAACTTAGTGCGGGTCAGCAATTCACACGATCTGGGGTCGCGGGTGTGAGACGGGGCGCCCACTCGTTTTGACCCGAGTGGCTGCCGCCGGTTAACCTTGTGTGTCGTGTCTCCGTCGGCTTGAGCCGCGGATACGACCGCCGAAAGTTTTGATCAACCGCCACACCACCAAGAACGAGAAGGTCACGCCGTGCGTACGTTCAGCCCCAAGCCGTCTGACATCACCCGTCAGTGGCACGTCATCGACGCCGAGGACATCGTCCTGGGCCGTCTCGCCGTCCAGGCTGCGACGCTGCTGCGCGGCAAGCACAAGCCGACCTATGCACCTCACGTGGACGGTGGCGACTTCGTCATCATCGTCAACGCCGAGAAGGTCGCGCTGTCGGGCAACAAGCGCACCGACAAGCTGGCCTACCGCCACAGCGGCTACCCGGGCGGACTCAAGTCCATCGCCTACGGTGACCTGCTCGACAAGGATGCCCGCAAGGCCATCGAGAAGTCGGTCCGTGGCATGCTCCCCAAGAACCGTCTGGGTGATCAGCTGATCACGAAGCTCAAGGTCTACTCCGGCCCCGAGCACCCGCACCACGCCCAGAAGCCCCAGCCGTTCGAGATCACGCAGATCTCCCAGTAAAGAAGAGCATCGTGACTGAGACCACCACCGAAGAGACCGAGTTCGAGACCAACGCGGAGGGTGTTGCCTACACCTCCGAGACCGCTGGCTCCGCTGTCACCTCCGACAAGCCCGCGACCATCGCGCCGGGTGCTGCGACGGGTCGCCGCAAGGAAGCCATCGCGCGCGTCCGCATCGTTCCGGGCACCGGCGTGTGGACCGTCAACGGCAAGCCCCTCGAGGAGTACCTCCCCAACAAGCTGCACCAGCAGATTGCCAAGGAAGCCTTCGCCGAGACGGGTCTGCAGGACCGCTTCGACGTCATCGCCCGCGTCACCGGTGGTGGCATGACCGGCCAGGCCGGCGCGCTGCGCCTCGGTGTGGCCCGCTCGCTCAACCAGATCGACGAAGAGGTCAACCGCCCGGTCCTCAAGAAGGCCGGACTCCTGACGCGTGACTCGCGCATCAAGGAGCGCAAGAAGGCCGGCCTCAAGAAGGCCCGTAAGGCTCCCCAGTACAGCAAGCGCTAAACCGCTGTGGGCCGGATCTTTGGCACAGATGGCGTTCGCGGACTCGCGAATCGTGATCTGACCGCAGAGCTGGCCGTCGACCTCGCGGTCGCGGCAGCCCACATCCTCGGTGAGGTCGGTGCTTTCGCCGACCAGCGTCCGACCGCAGTCGTTGCCCGCGATCCCCGCGCCTCAGGAGAATTCCTGGAGGCTGCGGTGGTCGCGGGTCTTGCGTCTGCGGGTGTCGACGTGCACCGGCTCGGCGTCGTGCCGACCCCTGGTGCGGCCTTCCTGACGTCCTACCTGCAGGCCGACATGGGCGTCATGATCTCGGCGAGCCACAACCCCATGCCCGACAACGGCATCAAGTTCCTCGCGCGCGGCGGGCTCAAGCTCGACGACGACCTGGAGCTCCAGATCGAGCAGCGCCTCGAGGAGCCTTGGGACCGGCCGACAGGTTCGGGCGTCGGCCGCATCGGCGACAGCCACGCCGGTGTCGGTGCGTACGTCAAGCACCTCGTCGCGTCGGCGCCCGGCCCGCTCGACGGCCTCACGATCGTGCTCGACTGCGCCAACGGTGCGGCGTACGAGGTCGGACCCCAGGTGTTCGAGCAGCTCGGCGCCACGGTGATCCCGATCCACGCCGAGCCCGACGGTCTCAACATCAACCTCAACTGCGGCTCCACGCACCTCGACGACCTGCAGAAGGCCGTCATCCAGCACGGTGCCGACGTCGGCTTCGCGTTCGACGGCGATGCGGATCGTTGCCTCGCGGTCGATCACTCCGGTGCCGTCGTCGACGGCGACCAGATCCTCGCGATCCTCGGCATCGCCGCCCGTGACGCCGGCCGGCTCAAGGACGACACCGTGGTGGCCACCGTGATGAGCAACCTCGGCTTCGTCCAGGCGCTCCAGGCTGCCGGCATCACGGTGATCCAGACGGCTGTGGGCGACCGCTACGTCCTCGAGGCCATGCGCTCGGGCGGCTACAGCCTCGGTGGCGAGCAGTCGGGCCACGTCATCATGGCCGACTTCGCCACGACCGGCGACGGCGTCCTGACGGCGGTGCACCTCGCCTCCCGCATCCGCGAGACCGGCCAGACGCTCGAGCAGCTCGCGTCGGTCATGACGCGCCTGCCCCAGGTGCTGATCAACGTCCCCGATGTCGACAAGGCCCGCGCCGACACCGACCCCGTGCTGCAGGGCGAGGTCGCGATCGCCGCGGCGAAGCTCGGCGACAGCGGCCGGGTGCTGCTGCGCCAGTCGGGCACCGAGCCGCTGGTCCGGGTCATGGTCGAGGCGGCGACGCACGACGAGGCGACCGAGGTCGCCCAGCGCCTCGCCGGCGTCGTGCGCGCCACGCTCGCGCTCTGAGCCCTACTGCTGCTCGGTCCAGACGCCGAGCTCGTTGCCGCTCGGGTCGACGAAGTGGAGCCGGCGACCGCCCGGGAACCCGTAAGGGCCGTTGATGATCTCGCCCCCGTTGGCTCGGATGGCCTCGGCCGTGGCGTCGAGATCGTCCGAGTAGAGCTGGACGAAGACTCCGCCCCGGCTCGGCGTGGCCTCGGGGTTGAGGCCGCCGACCTCGGCGTCGTCGGGTGCCGCGCCCTGGATGCCGGCGTAGTCGGGGCCGTAGTCGTTGAACGCCCAGCCGAACGTGTCGGCGTAGAACGTCTTGAGCTGCTGCAGGTCCGTGGCAGCGAGCTCGACGTAGTCGATGCGGTGGTGTCGTGATGAGGTCATGGGCGTCATGCTGCCGCCCGGCACCGACAGAAGAACGGCACGGATTTCGTAGACTCGCCGGCGTGACGACCGTCGAACGCCTCGATCCGACCGATGACGACCAGTTCGCGGCCTTCCACGCCGTGTACGTCGCCGGGCACGACGACGAGTGGGACCGGCCCTACACCGCGCGGGAGCAGCGCGCCGAGCTGTTGCAGGACGTGCCCCACCTGAAGATCGAGGGTGTCCTGGCCCGTGACGACGCCGGCATCCCGGTGGCGATGGGATACATCGAGATGCCGCAGAAGGACAACGTCGACCTCGGCTACATCGACGTCCTCGTACGCCCCGAGCATCGTCGTCGGGGTCACGGCACCGCCGTCCTGGCCCGGCTCGCCGAGATCGCCGAGGCGGCCGGCCGCCACACGCTGTACGTCGAGGTGCGATGGGACCTGGACCAGGACGGCTCGGGCCGCACCGCGTTCGCCGAGGCGATGGGCTTTCACCGCGACCTCGTGGACGCGCACCGGGTGCTGACGCTGCCCGCCGACCTGCCGGAAGCGCCGCCGCGCGACGGCTACACGTTGCACGCGTGGCGCGGACCGTGCCCCGAGGAGTGGATCGACCAGTACGCACACCTGCTGTCGCTCATCGTGCAGGAGGCGCCGTCGGGCGACTACCCGCTCGAGAACGAGTTCTTCGACCGGGCGCGCATACGCTCCGACGAGCGGCTGCTCCAGGAGCAGGGGCGGGTCATGCAGGTCGTCGCCGCGGTGTCCCCGGACGGTGTCCTGGCTGGTCACACCCAGCTGCAGCTCTCCGAGACCGACACGCTGAACGCCTACCAGTGGGACACCTTGGTGCTGGCCGATCACCGCGGGCACGGCCTCGGCCTCTCGCTCAAGGTGCGGGCGATGGCAGAGGCGGCGGACCTGCTCGAGACCCGGCGCCACGTCCACACGTTCAACGCCGCGAGCAACGGACCGATGATCGCGGTCAACGAGAAGCTGGGGTTCCGGCAGGTCGGCTGGCTGGGCGAGTACGTCCGCACGGTCTAGGCCAAGCTCTATAAAAAGTCCAGACAATTTCTCCAAAACGCGGACGCCCTGTCTGCAAGTGCAGTAGTTTTCGAACGCCTCTCGGGACACTTCAACAGGGAGATCACCATGCGTTCCATGCGAATGATCGTCGCGGCCCTCGTGGCCACGACGGGTTTGGTGGCAGTCGGCCTGACCACAGAAGCCGCCAACGCCACGACCAAGGACCTGACCGTCAGTCACAGCAGCGTGATGAAGTACGAGACGTTCGTCGTCAGCGGCACCGTCTCGACGCACGATGCCCGCGCGGTCTGGCTGCAGTACCGTGACGGCAAGACCGGTTCGTGGAAGACCAAGACCAAAGGCGCGAGCATCGCTGGAGGCGCCTTCAAGTTCTTCCCGAGCACCTACAAGACCCGTTACTTCCGCTACTACGCACCCGGGAGTGGCGGCGAGGCGTCGATCATCGGCAACGCCAAAAAGATCACGGTGGTGAGCCAGAAGGTCACGGTCCAGGTGATCCGGCAGACCCAGTGCCACTTCGGCTCCAGCCCGACCAGCGACGTGACGTTCGTCTACACGTTCTATCCGGCGAGGGCTGGGCGGACCGTGGACTTCGGCTCCACTGCGCTCGACGCCTCCGACTACACGGATGCCAAGGGCCGCGTGGCCTTCCGCTTCAACCCGGGCACGACCAACGGGACGTTCGATGGCGCAGCAACGGCCGAGACGTTCAGCGGCGCGGCGTCGCTGGCGAGCGGAGTGGCGCACTACTCCATCACGCAGTGCATCCTCATTCCCATCTGATCCGAGGAACCCGCCGGTAGGGCATCGCTCAGATCTTGCGGAGGCGGACCCATTCGACCGAGTGGTCGGGTCCCTTCCGCAGGACGAGCGATGCCCGTCCGCGGGTGGTCTGGATGTTCTCGCGCAGGTTGGGCAGGTTGATCGTGTCCCACAGCTCGCCTGCGCGGGCCTCCGCCTGCTCGTCGGTCAGCGCGCTGTAGCGGTGGAAGTAGGACGCCGGATCGGCGAATGCGGTCTTGCGGAGCGTGAGGAACCGGTCGACGTACCAGCGACGCAGATCGCGGGCCGCGGCGTCCACGTAGATCGAGAAGTCGAAGAAGTCGCTGACCGCCAGGCCGGGGCTGCCGTCGCCGCGGGGCCGGGCCGGCGCGAGCACGTTGAGGCCCTCGACGATGACGATGTCGGGCGCCTTGAGCGTCACGACCTCCTCGGTGCGGTCGTAGGTGAGGTGCGAGTAGACCGGGGCGGAGACGACCTCGACGCCGGACTTGACCTCCATGACGAACCTGAGCAGTGCCTTGCGGTCGTACGACTCGGGGAATCCCTTGCGCTCCAGCAGCCCGCGCCGCTCGAGCTCGGCGTTGGGGAACAGGAAGCCGTCGGTCGTGACCAGGTCGACGACCGGGTGGTCGGGGGAGTGCGAGAGCAGCTCGCGGAGCAGTCGCGCCGTGGTCGACTTGCCGACGGCGACCGAGCCGGCGATGCCGATGACGAACGGGGTGCGGTTGGCCTGCGGGGCGTGGAGGAACGCCTCGGTCGCCTGGTAGAGCGCACCGGCCAGGCGTACGCGCATGCTGATGAGCTGCGTCATCGGCAGGTAGACCTGACGGACCTCCTCGAGGTCGAGCTCGTCGCCCAGGCCTCGTACGCGCTCGATCTCCGCGGGTTGCAACGGCTGCGGGGCGTCACCGGCGAGCGCGGCCCACGCGGCCCGCTCGAGCTCGACATACGGTGACTGGTCGCGCGTCATGCCGCCATTCTCGCGCCTGCCTCGTATGACGGGCACAGCCGGTCCCCTCGCGGCCCTCACGCGACGGCGGCCGCCGCCCGTCGCGCCGGTAGTCTTGCCCGTATGTGTGGAATCGTCGGATATGTCGGACAGCGCTCTGCGCTCGACGTCGTCATGGGTGGCCTGAGGCGTCTTGAGTACCGCGGGTACGACTCCGGCGGAGTCGCTCTGGTGCACGAGGGCTCGATCGTGTCGGCCAAGAAGGCCGGCAAGCTCGTCAACCTCGACGCGGAGCTCGAGGCCCACCCGCTGCCGGTCGCGCACACGGGCATCGGACACACCCGCTGGGCGACGCACGGTGCGCCCAACGACGTCAACGCGCACCCGCACCTGGACCAGACCGGGCGCATCGCCGTGGTCCACAACGGCATCATCGAGAACTTCGCGTCGCTGCGCGCCGGCCTCGAGGCGAGCGGCCACGAGCTGCTCTCCGAGACCGACACCGAGATCGTCGCGCACCTGCTGCACGACGAGCTCGAGCACACCGATGACCTCTCGGAGGCCGTACGCGTGGTGTGCCGCAAGCTCGAGGGCGCGTTCACCCTGGTGATCTGCGACGCCGCGAAGCCCGACGTGGTCGTGGGTGCCCGCCGCAACTCCCCGCTGGTCGTCGGCCGCGGGGAGGGCGAGAACTTCCTCGGCTCCGACGTCGCGGCGTTCATCGAGTTCACCCGCAACGCGATCGAGCTCGGCCAGGACCAGGTCGTCACGATCACGCCGGACGACATCGTCGTGACCGACTTCCACGGCAACGCCGCCGAGACCAAGGAGTACCACGTCGACTGGGACGTGTCGGCTGCCGAGAAGGGTGGCTACGACTGGTTCATGCTCAAGGAGATCGCCGAGCAGCCGCAGGCCGTCGCCGACACCCTGCTGGGCCGGCACTCCGCCGACGGGCGCCTGCAGCTCGACGAGATGCGGCTGTCCGACAGCGAGCTGCGCGACGTCGACCGCATCATCATCGTGGCGTGCGGCACCGCGGCCTACGCGGGGCTCGTGGCCAAGTACGCGATCGAGCACTGGACCCGCATCCCCTGCGAGGTCGAGCTGGCCTCCGAGTTCCGCTACCGCGACCCGATCATCGACCGGTCGACGCTCGTCGTCTCGATCAGCCAGTCGGGCGAGACGATGGACACGCTGATGGCCGTCCGCTACGCCCGCCAGCAGAAGGCTCGCGTGCTGTCGATCTGCAACACCAACGGCTCGACGATCCCGCGCGAGTCCGACGCGGTGATCTACACCCACGCGGGGCCGGAGATCGCGGTCGCGTCGACCAAGGGCTTCCTCGCGCAGATCGTCGCCTGTTACCTGCTCGCGCTCTACCTCGCGCAGGTCAAGGGCACCAAGTACGGCGACGAGATCAGCGACATCATCGCCGACATCGAGCAGATCCCCGCAGCCGTCCAGCGCATGCTCGACGACGGCGACCAGATGCGCAAGCTCGCCGCCGACCTCGCAGAGTCCCGCTCGATCCTGTTCCTCGGCCGCCACGCCGGCTTCCCGGTCGCCCTCGAGGGTGCGCTCAAGCTCAAGGAGCTCGCCTACATCCACGCGGAGGGATTCGCCGCCGGCGAGCTGAAGCACGGTCCGATCGCGCTGATCGAGGAGGGCCTGCCGGTGTTCATCGTCGTCCCGCCCAAGGGCCGCGACCAGCTCCAGGAGAAGACCGTCAGCTCGATCCAGGAGATCCGGGCGCGTGGCGCTCGCACGATCGTGCTGGCCGAGGACGGTGACGAGGACGTCGTGCCGTACGCCGACACGTTGGTGCGGCTGCCCAAGGTGCCGACCCTGTTGCAACCCCTGGTCGCGGTGGTGCCGCTGCAGATCTTCGCGTGCGAGTTCGCGTCGGTGCTGGGTCACGACGTCGACCAGCCCCGCAACCTGGCCAAGTCCGTCACGGTCGAGTAGATGACGATCCTGGGCATCGGGGTGGACGTGGTGGATCTCGCGCGCTTCGCCGAGACCCTCGAACGTACGCCGACGATGCGCAGCCGGCTGTTCACCGACGCCGAGGCGCACCTGCCGGTCGAGTCGTTGGCGGGCCGGTTCGCGGCCAAGGAGGCGTTCGTCAAGGCGCTGCGGGCGCCCGCCGGCATGTCGTGGCAGGACATCGAGGTCGTCAACGGTCCGCAGGGCGCGCCGGAGTTCCAGCTCTACGGCGCCGCGCTCGACCGGGCCAAGGAGCTCGGCATCACGACGGCCCACCTGTCGATCTCCCACGACACGAGCGTGGCGACGGCCTTCGTGGTGGCTGAATGCTGAGTGCCCACACCGTCGGCGACATCCGTGCCGCCGAGGAGGCGCTTGCCGCGACGCTTCCTGAGGGTGAGCTCATGCAGAGGGCCGCGCGGGGGCTCGCCGACAGCCTGGGGCTGATCCCGGCCGGCGAGGTCGTCGTGTGCCTGGTCGGTCCGGGCAACAACGGCGGCGACGCGCTCTATGCCGCGACGCACCTCCTGGATCGGGGCGTACGGGTCGACCTGTGCCTGCTCGACGAGTCCAAGGTGCATGCCGAGGGTCTGGCCGCCGCGACCGCAGCCGGTGCGCAGGTCGTCGCCGCGCCGGGCGGGCAGCGTTGGTGCCTCGACGCGATCTTCGGCATCGGTGCGCGTCCGGGGCTCACCGGCAAGGCCGCTGAGTGGGAGAGCTGGCTCGGCCGGGAGCTGCCCTACACGTTCGTGGTCGACGTGCCGTCGGGTGTCGACGTCGACGGGGCGACGCTGCCCGGCAGCCACGTCAGCGCCGAGGCGACGGTGACCTTCGGGACCTTCAAGAACGCACTGCTCGCCGACCCCGCAGCGGACGCGGCCGGCACGGTCACACTGGTCGACATCGGGCTCGTGCCCCACCTGCCGACGCCGTCGATCGAGGCGATCGAGGCCTCCGACGGCCACCTGCTCGACCAGGTGCTGCCGGGCAAGAGCTCGCACAAGTACTCGCGCGGCGTGCTGGGCATCGCCGCCGGGTCGGAGCAGTACGCCGGTGCGGCCCACCTCTGCGTCGCCGGCGCCCAGGCTGGGCTGGCCGGGATGATCCGGTTCGTCGGGAGCACCGCGCTCAGCCAGCGGGTCGTCGACCGGGCGCCCGAGGTCGTGGCCGGACGCGGACGAGTCCAGGCCTGGGTCGTGGGACCCGGCAGCGGCGACGACGTCGAGTCGCAGCTCGCGATGGCGCTCGAGGACGGCGTGCCCGTCGTGGTGGACGCGAGCGCGCTGCACCACATACCCGATCGGTTCGAGGTGCCAGCGCTGCTGACGCCACATGCCGGCGAGCTCGCGGCGATGCTGGACACGACTCGCGAGCAGGTCGAGGCCGACCCCCTCAGGCACGCCACCATGGCGGCCGAGCGCTGGAACGCGACGGTGCTGCTCAAGGGCCGGCGCACGCTCGTGGCCCAGACCGGTGCGCCGACCAGGGTCAACCTCAGCGGGTCGTCGTGGCTCGGCACAGCGGGCGCCGGCGACGTGCTGGCCGGGTTCGCCGGATCGCTGCTGGCCGCAGGCCTCGACCCGCGCAACGCCGGATCCATCGCGGCCTACCTGCACGGCGTGGCGTCGGTCCACGCCAACCCTGACGGTCCCATCGTGGCCACCGACGTGGCCTACGAGCTGCCGGCGACCGTCGCCGCATTCGTACGGGGGGACCTCGCGTGACCGCGCCACAGGCGGAGGCCGTCATCGACCTCGACGCGTTCCGCGCCAACATCGCCGCGCTCAAGGCGTGTGCGCCGCAGTCGGCGTTGATGACCGTGGTCAAGGCCGACGGCTACGGCCACGGTGCGGCGCAGGTGGCCCGTGCGGCGCGCGACGCCGGCTCCGAGTGGCTCGGTGCCGCGACCCTCGAGGAGGCCCTCGCCCTGCGACAGGCCGGCGATCGGGGCGACCTGTTGTGCTGGCTCGCCGCACCCGGCGCGAACTTCGCCGCGGCGATCGACGCGGGCGTCGAGGTCACGGCGTCGTCGGCCGGGCAGCTCGCGGAGATCCTCGCGGCACCGGCGACCGTACGCCCGAAGGTCCAGCTCAAGGTCGACACCGGGCTGTCGCGCAACGGCGCGTTCGGCACGCAGTGGACCGAGCTCGTCGAGGCCGCTGCCGTCGCCCAGATGGGCGGAGCCGTCGAGATCACCGGCGTGTGGTCGCACTTCGCCTGCGCCGACGAGCCTGGTCATCCGGCCAACGACGCCCAGGAGTCGGCGTTCAACCACGCCGTGGGTGAGCTCCAGACAGCCGGCATCGAGCCGGCGCTCCGGCACCTCAGCAACTCCGCGGCGACCCTGACCAGGCCCTCGGCCCACTTCGACCTCGTCCGCGTCGGCATCGCGGCATACGGCATCCGGCCCGATCCCCGCATGACGTACGAGACACGGCTGACGCCTGTGATGACGCTGCGGGCCCGCCTGGCCGCCGTCAAGCGCGTGCCGGCCGGCGCCAGCGTCTCGTACGGCCACACGTGGACCGCCGAGCGCGAGACCACGCTCGGCCTCGTCCCCATCGGCTACGGCGAGGGCATCCTGCGCACCGCGTCCAACCGTGCCGAGGTCGGCTTCGCCGGCGGACGCGCGCGTCAGGTCGGCGTGGTCTGCATGGACCAGTTCGTCATCGACCTCGGCGACGCCGATGCCTCGCGGGGCGACCTCGTCACGGTGTTCGGGCCCGGCGCCGACGGCGAGCCGACCGCCGAGGACTGGGCCGCCGCCGCGGGCACCATCGCGTACGAGGTGGTCACCCGTCTCGGCGGCCGCATAGAGCGTACGTACGTGGGGGAGCAGGCATGAAGCGCGCGGCAAAGGTCGGCACCACTGCCGGGGCGTTCGTGGCTGCGGGCGTCGTGGCGACGCTGCTCAACGGCCGGCAGCGCCACCAGCGGCGCCTGAGGCGCGGCGAGGACGTCGAGTTCGGCTCGGTCCACAGCGACCCGGTGCAGGTCACGGCCACCGACGGCGTGCTGCTCAACGTCGAGATCGACGAGGCCGAACGCAAGACCCCGACGGTCGTGTTCGTGCACGGCTGGGTCGAGTCGATCGACGTCTGGCACTACCAGCGGCTCGCGTTGAGGGGCAAGGTCCGCATGGTGTTCGTCGACCTGCGCTCGCACGGCGAGTCGGGGCGCTCGTACCTCGACAACTCCTCGATCCCGCACCTCGCCGACGACCTGCGCACCGTCATCGGCGCCCTCGTGCCGCGCGGACCCATCGTCCTGGTGGGTCACTCGATGGGCGGCATGGCGATCATGGAGCTCGCCGCGGCGGAGCCGAAGCAGTTCGCCCGCAGGGTCAAGGGTGTCGTGCTCATCAGCACGAGCTCGGGCAAGCTGATGCGCAGCAGCCCGGCCCTGCGCTACCTGATCCCGTTCCTGCGCGTCGCGTCGCCCGTGCTGGACTGGGGTCGTACGTTCAACAGCTATTCGATCGTTCGGCGCTGGGGACTCGGCCCGAACGCCCAGGAGCGCCACGCCGACATGACCAACGAGATGATCCTGAAGTCGCCGACCCACGTGCTGATGGACTTCTACCCCAACTTCGTGTCCCTCGACCTGACGTCGGGCCTCAAGACGATGGGGTCGGCCAAGACCGTCGTGATGGGTGGCACCGCCGACCTGATCACGCCGATCAAGCACAGCCGCCGCCTCGCCGACGCCATCCCCGGTGCCAAGCTCGTCGCGCTCGACGACGTCGGCCACATGGTCATGTTCGAGGAGCACGAGAAGGTCACCGAGGTCATCGAGGACGTCCTGGAGGGGCTGGCATGACCGCGCTCAACGTCATCCATGCCGGACCGGAGCACGCTCCGCAGATCGTCGACATCATCCACCGGTCGTTCGGTGCCCGGCCCGCCCTCGACCCGCCGTCGACGGCGTCCGAGGAGACCGTGGAGTCGGTCGCCGAGGTGCTCGGCACGGCCGGGGGACTCCTGGTCGAGCGCCGTGGACTGCCGATGGGCGCGATGCTGTTCGACGAGTCCCGCCCGGGACAGCTCGGCCTCAAGCGGGTCTGCGTCGACCCCGACATCCAGGCCCGCGGCGTCGCGTCGGCGATGGTCGGGGTCGCCGAGGACACCGCCGAGGAGCGCGGCAAGGACGGCATCTGGCTCGACGTGCGCGAGGAGCTGCCCGAGACGGTGCAGTTCTGGTCGCGGCGGCTCTACCACCCGGTCGGTCGCGATCGCCAGTTCATCGAGTTCGGCAAGACGTTGTGGCTGGCCCGTGAGGTGCCCACCCCCGACGAGATGCACGACCTCGCCGCGAAGCTGTCGACCCTGCTGCGGCCCGGCGACCTGCTCGTCCTGTCCGGTGACCTCGGTGCCGGCAAGACCACGTTCACGCAGGGCCTCGGCGAGGCGCTGAGCGTACGCGGGCCGATCACCTCCCCGACGTTCGTCATCGCCCGTACGCACCCGTCGCTCGCCGGGGGTCCGCCGCTCGTGCACGTCGACGCCTATCGGCTCGGCAGCGCCGCCGAGCTCGACGACATCGACCTCGACGCCACGACCGAGGAGGCCGTCACGGTAGTCGAGTGGGGCGACGGCATGGCCGAGCAGCTGTCGGACAGCTGGCTGCACGTACGCATCGAGGTTCGCGGTGCGCGTCCGATCGACCCGCTCGGGACGCCGCACGAGGGTGACCTCGTCGACGAGGCCGAGCCGCGCGTCGTGACCGTCAAGCCGCACGGTCCCCGTTGGGTCGGCGTGCCGCTGCGCTCGACCCTCCTCTCCTGACCTCCGCTGAGTCATCAGCGTTAGGGTTCATGGCGTGCTGCTGCTTGCGTTCGACACCGCCACCCCGGCCATCACGGTCGCCGTCCACGACGGCGAGCGCGTCGTCGGCGAGGCCGCGGGCGAGGGCGCCATGGCGCACGGCGAGCTGCTCGCACCCGCCATCAGGGACGCCGTGGCTCAGGCCGGCGCCACGATGGCCGACCTCACCGACGTCGCCGTCGGCGTGGGCCCCGGGCCGTTCACCGGTCTGCGCGTCGGCGTCGTCACGGCACTGACGCTCGGCTCGACGCTGGGCCTGACGACGCATGGGGTCTGCACGCTCGACATCATCGCCGCCGACACCCAGGTCGAGGGCGAGTTCCTCGTCGCCACCGACGCCCGCCGCAAGGAGGTCTACTGGGCTCGTTACGGCGCCGATCATGTGCGCCTCGACGGTCCCCATGTCGACTTCCCGGCGGATCTCGCGGGGCGGCACCCCGACCTTCCGACGTACGGGCGGGGCGGTCAGCTGTATGACGGCGTGCTGCGTGCCGCCGGCGAGTCGAGCGACCCCCGTGCGGCCGCGTTGGCGCGGATCGTCGCGGCAGGCACGGCCCAGGTGCTGCCGCTCGAGCCGCTCTACCTGCGGCGCCCCGACGCCACCCCGTCGGTCTCGACCAAGCGCGCATGATCCGCACGGCCCTGCCCACCGAGGTCACGGCTGTCACGGCGATCGACCTCGCGTGCTTCGGCCGGGACGCCTGGACCGAGACCCTGCTCCGTGCCGCGATCGAGGACGAGCGCCGGACCCTGCTGATCGACGACCTGGAGGCTTACGGGCTGATCGCCGTCGCCGGTGACGTCGCCGACCTCGAACGCATCGCCGTCATGCCGTCGCGTCGCCGCCAGGGCGTTGCGCGGCGGATCCTGGACGCACTGTGCGCCGCCGCGGGCGCTCAGGGTGCGTCCCGCATGCTGCTCGAGGTGGCCGCGGACAACGCCGCGGCGACGGGGTTCTACGACGCGTACGGGTTCACCACGATCAGCCGGCGTGCCGGCTACTATCGCGACGGCGTCGACGCGCTCGTCATGCAGCTCGAGCTCCAGGAGGCTTGATGAGGAAGAACGTCAGCTCACCGTCGCCGTTCGAGGACGTCGTCGGCTACTCCCGCGCCGTACGCGTCGGCGACAGCGCGTGGGTCGCCGGCACCACCGCGACGGTCGACGGGGAGGTCGCCGGGGTCGGCGACGCGTACGAGCAGGCGCGCGTCGCGTTCGGGATCGCGCTCGAGGGCCTCGGCACGACCGGCCTGGGGACGGAGCACGTCGTACGCACGCGGATGTACGTCACCGACATCGCCGACTTCGACGCCGTCGGCCGGGCCCACAAGGAGATCTTCGACGCCGTACGCCCCGTCGCCACGATGGTGCAGGTCGTGGCGCTCGCCCGTCCCGAGCACCTCGTGGAGGTCGAGATCGAGGCACGCATTGCGCGTTCGGGATGGCGTGGAAGGCTGGGTGCATGACCGAGACTCCAGACACCTTTGACGACGACGGCGACGGACCCGACCAGGACGCGATCTTCGACGATCCGGACGAGACCCTCGACTCGGGCTACTCGCCGCCGGAGAGCTACCGCGGCGAGGGATTCGGCACGACAGCCGACGAGGCGCTGCAGGGCGAGTCCCTCGACGAGCGCCTCCGCCAGGAGGAGCCGGACGCCGATCCCTATGCCGAGCCGGCCGAGGACATCGACGACGGCGAGGTCGGCACGGAGCGCGCGGGTCGTCTGGTCGATCCCGACGAGGGCTTCGGCGAGGACACCGAGAAGGACCTCGTGGGCGAGGACGTCGGTGTCGACGGCGCCGCTGCGAGCGCCGAGGAAGCCGCCGTCCATGTCGTGGAAGAGGACTGAGCGGGGCCGGGCGTGAGCCTGCTCTCGATCATCGCTTCGGTGCACGCGTGTGCACTAAGGTGACCTGATGCGCGACATCACCTACCCTCCGGTCATCCTCACCGCCCGGACGTTGTTCAAGGTCCTCGGCATGAAGTTCCAGATGTCGGGCACGGAGCACATCCCGCGCACCGGTGGCGCGATCCTCGCCGCCAACCACATCGGCTACGTCGACTTCATCTTCGACGGCTTCGCGGCCCAGCCGAGCGGGCGGCTCGTGCGCTTCATGGCCAAGAAGGACGCGTTCGACCACAAGATCTCCGGGCCGATCATGCGCTCGCTCCACCACATCTCGGTCGACCGCGACAACGGCCAGGCGTCGTACGACCAGGCGGTCGAGTACGCCCGCAACGGCGAGATCGTCGGGATCTTCCCCGAGGCCACGATCAGTCGCTCGTTCGAGATCAAGGAGCTCAAGACCGGCGCCGTGCGCATGGCCGCCGAGGCCGGCGTGCCGCTCATCCCCATGGTCACCTGGGGCACGCAGCTGCTGAAGACCAAGGACCACCCGTCCGACATGAAGGGCCGCGGCAAGACGATCGGCCTGCACGTCGGCGCGCCGCTCGAGGTGACCGGTGAGGACCCCGTCGCCGAGACCGCGCGCCTCCGCGAGGCCATGACGGAGCTGCTCGACAAGGCGATCGCCGACTACCCCATCAGCCCCGAGGGCAAGTGGTGGGCGCCCGCGCGGCACGGTGGCACGGCCCCGACACCGGAGCAGGCCAAGAAGCTTGATGAGGAAGAGCTGATCGCCCGCGCCGCGCGCCGGGCCGCCAAGAAGGAGTCGTGACATGAAGGCAGTGCTCGGGCAGACGGTCCTGGCCGAAGCGCCGGTCGAGGACCTCGTCAAGATCGAGGGCAACTGGTACTTCCCCCCGGCGAGCCTCACCGACGGCGCGTTCGAGAAGAGCCCCACGGCGTACCACTGCCCGTGGAAGGGTGACGCGCAGTACTGGAACGTCGGCGCCGGGGACGACCGCCTGCCCGATGGCGCCTGGTCCTACCCCGAGCCGATCCCGTCGTCGTTCGACAAGGTCGGCCAGGACTACAGCGGTTACGTGGCCTTCGACCCCCGCGTGACCGTCGCCGAGTAGGACCCCGGGAGAGCTCAGTCGCCGACCGACCCGTCGGCCATCTCGCGGAGCAGGTCGAGGTGGCCGTTGTGCCGCGCGGTCTCCTCGATCAGGTGCAGCAGGATCCACCGAGCCGTCAGGGGGATGTTGCGCGACTGCTTGCCCTTCATCGCCATGTCGAGGTCGACGGTCTCGAAGACCGCGCGGGTGCGGGCCGCCTCCTCCTCGTAGAGCCGGATGACCTCGTCGAGGGGCAGCTCGAGGCCCTCGCGCAGCTCGGCGTCAGGATCTTCGTCGGTCCACGGCCCGTCGTCCTCGCCGCCGAACAGGTCGGCCTTGACCCACGACCGCTCGACCCAGCGCAGGTGGTTGAGCAGCGCGGCAGGCGCGGTCAGCGGCGAGGTCTCGATCGGGGCGTGACGTGCCTTGGCCTCGTCCAGCCCCTGCACCTTGAACACCGCGGTCTCCTGGACGTACTTCAGCATCGTGAGCAGCAGCGTGCGCTCGTCCCACGGTCCGTCGGGTCCCGGGTCGTCAGATCTCGTCATGGTTCGAGCCTGCCACAGCCGCCTGTCACAATGGCGGCGTGAGTGAACCGTTGGTGATGGGCATCGAGTCGTCGTGTGACGAGACGGGCGTGGGCATCGTGCGTGGCACGGAGCTGCTGGCGCATGCACTCTCGTCGAGCATGGAGCAGCACGTACGCTTCGGCGGCATCGTGCCGGAGGTCGCCAGCCGGGCCCACCTCGAGGCCATGGTCCCCACGCTCGAGCAGGCCTACGCCGAGTCCGGCATCCGTGTGCAGGACGTCGACGCGATCGCGGTCACCAGCGGGCCCGGTCTCACCGGCGCGCTCCTGGTCGGCGTCGCGGCAGCCAAGGCCCTGGCACTGGCGCACGACAAGCCGCTCTACGGCGTCAACCACCTCGCCGCGCACGTCGCGGTCGACCAGCTCGAGCACGGCCGCTTCGAGGAGCGTGCCGTGGCGCTGCTGGTCAGTGGCGGCCACACCGAGATCCTGCTCGTCGACGACATCGTCACCGGCATCACGTTGCTCGGGCAGACGATCGACGACGCCGCCGGCGAGGCGTTCGACAAGGTCGCCCGGTTGCTCGGCCTGCCCTATCCCGGCGGCCCGCACATCGACCGCGTCGCCCGCGAGGGTGACGCCTCGACGATCAAGTTCCCCCGTGGTTTGACGGGCGGCCGTGATCTCGACAAGCACCGCTACGACTTCTCGTTCTCCGGCCTCAAGAGTGCTGTCGCCCGGCACGTGCAGCACGAGGACCGCATGGGGCGTACGTTCGCGGTCGCCGACATCGCCGCGTCGTTCCAGGACTCGGTCTGCGACGTGCTGACCAAGAAGGCCATCGACGCGTGCCTCGACCACGACGTCAAGACCCTCATCATCGGCGGTGGCGTGGCGGCGAACGGCCGGCTGCGCCAGTTCGCCGAGGAGCGCGCCGCCAAGGCCGGCATCCAGATCCGGGTGCCGCGCATCGGCCTGTGCACCGACAACGGCGCGATGGTCGCGGCCCTCGGAGCCGAGGTCGTACGCCGTGGGCTGCCGCCGTCGTCGCTCGACCTGCCCGCCGACTCCAGCATGCCGGTCACGCACGTCGTCGCGGCCTAGCCGACCCGGCTGAACCGCACGACCTGTCCCGGTGCCGCCTGCCCCAGACGGTCGGTGTGCCGGTCGAGCACGACCGCGATGACCGGGTAGCCGCCTGTCACCGGGTGGTCGGGGCCGAACACGATCGGCTGGCCGTCTGCCGACACCTGGATGCTGCCGCGCACGCACGGCTCGCTCGGCAGCTCGTCGGTCCTGGTGCGTTCCAGCGCCGGACCGGTGAGGCGTACGCCGACGCGGTCCGAGGCCGGGCTGACCTGCCAGGGCGACTCCAGCAGCCGGCGCACCGCTGCCGCCGTGAACCAGTCGTCGCGCGGCCCGAGCACCACGTCGAGCGTCAGCTCGCCGGTACGTCCGAGAGGCGGCACGTCCTCGATGTCGGGCGGGTGGGTCGCCGGGCCGACATCGAGGCGGTCGCCGGTGCTCAGCGGGGCAGGGCCGAGCCGGGCCAGCGTGTCGGTCGACCGCGAGCCGAGCTCCTCCGGCACGCCGATGCCGCCGGCCACCCCGACGTACGCCCGGAGTCCCGCGCCGGGCGTTCCCAGGGCCAGGCGTTCGCCCGCGTGCAGGCGGACCGCCCGCCCGTACGCCCGAGGGTCACCGTCGACCGTGATGGCGCCCGCGCCGCCCGTCACCGCCACCCATGTGGCCGTCTCGGCTCGCAGCTCGAGCCCACCGCGCAGCACCTCCAAGGCGGCGGCGCCCGGCTCGTTGCCGAGCACGAGGTTGACCTGGCGGAGCGCCGGTCGGTCGAACGCGCCGGACGGGCTGACGCCGAGGTGCCCCAGACCCGGCCGGCCGAGGTCCTGCACGAGCGTGAGCAGGCCGGCGGACTCGACGACGAGGGTCATGCCACGACGAACCTGACGGTCGTGCCGGCCGTGAGCAGGGCGGGCGGCTCGCGCTGGGTGTCCCACATCGCCAGCTCCGTGCGGCCGATGAGCTGCCAGCCGCCGGGCGACTCCCGCGGGTAGACGCCGCTGAACTCGCCGGCGAGCCCCACCGAACCTGCGGGCACCCTGTTGCGGGGAGACTCGCGACGCGGCACCTGCAGGCGCGGATCTCCGCCGACGAGGTAGGAGAACCCGGGCGCGAAGCCGCCGAACGCGACCGTCCAGGGCGTACTCGTGTGCGCCTCGACGACCTCGGGCTCGGTCAGGCCGGTGAGCCTGGTGACGTCGTCGAGATCGGCGCCGTCGTAGACGACCGGGACCTCGATCTCGGGCCCGTCGAGCGGACTGGCGAGATCGGCCGGCGTCGTACGCCCGACCAGCGATCGCAGAACCGAGGGCTCCCCGCGGAGGAGGACGGTGCGGGCGCCGAGCACCACCTCGGCCTCGTCGTGGAGCGCGGCGAACCAGCGCTGCGCCTCGTCGAGCGACTCGCAGTCGATCAGGAGCGCCGTGTCGCCGTACGGCTTGAGGTTCACGCGATGACGCTCGTGAGCTCGGCGCCGTGTGCCTCGAGCGCCGTACGCACCGCGCGCGCCAGGTCCACCGCGCCCGGGCTGTCGCTGTGCACGCAGACCGACGAGACGCTGTCCATCAGGCGTACGGCCTGGGCGGCGACGGCCTCGGGGTCGTCGAGCACCGCGCCGGGCTCGCTGCGGGGCACGAGCCGGCCGTCGGAGGTGTAGGCCCGGTCGGCGAAGCCCTCACGGATGACCGGGATGCCGCAGGCCTCGGCGATCGACAGCGACACCGATCCGGGCAGCCCGAGCAGGGGCAGCGGTGTGCCGAGACCTTGGACTGCGTCGACCACGGCCTGCGCCTGCACGTCGTCGTCGACGATCCGGTTGTAGAGGGCGCCGTGCGGCTTGACGTACGACACGACGCCGCCGGCTGCGCGGGCGATCCCGTCGAGCAGCAGGATCTGGCTCAGGACCTCGCCGGTGAGCTCGTCCGAGGGCATGTCGAGGTGGAGCCGGCCGAAGTTGCCCCGGTCCGGATAGCCGACCTGGGCGCCGATCGCCACGCCTCGTGCGACGGCCGCTTCGCACGTCGCCTGCATGAGCTCGGCGTCGCCGGCGTACGCCCCGCAGCACACGTTGGCGCTGGTGACGATGTCCAGCAGCGCGACGTCCTCACCGGACTCCCACCGCGGCCAGGACTCACCGAGGTCTGCGTTGAGGTCGATCCGCATGGCAGCAGCCTATGCCCCGAGATTTGGATGCTGCTGCACCACGAAAACGCCGGCGGTGGTGCACCGGCATCCAAACCTCGGACCGTCAGAGGCGCTCGACGAGGAACGCGCGGCCGTGGCCGTGGACGCGGGTCATGATGATCGTCGCCGTGTTGGGGCCCTTGAGCTTGAGCCGGCGGATCAGCTCCTCGGGCACGATGTCGACGCCACGCTTCTTGACCGTCAGCGTCCCGACGCGGCGCACCTGGAGCGCGGCCTTGAGTGGCTTCTCCCGGAACGGCAGCTCGTCGACGATCCGGAACCCCCGTGCCAGCGGTGTCGTGTGCACGGCGTCCGAGGCGACGTACGCGATGTGGGCGTCGGGCAGCCACCCGCCGATCGTGGCGGCGAGCTCGCTGACCAGCCCGGCGCGGATGACGGCGTCGTCGGGCTCGTAGAGATACGCCCCGACGTCCGCCACCGCCACGGGCTCGCCGGTCGACACGAGCCCGGCACCCGACGGCAGCACCGTGGCGCGGCGAGTCGCCGAGGCGAACGGCGCGCCCCACAGACACGCCTCGACGAGGTTGCCGCCGTCGCTGACCCACTCGGCCTCGACCCCGCCCGGCACGGCGTCGTGCGCGATCCCCGGCATCAGCTTGGCCACGGCGCGACCTGCCAGCAGCTCCCTCACCCAGTCCCACGGCGGTTGCAGGTCGGACACCGAGAACGTACGTCCGCGGCCGTCCCGGCGTGCCGGGTCGATGAACGCGACCTCGTCGGCGCCGATCTCGACCGAGCGGGCGTCGGCGCAGATGACCTCGCCGTCGAGCCCGAGCGCGTGCAGGTTGGCGGCGGCGACCGCGGCCCGTACGGGATCCAGCTCGACCCCGCGGACCCGCAGTCCGGCGCGGGCCAGCGCCACGAGGTCGCCTCCGATGCCACAGCCGAGATCGACCACGTGCGTGGCCCCGGTGGACGCGAGTCGCTCGGCGCGGTGCGTGGCCACCGGCATCCGTGTCGACTGCTCCAGGGCGTCGTGCGTGAAGTACATCCGGGCCGCATCCGCGCCGAACTTGGTCGCTGCCCTGCCGCGCAGGTGGTTCTGGGTCACCGCTGCCGCGACGAGCGCCGGCGCGTACGTCTTGCGCAGCCGGGTGCCCAGCGCCAGGTCCGACTCGACGCCGGCCCGCTGAGCGACGTCGGCGAGCAGGAGCTGGCCCGCGGGGGACAGCAGCTGCTCGAACGTCGCCAGATCCATGGGGAGCAGTCTGCCGTGTTCCGGCCAAGGGGCCGGACCCAGGTTTTCCGCGCCGATTGGTTACATGGGTCGTGTCGGATCCGTCATCACCTATGACGAGATGTCCGATGTGAGGTGACGACATGACCGGATCGACCCACGACGAGCCGTTGGCGGCGGCGTTCGAGGAGCAGCGCGCACGCCTGGTGACGCTGGCCCATCGCCTGCTCGGCTCGCAGTCGGACGCCGAGGACGCCGTGCAGGAAGCCTGGTTCCGTCTGGCCCGGCAGGAGGCCGGCTCGATCGACAACCTCGGCGGCTGGCTGACCACAGTCGTGAGCCGGGTCTGCATCGACGCCTTGCGCTCGCGCACGTCCAGGCCGGTCACGTTCTTCGACGACAGGCTGCCGGAGGTCGTCGTGACCGATCCCGCGACCGGGCCCGAGGACGACGCGCTGCTCGCCGACTCGGTGGGGTTGGCGATGCTGGTCGTGCTCGACACGTTGCGGCCGGCCGAGCGCCTCGCGTTCGTCCTGCACGACCTGTTCGCGGTGCCGTTCACCGAGATCGCGGCCATCCTCGACCGGACCGTCGAGGCCACCAGGATGCTCACCAGCCGGGCGCGCCGGAAGGTGCGGGGTGCGCCGACCCCGGATCGCCGGGCCCGGACCGCGGTGGTCGACGCGTTCCTCGCAGCGGCCCGGGACGGAGACTTCGCTGATCTGCTCAGGCTCCTCGATCCGGATGTCACCTGGCGCCACCAGTCGCCCGACGGGACGGCCTCCCTGGTCGGTGCGTCCGACGTCGCGCGCCAGGCGGCGCAGGGTGCCAGTGGCCCCGTCGTCGCGCAGTCGGTGCTCGTCAACGGCGAGCCCGGAGTCGTGGCGCGGACCCCGAGCGGTGAGCCGTTCGCGGTCATGGCGTGCGCCGTGGTCGGCGGCCGGATCGTCGAGATCCTGTCGCTCCGCGACCCGGCGAGGCTTGCCGCGATGCACCTGCCGCCCATGTCGTGACTCGACGGCGCGGAGCCGGGGCCGCTAGCACTCGTTGAGGGCGAGTGCTAGATTTCGTATTGGCACTCTCGCCATGAGAGTGCCAAGCATCGGTGAGTACGACCCCCGCGACGGCGTGCCCACCAGCGTCCACCGTTCCACCGCCTGAAAGGGGAGGTCGACACGTGTCGGTCACCATCAAGCCGCTCGAGGATCGCCTGGTCATCCAGGCTGTCGAAGCCGAGCAGACCACTGCATCAGGTCTGGTCATCCCGGACACTGCCAAGGAGAAGCCCCAGGAGGGCAACGTCATCGCTGTCGGACCCGGTCGGGTCGACGACAACGGCAACCGCGTTCCTCTTGACGTCGCCGTCGGCGACAAGGTCATCTTCAGCAAGTACGGCGGCACCGAGGTCAAGTACGACGGCCAGGAGTACCTCATCCTGTCCGCTCGCGACGTCCTCGCTGTCGTTTCGTGATCTGACGCCCCGGCGCCCCTCCGCGGGCGCCGGGGCCTCTCACGTACGCCACCCCAGTCGCACCCCCACATTTTCGAAAGAAGCTGACATGCCCAAGATCCTCGAATTCGACGAGAACGCCCGCCGCTCGCTCGAGCGCGGCGTCGACAAGCTCGCCAACACCGTCAAGGTCACCCTCGGCCCCAAGGGTCGCTACGTCGTCCTCGACAAGAAGTGGGGCGCCCCCACGATCACCAACGACGGCGTGACCGTCGCGCGTGAGGTCGAGCTCGACGACCCGTTCGAGAACCTCGGCGCCCAGCTGGCCAAGGAAGTCGCCACCAAGACCAACGACGTCGCCGGTGACGGCACGACGACCGCGACCGTCCTGGCCCAGGCCATGGTCCACGAGGGCCTGCGCGCCGTCGCGGCCGGCGCCAACCCGGTCGGCCTCAAGAAGGGCATCGAGGCAGCCGTCGAGGCCGTCGTGAAGCGCCTGCACGAGGTCGCCCGCGACGTCGACGACATCAAGGACATGACCGACGTCGCGACGGTCTCGTCGCGCGACGGCGTCATCGGCCAGCTCATCGCGGAGGCCTTCGACAAGGTCGGCAAGGACGGCGTGATCACGGTCGAGGAGTCCAACACCATGGGCACCGAGCTCGAGTTCACCGAGGGCATGCAGTTCGACAAGGGCTACCTCTCGCCCTACTTCGTGACCGACACCGAGCGCATGGAGACCGTCCTCGACGATCCCTACATCCTCGTCAACCAGGGCAAGATCTCGTCGGTCAGCGACCTGCTGCCGATCCTCGAGAAGGTCGTCCAGGCCGGCAAGCCGCTGTTCATCATCGCCGAGGACGTCGACGGCGAGGCGCTGTCGACGATCGTCGTCAACAAGATCCGCGGCACGTTCACCTCGGCGGCCGTCAAGGCCCCGGCCTTCGGTGATCGCCGCAAGGCCATGCTTCAGGACATCGCGACGCTCACGGGCGCGCAGGTCGTGACCCCCGACGTCGGCCTCAAGCTCGACCAGATCGGCCTCGAGGTGCTCGGCACCGCTCGCCGCGTCGTCATCACCAAGGACGACACGACGATCATCGACGGCGGCGGCGACAAGGCCGAGGTCGACGGTCGCGTCGGCCAGATCAAGGCCGAGATCGAGAGCACGGACTCCGACTGGGATCGCGAGAAGCTCCAGGAGCGTCTCGCCAAGCTCGCCGGCGGCGTCTGCGTCATCAAGGTCGGCGCTGCCACCGAGGTCGAGCTCAAGGAGAAGAAGCACCGCATCGAGGACGCCGTCTCGGCGACCCGCGCGGCGATCGAGGAGGGCATCGTCGCCGGTGGCGGCTCGGCTCTCGTCCACGCCGTCTCGGTGCTCGACGACAACCTGGGCCTGACCGGTGACGAGGCGGTCGGTGTCCGCATCGTCCGCATCGGCGCCGACGCCCCGCTCGAGTGGATCGCCCGCAACGGCGGCGTCTCCGGCGAGGTCGTCGTCAACAAGGTCCGCGAGAGCGGCGAGGGCTACAACGCGGCCACCGAGCAGTACGGCGACCTGGTCGCCCAGGGTGTCCTCGACCCGGTCAAGGTCACGCGCTCCGCGCTGGCCAACGCCGCGTCGATCACCGCGATGCTGCTGACGACCGAGACCCTGGTCGTCGAGAAGCCGGCCGAAGAGGCCGAGGACGCGCACGCCGGACACAACCACTGATCCGGAGTAGGTAACAAGGAGAGACGGATGGCTCGGGTGAGCCATCCGTCTCTCTCGTTCTCTGAGCTGTTGCGCCGGTGTCGGGTAGCGCGAGCATATCGACTCCCGTGGTCTCGATACGCCGGCCGCGGGCGGCCTCCTACTCGACCGGCGAGGTGCGCGCCCCTCGGGCTAGATTCATGCGGGTGAGCACATCGCCGCACGACTTCGAGGGCGTACGCGCCGAGCTCGACCTCCCGACGCTTGCCGAGACGGCGAGCTTCCCGCCCGAGGTGGCCGCCGAGGCCACCACGATCGCCGAGGCCGCCCGCACCGACGTCGAGGACGCGACCACGATCCCGTTCGTCACGATCGATCCGCCCGGCGCACGCGACCTCGACCAGGCGATGTTCCTCGAGCGGGTGGGCGACGGCTTCAGGGTTCACTACGCGATCGCGGACCTGGGCGCCGTGATCCCGCCCGGTGGCGCCGTCGACGCCGAGGCCCGTCGGCGCGGCCAGACGATCTACCTGCCCGACGGCCGTGTGCCGCTGCACCCGCCGGTGCTGTCCGAGGACGCCCTGAGCCTCCTGGCCGGAGAGGTGCGCGGCGCAGCGGTCTGGACGATCGACGTGGCCGCTGACGGCGAGCTGGGCAACGTCTCCGTACGCCGCGCGCGGGTCAGGTCCGTGGCACAGCTCGACTACGAGGGTGTGCAGCGTTCGTTCGACGCCGGTGAGCCGCACCCGTCGCTCGAGCCGCTCGCCGACCTCGGCCGGCTGCGTCAGCGCGTACGCGTCGACCGTGGCGCGATCGAGCTCGCACTGCCCGAGCAGGAGGTCGAGCGTGAGGGGGACGCGTGGCGCGTCGTGATGCGGGTCCGCACCGACGTCGACGGGTGGAACGCGGAGATCTCACTGTTGACCGGCATGGCCGCGGCGCAGCTCATGCTCGGGGCCGAGGTGGGGCTGCTCCGCACCCTCCCGCCCCCGGATGACCGGGCCAAGGCCGACTTCCTGCGCACCGCACGCTCGCTCAAGGTCGCCGTGCCTGACGGAGCGACTCCCGCCCACGTGCTCGTCGGCCTCGATCCCGCGCTGCCCGCATCGATCGCACTGATGACCGAGGCGACCCGGCTGCTCCGCGGTGCCGGCTACGAGGCGTTCGACGGCTCGAGGCCGGCGCAGGTGGACCACGGTGGGGTCGGCGGCCCGTACGCGCACGTCACCGCGCCCCTGCGGCGCCTCGCCGACCGCTTCGGCACCGAGGTCTGCCTCGCGATCTGCGAGAAGCGAACCGTGCCGGACTGGGTGCGCGAGGCGCTGCCGTCCCTGCCGGAGATCATGAAGGAGTCGGACCGCCGCGCCTCGAAGGCCGATCGCACGTGCATCGACCAGGCCGAGGTGTGGTCGCTGGCCGGTCGGGTCGGGGAGTCGTTCGACGCGGTCGTCATGCACGCCGACCGAGAGGGCGGCGAGGTGGCTCTGCTCGACCCGCCGGTCATCGCCCGGTGCCGGGGCGAGGGCCTGCCCGAAGGTGAGCAGGTCAGCGTACGTCTGGCCGAGGTCGACGAGGCTCGTCGTGAGGTGCAGTTCACGTTCGGGGGCCCTGCCGACTAGGCATTTCGTTAGGTTAGGCTGCCCTTATGAAACGCAGACTTCTCGCGGCCACTGCCGCGATCGCCCTCGTGACCCTTGCCGCCTGCGGCACCTCCGCCTCGGAGGACGCCGGCAGCGGTCCCTGGACCTACACGGACGACCGCGACACCACGATCACCCTCGACTCGCCTCCCAAGCGCGTCGTCGCCCAGTCCTCGCTCGCCGCTGGGCTGAACGACCTCGGCGTGGACGTCGTCGGCGTCTTCGGTCCGCTCAAGCGCGCCGACGGCTCGCTGGACCCGCAGGCGGCGGGCCTCGACCCCGACGCGATCACCGACGTCACGGCCGGCGGGGAGTACGGCAGCCTCGACCTCGAGAAGCTCGCGAGCCTCGAGCCCGACCTCATCGTCACCAACATGTACCTGCCGCCAGAGCTCTGGTACATCAACGACGCCACGGCCAAGAAGGCCGTCAAGCTCGCCCCGATCCTCGCGGTCGACTTCCAGGGCGACTCGGTCATCGAGAGCATCGAGGACGTCCAGGAGCTCGGTGCGAAGCTGGGCGCCGACCTCGACTCGGCCAAGGTCGCCAAGGGGCGCGCGGACTTCGACGCCGCGAGCAAGCGGCTCACGGACGTCGGCGCGAAGCTCGGCGACCGCGAGGTGCTCGTCGTCTCCGGCACCAAGGACCTGTTCTACGCCGCTGACCCCGCGCAGTTCCCCGACCTCGACTACTACGAGTCGCTCGGGCTGCCGATCATCGCGGCCAAGGCCAAGGCGGGCACGTACTGGGAGGACATGAGCTGGGAGAAGTCTGACAAGTACGACGCCGACGTGGTCATGTGGGACTCGCGAGAAGGGGGATCGACGCTCAAGCAGTTCCAGGACCAGCCGGTGTTCTCGACGATCACGGCGGCCAAGAACGACGCCTGGGTGCCGTGGGAGGCCGTGTCGCCGGCGAGCTTCGCGGCGTACGCCAAGGTCATCGATCGTCTCGCCGACGACATCGAGGAGCAGCTGTGAGGCGCCTCGGCACGATCCTCGCGGCAGCTTCCCTGCTGGTGGCCGCGGCCTGCGGCTCGTCGGCATCAGACGACGAGGGTGCCGGGCCGTGGACGTACAAGGACGACGTCGGCACCCCGATCTCGCTGGACCACGCGCCGAAGCGGCTCCTCGTGCAGTCATCGATGGCGGCAGCCCTGACCGACCTCGGCCTCGGTGACGAGATCGTGGGCACGTTCGGGCCGCTCAAGAACGCCGATGGCCAGCCCGACTCGCAGGTCGCCGGCCTGGACCTCGGCAAGGCGGAGGACGTCACGGGCGGCGGCGAGTACGGCTCGATCGACCTCGAGAAGGCGGCCAGCCTCAAGCCGGACCTGGTCGTCACGAGCGCCTACCTCAAGAGCGACCTCTGGTACGTCAACGACGCGACCGCCAAGAAGCTCAAGCAGCTCGCGCCGATCCTGGTCGTGAGCTTCGACGGCAAGACGTTGCCGCAGATGCTCGACTCGACCGAGCGGGCGGCCAAGGCTCTGGGTGCCGACGTCGACTCGGACACCGTACGCACGGCGCACGACGACTTCACGGCCGCGGCCGGCCGCGTCGAGAAGGCCGGCCAGGCCCTCGGCAGCAAGAAGATCCTGGTCGGCTCACCGGCCAAGGACGTCTTCTACGTGTCGAACCCTGAGGTCAGCCCCGACCTGAAGTACTGGCGCGACCAGCTCAAGCTGCCGCTGGTGGTGCCGACGAAGCCCGACGAGGGCGGCTACTTCCAGACGCTGAGCTGGGAGAAGGCCGACCTCTATCCCGCCGACGTGTTCCTCTACGACGACCGTGTGGGCAAGGCCGGTCTCGCGATCCTCGAGGACCAGCCGGTGTTCGAGACCCTGCAGGCCGCAAAGCACAAGGCGTACATCCCGTGGACGTCCGTCGCGCCGCCCAGCTATCGGGCGTACGCGGACATCATGAATCGCCTGGCCACGCAGCTCGAGACGTATGCGGGCTAGTCGGAGCGGCGCTGGTCGAGTCCGGCCAGCACGATGTCGAGCTTGCGGTCGTACCAACCGCGGCCGCGCCAGACCTCTTCGGTGTCGTAGGCCTTGAGGACCGGCAGCCGGGGGCCGTCGGCGTGGCTCTGCTCGATCGCCTTGAGCCGTTGCATCTCGGCGGACGCCGTGAGCGCCAGGGTGATGACGAACTCGACCGCCACGGCGGCGTCCTCGAGCAGGAATCCCTGGTTCTGCAGCGACTCGATGTACTTCTCGATGCGCTCCTCGACCGCTCGGGGCGACTTGGGCGCGCCGAGTGCAGCGGTGTCGAGGCCCGGATGGTCCTCGCACATCTGCCAGATGGTCAGCCCGATGCCCTTGAGCAGGTCCTGCCAAGGCAGGTCGGCTTCCGGCCAGGTCGCGGCCAGGATCGCCTTGTCGAGGGCGCGGACGAGCAGGTCGTCACGATCCTCCACGTAGCGGTACAGACCGGAATGAGCGACCCCGAGCCGACGGGCGACCGACGGCATGCTGAACGTGGCGATTCCGTCGTCAAGCGCGGCCTGCGCGATGACGTCGACTGTGAGTGCCCTCGGGCGCCCTGGCTTACGGTCCATCCCGACATCATACTGCGAGTACGGATCAATCGTCGGTTGTTCTGTGACCCCGGTCGCACCACCCGGTCGGCGCGGCTCTCCCGCTTCCTCCGGACGTTAGGATGTGGCAATGGAGAACACGGGCATTCCTGACAAGTTTGCGTCCCTCGGACTCACGTACGACGACGTCCTTCTGCTGCCCGGATTCTCGGACCTCAACCCCAGCGAGATCGACACGACGTCTCGTCTGACGCGTGAGATCAACCTCCGGATCCCGCTCATCAGCGCCGCGATGGACACCGTCACCGAGTCGCGCATGGCGATCGCGATGGCCCGCCAAGGCGGCATCGGCGTCCTGCACCGCAACCTCTCGCTCGAGGACCAGGCCTACCAGGTCGACCTGGTCAAGCGGACCCAGACCGGCATCATCTCCAACCCCGTGACGATCGGCCCCGACGCGACGCTCGAGGAGCTCGACCGCATCTGTGGCGAGTACCGCGTGTCCGGGCTCCCCGTGGTCGACACCGACAACCGGCTGCTGGGCATCATCACCAACCGCGACCTGAGGTTCACCCCGGTCGCCGAGTGGGCGACGACCAAGGTCGACGAGGTCATGACCCCCATGCCGCTGATCACCGGCCACGAGGGCATCGCCCGCGAGGACGCGACGCTGCTGCTGCGCAAGCACAAGCGCGAGCGGCTGCCGTTGGTCGACGACGACGGCCGACTCGCCGGGCTCATCACGGTCAAGGACTTCGTCAAGTCCGAGCAGTTCCCGCACGCCAGCAAGGACGCCGACGGCCGCCTGATGGTCGGCGCGGCGATCGGCTACTTCGGTGATGCGTGGCAGCGCGCCACGACCTTGATCGAGGCCGGTGTCGACGTCCTCGTGGCCGACACCGCTCACGGTCACGTCCGGATGCTGCTCGACATCGTCAAGCGGCTCAAGACGGATCCAGCCACCCGGCACGTGCAGGTCATCGGCGGCAACGTCGCGACCCGTGAAGGCGCACAGGCGTTCGTCGACGCCGGCTCCGACGCGGTCAAGGTCGGCTTCGGGCCGGGCTCGATCTGCACGACCCGCGTCGTCACGGGGTGTGGCGTCCCCCAGATCACCGCGGTCTACGAGGCGTCGCTCGCGGCCAAGCCCGCCGGCGTACCGGTCATCGCCGACGGCGGCCTGCAGCAGTCGGGCGACATCGCCAAGGCACTGGTCGCCGGCGCCGAGACCGTGATGATCGGGTCGATGCTCGCCGGCGTCGAGGAGTCGCCCGGCGAGGTCGTGTTCGTCAACGGCAAGCAGTTCAAGGCCTACCGCGGCATGGGCTCGCTCGGCGCGATGAGCAGCCGGGGCAAGAAGTCCTACTCCAAGGACCGCTACTTCCAGGCCGAGATCACGAGCGACGACCAGATCGTCCCCGAGGGTGTCGAGGGCCAGGTCGCCTACCGCGGTCCGCTGTCGGCGGTCGCGCACCAGCTGATCGGCGGGCTCAACCAGTCGATGTTCTACGTCGGCGCTCGCACGATCCCCGAGCTCCAGGACAAGGGTCGCTTCGTCCGGATCACGTCGGCGTCGCTCAAGGAGAGCCACCCGCACGACATCCAGATGACCGCCGAGGCGCCCAATTACTCGTCGCGCTGAGCCGCGCCCCGTCCGCCTCGCGGCCGACGGCCGATAGCCTCGTCTCGTGGCCACCCGCAATGTCGCTGTCTTCATCGACGCCGAGAACCTGTTCAAGGGCTACGGCAAGCTCGACATCCCCGATGTCTCGATGGAGGACATCCTCAAGCAGCTCGAGTCCGCCGCGGCCCTGGCGGCCGACGGTGGCAACATCGCGGTCGCGCGGGCGTACGCCGACTGGAACGCCCTCGGGCTCGAGGACTACCGCCGCGACGTCGAGCGAGCCGGCGTGCAGACCGTGCAGGTCTTCTCGGTCAGCAAGGCCGAGAAGAACGCGGCCGACATCGTGCTGGTCGTCGACTGCCTCCGGGTGGCTGCCGAGCTGGAGCAGATCGACGTCTTCGTGATCGTGTCGGCCGACGGCGACTTCGTGCCGCTCGTGCGCCGCCTGCACGAGCTCAACAAGTACGTGGTCGGTGCGACGCTTCCCGACCACCGGCCCAACAACGTCCTCGAGCGCGAGGTCGACCAGTACGTCACGCTCAAGCTGGCCCCGAAGCCCCCGCCGGCCGCGGCGCTCAAGCCCCTGTTCTCGTCCGGTGAGCAGGCAGCGCCGGCCGAGAGCCGTCCGCGCAAGAGCGCGCGCAAGGCGCCTGCGGAGAAGCCCGCTGAACAACCCGAGGCGCGGGCCGCCCAGGCCCCGGCGAAGAAGGCCGCCCAGCAGGAGGAGCCGGCCAAGAAGGCCGAGCCGGCGAAGAAGGCCGCGACCAAGAAGTCCGCGACCAAGAAGGCCGAGCCGGCCAAGAAGACCGCAGCCAAGAAGTCCGCGAGCCAGGCACCGCCTGCCGCGGGCAAGGGCAAGGTCAACTGGCACGCCTTGGCGCAGGAGATCCCTGTCGTGCATGCCGAGGCCGCGACCTCTCCCGAGGACTACAAGGCGATCATCAAGAAGGTCCTCTCCGACTCCAAGGTGCGCAGCTTCAGCGACCAGCTGGCCAACCACGGTGGCCCGTTGCCGATCCTCGCGATGGCGATCAAGGCCGCAGCGCCGAAGCTCAGCCCGTCCGACGCGAGGGTCAGCTCGCTCTCGCGGGCGCTCAGGTTCGCGCTGGCCGGCACCCAGTACGCCCTGGCCCGCGAGAGCGACGACGTCCAGCCCGTGCTGGTGCGCCGATCGACCAAGCCCGAAGGCATGCTGCCCGACCTGTCGCTCGACGACATCCAACGAGGCGTCCAGTAGGTCAGGCATATTCCAACCGTGCGTCAGCGGTAAGGCTCCGCCTGTGCAGTAAACGCAAGGAAGTGTGGTGTTTTCCACGTCACGCCGGTCTCGCGCTGGATCCTTTCAGGCAAGACGGGTTCCAAGACGGATTTGATGGCGAACCCTTGTTCAGTTATTCGACTGAAGTATTGCGACACAGGTCGATGCACATGGAGAGTGTCGATCGAGCTCGTACGTAACGATGTTTTGAACCGCGATCGGATAAACGTCTCCTCCCGATAGTCGAACCACGGCTCGGTGTCGTACCCCCAGTAAGCAGGCCAGAAGTACGGGTGCGTGATCGTCGCAATGAACAGGGCGCCGCGCCGCAAGATCTTCCGTGCGTGCCTCAAGAAGTCATCCAGGTCGACGACGTCCATCAGCACCATGTTCGCGATGGCGACGTCGAATTTCTGATCGTGAGTCGTGGCGAACGATTGAATGGTGTCGGCGCTTGCATGCGCTCTGACTCCAGTCGTGGTCGAAAACTTGCGCGTGAGCTCGATCGAACGAGTGCTGGGGTCGATGGCGGTAATATCGTGCGACGCTCCTGCTAGGTACGGCAGAAGGCGTCCAGTCCCGCACCCGATGTCGATCAGGCGATTCGCACCCACCCCCCCTGACTTGAGAATGAGTTCGATTGTGGGACCAAGTACGTGTCGAAAGCTGATGTCGACGCCCGAGTCAATCTCAGCAGCTCGTTGATCGGCCAGCAAGTTCCAGGGCTCAATTTCAAGCTTTTTCGCCTCAGACCGCCCGATCGCTCTTGCCACGGACCCTCCACACCTTCTCGATTGATGTCAGACAATTCGCCATCTGAAATGTCACGTCATTAGGGTCTCGAAACTCGCGGATCCGGTGGTGGGACTTATCTTCCTTACCAACTGCGAGCGTCGTAGTTCCGGACGACCGCACGCGCGTAAACCGAACCCGAGGATGGTCAGGATGTGTGTAGGCGAGCACCTTCGCGCCCTGTTCCACCAGACTATCGATCCGATCAGACAATCGTCGTGACCGCGGCTTGTGCACGTAAATTGTCAGGTTGCCCTCGGCGGCCAGCCGGTCAAGGGCGGTCGCGGCACGTGTGTGAGTGGCCCAAGAAAGATCTCGACTGAAGATTGTCGCCTCACTCGCATCATCGAGAAGGCTCGCCATGTACTCAGTGATTTTGTCTTTGTGACGGGCAGAGCGACGCGCGTGGTCCTGGCTGAAACGAACCGCCACGCGATGGATCCACGGGAGGCCGCTGATCAGGCGCCAGTTACGGGGCTTGCGGAATCTCTTGCTTCGATCTCGTTTGACGAATGCAATGACCGTTATGACCGCCGCCAACAGTAGAACTGCGAGGGACGGGCCGAACGCTAGCCACTGTCCACGGGACATCTTCCCGACGCCGTCGTAGTTCTTCGACGTCACGACGCTGAAGATCGTCGTCATGGGAGCGATGAAGGCCGCTGCCACGGCACCGATCAGGTTCAGCCATTTCATGTCTCGGAACCTATCGGTCCAGCACAGTTTTCGAGTCGCGAAGAGGAAATCCGGAATGAAAATGGCAACGTGGCTAGCTAGCGCGGCGGCTGCCGGATCGTCTAGGTGGTAGGAACGCGGCAACGTCGGACGGGTCTCGCCGTCGCACTAGGCTGTACGCATGGCAGACATCGAGATCGGCACGGCGAAGCGCGGCCGGCGTGCGTACTCCTTCGACGACATCGCGATCGTCCCGAGCCGGCGTACGCGCGACCCCGAGGAGGTCTCGACGGCGTGGCAGATCGACGCCTACCGCTTCGAGCTGCCCGTCATCGCCGCGCCCATGGACTCGGTCATGAGTCCTGACACGGCGATCGCCCTCGGCAAGCACGGCGGCCTCGGCGTGCTCGACCTCGAGGGACTGTGGACCCGCTACGAGGACCCCGAGAAGCTGCTCGAGGAGGTCGCCGGCATCGACGGCCCGCTCGCGACCAAGCGGCTCCAGGAGATCTACGCCGAGCCGATCAAGGCCGAGCTCATCACCGCCCGCCTGCACCAGATGCGCGAGTCGGGCGTCACGGTCGCCGGAGCGCTGTCGCCCCAGAGGACCAAGCAGTTCGCCGACGTCGTCGTCGATGCCGGGGTCGACCTGTTCGTGATCCGCGGCACCACGGTGTCGGCCGAGCACGTCTCGGGCCAGACCGAGCCGCTCAACCTCAAGGAGTTCATCTACGAGCTCGACGTGCCGGTCATCGTCGGTGGCTGTGCGACCTATCAGGCCGCGCTGCACCTCATGCGCACCGGCGCGGCAGGCGTGCTCGTCGGCTTCGGCGGCGGCGCGGCACACACGACCCGCAGCGTGCTGGGTGTGGCGGTCCCGATGGCGTCAGCCGTCGCGGACGTCGCGGCGGCTCGTCGTGACTACCTCGACGAGTCCGGTGGCCGCTACGTGCACGTCATCGCCGACGGCTCGATCGGGCGCAGCGGCGACATCGCCAAGGCCATCGCCTGTGGCGCCGACGCCGTGATGATCGGGTCACCGTTCGCGCGCGCCGTCGAGGCGCCCGGTCGTGGGTTCCACTGGGGCGCCGAGGCCTGGCACCCCGACCTGCCGCGCGGCGCCCGCGTCGAGATGGGCACGGTGGGTGACCTGGAGTCGGTGCTGTTCGGTCCCTCGTCGGTCCCCGACGGCACGATGAATCTCATCGGCGCACTGCGCCGAGCCATGGCGACGACGGGCTACACCGACCTCAAGGAGTTCCAGCGGGTCGAGGTCGTCGTCGGCTGACCATGACGACTCTCGAGAGAGTGCCGTTCGAGCACCCTGATGCCGTGGCGCTGCGTGAGGAGCACGTGGCGTACGGCGACCAGCTCTACGCATCAGACCCGTCGTCGGTGAACCGGTTCAGCTCGGAGGGCATGGATCCAGCATCCGTCGTCGCGACCGTCGTGGCGTACGACGAGGACGGCCCCGTCGGCCACGCCTGCCTTCGCGCGCTCGACGGCGAGCTCGAGATCAAGCGCATGTACGTCGTGCCGGCCCGCCGCGGATCGGGCATCGCCGACCAGCTGCTCGCAGCGATGGAGGACGTGGCCCGCGACCAGGGCGCGCGACGGGTGATCATCCACACGGGCGACCGGCAGCACGCGGCCCTGAAGTTCTACGACCGTCACGGCTACACCCCGATCCCGGTCTATCCGCCGTACGAGGACGTCACCTACTCGCTGTGCTTCGAGAAGCTCCTGTGATGCGGGTCCGGTCGGTCCACGTCTATCCGGTCAAGGCCACCGCGCCGGTCGACCTCACGTCGGCAGCGGTGGAGCTCGCCGGGCTGCGCGACGACCGGCGCTGGGCCGTGGTCGATCCGCACGGGGTCCGGCTCAACGCGACGACGCACGACCGGCTGCTCACCGTGACGGCCACCCCAGATGAGTCGGGCGCGATCACGCTCACGGGCCCGGACCGGCCACCGCTCGTCGTGCCGGTCCCCGTCGGCGGTCCGGAGGTCCCGGTCAACGTCACCCGGCTCAGCACGATGGTGGACGCCGGCGAACCCGCCGCGGCGTGGCTCAGCGGACTGCTCGGCGAGCCCGTACGCCTCGTCTGGCAGGACGACCCGGCGCGACGGCCGATCTCGCAGGAGCACGGTGGGCTCGGTGCCGAGCCCTTGAGCCTCGCCGACACCGGGCCGCTGCTGCTCACGACCACGTCGTCGCTCGCGCAGCTCGAGGCGTGGATCGCCGAGGAGCAGGAGCCGCAGGCCATGGCGATGCAGCGGTTCCGCGCCAACGTCGTCGTCGAGGGCTCCGAGGTGCCGTTCGCCGAGGACGACTGGCGCGCCATCCACATCGGCGACGTGCCCTACCGGTTCGGTGAGCACTGCGACCGCTGCATGGTGACGACGATCGACCCGGTGACGCTGGCGCACGGCAAGGAGCCGATCCGTACGCTCGCGCGGCACCGCAAGTGGGACGGCAAGACCTGGTTCGGCATCCGGATCATTCCGCTCGCGACCGGCAAGGTGTCGGTCGGCGACGAGGTCACGATCGCCTAGGCGACGTCGAACAGATCACACCCGGGGCCACTGGCCGGTCGGGTCAGGGGTGCCTTAGCATGGTGAGGCTAGCCTTATTTCGAGGTGGAGCCCCGCATCCCCGAAGGACATTCCCTGCAATGAAGCCTCTTGCCACGCTCAGCGTGCTGACGATCGCCGCGCTGAGCCTGACGGCCTGTGCCGACGACCCCAAGTCCTCTTCGGGTGGCCTCACGGTCAGCGCCTCGGACTCCACGTGCGAGGTCTCGAAGACCGACCTCAAGGCCGGCCCGTCGACGTTCAAGGTCACCAACAAGGGCAGCAAGGTCACCGAGTTCTACGTCTACGCAGACGGTGACCGCATCATGGGCGAGGTCGAGAACGTCGGACCCGGCCTGACCCGCAACCTCGTCGTCGACCTGCCCAAGGGCACGTACGAAGGCGCCTGCAAGCCGGGCATGGTCGGCGACGGCATTCGTCAGAAGATCACGGTCACCGGCGAGGCCGCCAAGAAGCTGTCCGACTCGCAGCAGCTCAAGGCCGCGGCGACGTCGTACGAGCGCTACGTCAACTCGCAGACCGTCGCGCTGATCGCCAAGACCGAGGAGTTCGTCACGGCGGTCAAGGAGGGCGATGTCACGGAGGCCAAGCGACTCTACCCGATCGCCCGTACGTACTGGGAGCGCATCGAGCCGGTCGCCGAGAAGTTCGGCGACCTCGACCCGCTGACCGACGGCCGCGAGGCCGACGCCAAGGCCGAGAAGCGCGACTTCACCGGCTGGCACCGCATCGAGAAGCAGCTCTGGGTCGACAACAACACCGAGGGCATGGCGCCGTACGCCGACGACCTGCTCGCCAACGTCAAGAAGATCGTGGCGCTCGGCAAGGACGCACCGCTGACGGCGCTCGAGCTGGCACAGGGCTCCAAGGGCCTGCTCGACGAGGTCGCGACGAGCAAGATCACCGGCGAGGAGGACGAGTTCAGCCACACGGACCTGTGGGACTTCAAGGCCAACATCGAGGGCTCGGAGGCCGCCATCGCGGCGCTGCGCCCGGTGCTGGAGAAGCAGGACCCCGCCCTGGTCAAGGAGCTCGACGCCAAGTTCAAGGCGCTCGACGACGACCTCGACCAGTACCAGGACGACAGCGGCGACTGGACGTTCTACGACAAGCTCACCAAGGCACAGGTCAAGCGCCTGTCTGACCTGGTGGCCGCCGTCAGCGAGCCGATCAGCCGCGTCGCCGCCGTGGTTGCCGAGTCTGCGTAGCCTGAACTGATGTCCGAGCAGAACGAGATCACGTCAGGCCTCTCCCGGCGCAAGCTGATCGGAGCGGCCGGGATCGGCGCGCTCGCGGTCGGTGCCGGCGGTGGTTACGCCGTGGGCCGCCAGAGCGACGAGCCGACAGCTGGTGTGCCCGACCCCGACGCCAAGCCCGTCCCGTTCGAAGGGGCCCACCAGGCCGGCATCGTCACGCCGGCCCAGGACCGGCTCTACTTCGTCACGCTCGACATGACGAGCGAGGAGCGGGTCGACCTGATCTCGCTGCTCAAGGACTGGACCGAGGCGTCGCGGCAGATGACGCAGGGCAACGACGTCGGGAAGTTCGGTGCGGTGTCGGGCTCGCCGTTCGCCCCTCCGGAGGACACCGGTGAGGCGCTCGGCCTGCCGCCTTCGGGACTGACGATCACGGTGGGCTTCGGCCGCAGCCTGTTCGTCGATGCCAAGGGCAAGGCCCGGTTCGGCCTCGAAGGCAAGCTGCCCGAGCGGCTCAAGGACCTGCCGGCGTTCTCGGGCGACGACCTCGACCCGGCGCTGTGCGACGGCGACCTCGCGATCCAGGCCTGTGCCAACGACCCGCAGGTCGCGGTGCACGCGGTCCGCAACCTCGTACGCATCGCGTTCGGCCGGGCCTCGGTGCGCTACTCGCAGATGGGCTTCGGGCGCACGTCCTCGACCTCGTCCGCGCAGGTCACCGCCCGCAACATGCTGGGCTTCAAGGACGGCACGGCCAACATCAAGGTCGAGGACAATAAGGACGTCGAGGACTTCGTCTGGGTGCCCAAGGAGGACGGGCCCGACTGGCTGGTCGGCGGCTCCTACCTCGTCAGCCGCAAGATCAACATGCGCATCGAGATCTGGGACCGCGAGCCGCTCGAGGGCCAGGAGAACATCATCGGCCGGGCCAAGGGGTCCGGCGGGCCGCTGTCCGGTGGCGACGAGTTCGCCAAGATCGACTTCAAGAAGAAGAACGATCGTGGCGCGCCGGTCATCGACATGAAGTCGCACGTACGCCTGGCGCACCCCGACTTCAACAAGGGTGCGAAGCTCCTGCGTCGCGGCTACAACTTCGTCGACGGCTCGGACGGCCTGGGGCAGCTGTCGGCCGGGCTGTTCTTCATCGCCTACCAGCGCGACCCGGAGAAGCAGTTCGTCCAGGTCCAGCACTCCCTCGCCGGATCGCAGAACGACCTGCTCAACGAGTACATCGTCCACGTCGGCTCGGGCCTGTTCGCCTGCCCGCCCGGCGTCGGCCGCAAGGGCTACTGGGGCGAAGGGCTCTTTGCCTAGACCACGTTGAACCAGGTCTGCAGTCGTGGGATGCGGCGCAGGATCATCTGGTCGACCAGCAGCGCGATCAGCAGCGTGATGCCGAAGAACGGCAGGAACACGCCGAGCGCGACGATCGCCACCGCGAGCAGCGGGCTGCTGCGCAACGGCATCCGTCCGCGAGGCGCTGCGACGGAGCCGGCGCTCTTGGGCCGCCGGCGCCACCACATCATCGGTCCCGAGACACACATGAAGATCACCATGAGGCACGACAAGGCAGCGGCCCAGAAGCTGACCGGGCCGAAGCTGCGACCCTCGTGCAGGCCGATTCCCTGCGAGACGATCTTCGCGAGCGCGGGATAGTCGGCGAAGCCGTACGTGCCGACGACCTGTCCGCCGTACTGGTCGATGTGCACGGTCTTCTCGCGCGACGGGTCGTGGAACGCGTAGCTGATGGCGGAGAAGACGCCCATGTCGTCGGCGGGCAGCGCGATGGTGAGCGGGTGGTGCAACCCCGCCCGGTCAGCGACGGCGACGGCGGTGTCGATGTTGGCGATCGAGACCTCCTTGCCGGGCTTGCCCGACTGCGGGACCTTCGAGTCGCCCTGAGCCCAGGGGATCTCGTGGGCGTGGCTGTGCGGCAGCGACTCGTCGAGGGTGGACCCCTTCTTGGACACGCCGCCCGGGTCGCTGCCCCACATCGAGCTGCTGTGGTCGGTCGCCATCGTCTGCGCATGCTTGCCCCAGAACGCGGTCCACGGGAGCCCCGAGATCAGCAGGATCAGCAGGCTCGCGCCGACGACCGACCCGATGACGGCGTGCCGGCTCCGCATCGCCGATCCCGCCGCACCGGTGAGCTTGCGTCGCAGCCTCGCGGCTCGGCCCCGGATGAACAGGTAGTAGCCGGTCAGCGCCATCACGATCGCCCAGCATGCGCCCAGCTCCATCAGGACGTCGCCCGTGGAGCCGAGCATCATGTTGGTGTGCAGCCGGACGGCCAGCCCGCTCAGCGTGGTGTCGGGGTTGAGCTCGCCGAGCACTTCGCCGGTCCACGGGTCGACGTACGCGTCGCGGCTCGAGCCGTCGGGAAGGCTGAGGTAGAAGTCGGTCGAGCGGTCCTTGCCCTTGGGCTCGGTCATCGATGCGATCGTGGCCTTCGGGTACGCCTTGGCGACCGCGGCGCGCTGGTCCTCGTACGGCACCTGCTTCGTCACGCCGGCCGGTTGCTCGACCTTCATGACGTCGGCGTGCATCAGGGGCTCGATCTGGAACCGCAGCAAATAGATGAGGCCGGTCGACGCCAGCACCAGCAGGATCGGGGCGACGATGAACGCGGCGTAGAAGTGCCAGCGCCAGAACGCGCGGAACAGGCCACCGCCGGGCTTGCGCTCCTTGTCCTTGCTGCGGACGGGCGCCAGGGTGTCAGTCGCCATCGGGGGCTCCTTCAGGGGTCGCAGCGTGCGGGCGGGAGGCCATCAGGAGCAGGCAGAACACGACGATCGCTGTCGAAAGGCCGAGCAAGAGGAGCAGCGGGTCCAGCGACGGGTTGTCGTCCTCGGCCGTCGTCGCGACGTACGCCGTGCTGGGCGCCGGAGCCTGCGTCGCTGCCGGTGCGGGGGTCGTGGTGGCCGTCTTCGGGTCGGTGGTGGCGGGTGCCGTCGGTGCAACGGCGGCCGGTGTCGTCGCCGCGGGTGCGGGTGCGACCGCCTTGGCCTTGGCCGAGATCGTGGCGTGCATGTCGGGATGGACGCTGCAGGTGTAGGAGTAGGCGCCGGCCTGGGTGAACGTGTAGCTCCAGCTCTTGCCCTTGGTGAGCATCGGCGACCGGAACTTCACGGGTCCGCTGGTGACGACGACGTCGTGCGGGACGCTGTCCTGGTTGGTCCACGTGACGGTGTCACCCTGCGTGATGCTCATGGAGCCGGATCCGTACGCATAGCTCTTGATCGTGATCTGGTGTGTCGCCGCCGAGGCCTCGGAGGCCGGCCACACCATGACGGCGAGGGCGGCGAGGAGGCTGGCGAGCAGGACCCGCGGACCCTTCCGGGAGGTGGTGGAAAGGGGAGACGACATGGAATGTCCTTCCGTGGGTGGTGGGGCCGGTCATACTGGGTGGCGTGGTGGTCCGGCCGGTTGCGACTCGGCCGGACCACCACATCTGTCTCGCTCCTAGCAGGAGCTCAGATCCTCACCGACGAGCGGCTTGATCATGTTCTCGACGAGCACGGTGTGCGTCTTGACGTACTGGTCGATCGCGAGAGCGTCGGTCACCTGCTGGCCGAGGCTCGTCTCCAGGTGCGCCGCATAGACGTGCTGCAGGAACGTGTCCAGCGTCGACTGCACGCCGCCCAGCAAGGGCTTGAGCATGTTCTCGACCAGGACCAGGTGGGTCTTGAGGTACTGGTCGAGGTTCAGGGCGTCGGTGACCTGCTGCCCGAGGCTCGTCTCGAGGTGCGCGGAGTAGAGGTGCTGCAGGAACACGTTGATCGTCGACTCCAGGCCGGCGCAGACGTCATCTCCGCCACCCATGGGCGGCATCGTCGGCGTCGGTGTGGGGGTCGGCGTCCCGGTGGGCGTCGGCGTCGGCTTCGTGGGCGTCGGCGTCGGGGTCGGGGTCGTGCTGGAACCCGTCACCGTCACCTTGGCCGTCATGTCCGGGTGCACGGCGCAGTAGTACGAGTACGTACCGGCCGTCTTGAACGTGTAGGAGAAGCTCTCACCCTTGGCGAGGTTGCCGGAGTTGAACTTCACCGGACCGCTGGTGACCGTGACGGTGTGCGGCGCGGTGTCCATGTTGGTCCACTTGACGGTGTCGCCGACGGCGACGGTCAGTGCGGCGGGCGAGAACTTGTAGTTCTCGATCATGACCTGCTTGGTGACGGCCGCGGTTGCCTTGGTGCTCGTGGCGGTGGCGGACGTCTTCGTGGTGGCAGCAGCGGCGACCGCCGCTGCCTTGGCCTTCGTGGTCGCGGCGCTCGCGGTGAGGGTGTCCGAGGACTCGGACGCCCCCGCGGACAGCCCGGCCACGGACACGATCGCGGTGAGCACACCGCCGATCACGAGAGTCATGAGACCCCAACGCTTCGGGGTCAGGCGGTTGTCGGTGTCGGTCGTGCTGGTCATGCGTGGACTCATCGAGCCACTCCTTCTGTGGGTTGTGGTTCACCCGGGTGGCTGGCCGACTGCGACTCGGCCAGAACTCCGGTTGTCTGGATGGGGGACTGGGTCAGCACGAGCTGAGATCGGCGCCGACGAGCGGCTTGATCAGGCTCTCGACCCACACGGTGTGGGTCTTGACGTACTGGTCGACCGACAGGGCGTCATTGACCTGCTGACCGAGGCTCGTCTCGAGGTGAGCCGAGTAGACGTGCTGGAGGAAGGCGTCCAGCGTCTGCTGGGTGCCTCCGAGGAGCGGCTTGAGCATGTTCTCGACCAGGACCAGGTGGGTCTTGAGGTACTGGTCGAGGTTCAGGGCGTCGGTGACCTGCTGGCCGACGCTCGTCTCGAGGTGTGCGGCGTACAGGTGCTGCAGGAACACGTCGACCGACGACTCGAGCCCCGTGCAGACGTCGCTCGTCGCCGGCATCGCCATGGGATCGGTCGTGGCTGCCGGTGCGGGCGTCGTCGTTGCCGGTGTGCTGGCCTTCGTGCCGCTGGGTGCTGCTGCCACGGGCGCTGCGGCCGGTGCCGTCGTGACGACCGGTGTGGTGACCAGGCTGGTGGTCGGCAGCAGGCCACCGAGGAGACCGCCCGAGCTGCTCGTGGACGTGACCGAGGCCGCCGGCGCCAGTGCGTCGGTGGTCGTCGTCGACGTCGTACGCAGCGCGACCAACGACGCGGCCGCCGCCAACGCGGCCAGCAGGGCGATCACGACGAGACTGCGGCTGCGCAGCTCGGGTGACCGGAATGGACTGGTGGACGGTGAGGGATTCATCTGACTTGCCTTCCTGAGGGAGGGTTCCTTCGGGTGGTGATTCACACGCCTGGGCTGGAGGTGACCAGGACACTTGCGGCGCCGAGCACGGCGATGACCAGCACGGTCTCGGTCGCGACCGACGCGATGAACGCGCCGACCGGGGAGCCCCGGTGGGTCGAGCTGGTCAGGTTGCGGCCCACCCAGCTCTTGCTCTTCATGGCCGCGAGCAGGACCGTGGCGAAGAGCGCGAGCTTGATGAACAGGACGCGGGCGTAGTGGGTGTGCCAGAACCCGTCGACGGAGCTGATGATCTGCCAGCTGAGGATCAGGCCGGACGAGACGATGACGAGCACCGAGACCATCGCGATCGTCGAGAACTTCGGCACGATGCGCTCGAGCTCGGCGATGCTGCGGCGGGGGAGCAGGCACACCGTCATGACGGTGAGGCCGCCGACCCAGGCACTGATGCCGACGAGGTGGAGGAACTCGGCGGCGGCGCCCCAGGTCGGCTGGGCGCCCTGCGTCGCGTGCGCGTTCATCCCGGTCGTACGGATGAGGCCGGCAGCCACGATCAGAGCTGCGACCCGCCAGGGGAGCTCTCGTACGACGTTCTCGCCGCGCTGGAACACGGCCGCGACGACCACGGCCGCCAGCAGCCAGAGGAGGGCCATCGCGGTGGTGACCCGCCCGAAGTCCTCGTTGAGTGCCTCACGGAGTGTCATCCCACCCGAGGAGCGCCACACCACCACGGCCTCGGAGGCGGCGGCTGCGGCGATGCCGGCGGCGACGGAGATGCCCAGCAGCAGTCGGCTGCGGCGCTCCTTGGCGCCGGCCGGCCAGAGCAGCGAGAGGAACAGGAGGCCGCCGACGAACACGGCCATGGCCAGGTAGCCGACGATGCGGGCCGAGACCGTCACCCAGGTGATGAGGCGTGAGTCGTCGGGTGGCGCATTCGCGTCGGCGCCTGTCGTGGCAGCCCCGGCATCGCTCTCCTTGACGTGCAGGGCGATCGCGCCGGAGCTCTCGTGACCGTCGTGCGGGTCCTCGGCCTGCCAGCTGAGCACGACGGTCTTGGCGGGCTTGACCTTGCGGAGGTCGACCTTGAGGGTCGCGGGCTTGCCGGCCACCGCCAGGACCTTGAGCCGGGTGCCGTCGGACGTGACGGTGAGGTCGTCGGGGCCGAGGGACTCGCTGAACACGAGGGTCGCGTACGACGGCAGCTTCTCCAGCGTCGACCCGGTGGCGGGCGTCGACTTCTCGAGCTCGTCGTGGGCCTGCGTCGGCGAGGCCAGGCCCAGCGTCAGGAGAGCGGTCGTGGTGACGGCGAGTGCGCCGAGCTGCGCTAGCCCGCGACGGCCGATCACTGGTCGTCCGTCTCGGCGGTCGCGGCCGTCTCGGTGCAGCAGGTCGGGCCGACGACCGTACCGATGAGGCAGGTCAGCGGGCCCGGCGTCTTGCCCTTGACCGGTGGACCGGCGAGGTCGCTCACGAGCGGCGTCGTGGACAGCACGGACGAGAGCAAGGACGAGGTCAGCTGGCCGACCGCCGGGACGCTGGCGAGCACGGACGGCGGGCACGTGTCGGCCGGCTCGGTCGGCGCGGGCTCGGTGGGTGTGGGCTCAGGGTCGGTGGCCACCGGCGAGGGCGAGTCGGCCGGCATCGACATGTCCGGCATCGTGCTGGGGCCCGGCATGGCCATCGGCGGTGCGATCGCAGCGGCGGCGGGGGGAGTGACGACGGGAGCCGCCGGGGCCACCGCAGCGGGGGGTTTCTGCGGTGCCGGGGTCGCCGTGGTCGCCGCGTCGGTCGGGGTGATGCCGATCCCCGATGCGTAACCGAGGATCACGACCACCCCGCCGGCCAGTACCGATGCCATGGCGGCGTCGCGACGGTCGACGAATCCTGCCCGAGATGAGCTCACAGTTGTTCCCCTTCAGCGCAGGACAGGGAATGGGAGTGGTCCTGCGCGTGCCAACCATGCTGGCGAGCGGGAATCCGCAGATGGTGTCGGTCGCGTGAATTGCGCGGTTCATTTCGCTCATGACGCCGGGCTTTCCGGGGTGAGCGCTCGGAAATCGTCCGGACACGAAGCGTGCGCACACTTGCAACGTGTCGGTCCGGCGTACGTGACGAGCGTCTTGCTACTGGCCGGTAGTCATGTGACACTCGCGATGTCATACTCAGGGTATGACCGCGCTCGACTCACCCGCCACGACCACGTCGCCCGTCTCGCCGACCCGCGTCGCGGAGCTGACGGGCCTCATCCGTACGACGTCGGGCGAGAGCCGGACGACCCACTCGCCGCTGACCGGTGATCCGGTCGCGGAGATCCCCGTCTCGAGCATCGCCGACGTCGAAGAAGCCTTCGTGAGCGCGCGGGTGGCGCAGGGCGCCTGGGCCCAGACGTCGCTCCGCACCCGCAAGAAGGCGCTGCTGCGGCTCCACGACCTCGTGCTGGAGCACCAGGACGAGCTGCTCGACCTCATCCAGGTCGAGTCCGGCAAGAGCCGCGCGCACGCCTTCGACGAGGTCGCGCACCTCGCCCTGACCGCCCGCTTCTACGCCCGGCGCCTCAAGAAGCAGATCGGGACGCGCCGCCGCAACGGTGCCCTGCCCGGGCTGACGTCGATCACGGTCAACCAGGTGCCGAAGGGCGTCGTCGGCATCATCAGCCCGTGGAACTACCCGCTGACGATGGCGATCTCCGACGGCATCCCGGCCATCGCCGCGGGCAATGCCGTGGTGCACAAGCCCGACAGTCAGAGCCCGCTGATCGCCCTCGCCGGAGTCGAGCTGATGCGCAAGGCCGGCATCCCCGCCGACGTGTGGCAGGTCGTGAGCGGCGCCGGATCGGTCGTCGGCACCGCGATCATCGAGCGCGCCGACTACGTCTGCTTCACCGGCTCCACGGCGACCGGCAAGCTCATCGCCCAGCAGGCCGCGGCCCGGCTGATCAGCTGCTCGCTGGAGCTCGGTGGCAAGAACCCCATGATCGTGCTGCCGAGTGCCGACGTCGACAAGGCCGCTGCCGGCGCCGTGCAGGCATGCTTCTCGTCCGCGGGCCAGCTCTGCGTGTCGATCGAGCGCCTGTACGTGCCGGAGTCGCGCTTCAAGGAGTTCAAGACCGCGTTCGTCTCGCGGGTCGAGCACCTCGCCCTCGGTGCCGCCCTCGACTGGGACGCCGACATCGGCTCGCTCGTCTCACAGGCGCAGCTCGACACCGTCACCGACCACGTCAAGGACGCCGTCGCGCACGGCGCCACGGTGCTCGTCGGCGGCAAGCCGCGCCCGGACCTCGGCCCTTACTTCTTCGAGCCGACCGTGCTCGAGGGCGTGACGCCCGATGCCGAGTGCTTCGCCGGCGAGACGTTCGGTCCGCTCGTATCGCTCTACCCCTACAGGACCGTCGACGAGGCCGTCGCGCTCGCCAACCAGGGCGAGTACGGCCTCAACGCGAGCATCTGGGGCAAGCCGCGTGAGGCGCGGGCCATCGCGCCCCGCATCAAGGCCGGCACGATCAACATCAACGAGGGCTTCTCGGCCACGTTCGGCAGCGTCGACGCCCCCATGGGCGGCATGCGCCAGTCGGGACTGGGTCGACGGCAGGGTGCCGAGGGCATCCTGCGCTACACCGAGCCGCAGGCCGTCGGCGTGCAGCGCGGCTTCCCGGTCGCCGGGCCGTCGTTCCTGCAGTCCCGGACGTACGCCAAGGTGCTGACTGCTGGACTGAGGATCCTGAGGAGGACCCCGCGTGCCTGATCACGGACACGACTACGACGTCATCGTCATCGGATCGGGATTCGGCGGGAGCGTCTCGGCGCTGCGGCTGACCGAGAAGGGCTACAAGGTCGCGGTGCTCGAGGCCGGCAAGCGGTTCGAGGACAAGGACTTCGCCAAGAGCTCGTGGCGGCTGCGCAAGTTCCTCTGGATGCCGCAGCTCGGCTGCTACGGGATCCAGCGCATCGACAAGCTCAAGGACGTGCTCATCCTGTCCGGCGCGGGCGTCGGCGGCGGCTCCCTGGTCTACGCCAACACGCTCTACGAGCCGCTCGACCCGTTCTACAAGGATCCGGCGTGGGGTCACATCACGGACTGGAAGGCCGAGCTGGCCCCCTACTACGACCAGGCCAAGCGCATGCTGGGCGTCTCGGTCTACCCGATCGAGACCGCAGCGGACACGATCATCAAGCAGGTCGCCGAGGACATGGGCGTCGGTGGCACGTTCCACCACACGCCGGTCGGCGTCTTCTTCGGGGCAGAACCGGGTGAGACCGTCGCCGATCCCTATTTCGGTGGCGCCGGTCCTGATCGCGCCGGCTGCAAGCACTGCGGCGAGTGCATGACGGGCTGCCGCCACAACGCCAAGAACACGCTGGTCAAGAACTATCTCTACCTCGCCGAGAAGGGTGGCGCCGAGGTGCACCCGCTCACGACGGTCACCTCGGTCGCGCCTCTCGCCGGCGGCGGCTACGAGGTCGAGACCCGGCGCACGAACAAGCGGTTCCGCCCGCACAAGAAGATCACCGCTGAGCAGGTCATCTTCTCGGCCAGCACGATGGGCACCCAGAAGCTGCTGCACAAGATGAAGGATCGCGGCGCGCTGCCGCGGGTGTCCGACCGGCTGGGGCTGTTGACGCGTACCAACTCCGAGGCACTCCTCGGCGCGATCGCCAACGGCCGCGACGTCGACTACAGCCACGGCGCCGCCATCACCTCGTCGTTCCACCCCGACGAGCACACCCACGTCGAGCCGGTGCGCTACGGCAAGGGCTCCAACGCGATGTCGCTGATGCAGACCGTGCTGACCGACGGCAGCACGAGCACCCCGCGCTGGCGGGTGTGGCTCAAGGAGATGTGGCGGCAGAAGTTCCGCATCTTCAAGCTGTACGACCTGCGGCACTGGTCGGAGCGCACCGTCATCGCGCTCGTCATGCAGACGCACGACAACTCGATCACGACCTACACCAAGCGCGGCATCACGGGCCGGCGCAAGCTGACCTCGAAGCAGGGCCACGGCGCGCCCAACCCGTCGTTCATCCCGCCGGCGCACGAAGCCGTGCAGCGGATGGCCGAGCACATGGACGGCACGCCCGGCGGCACGATCGGCGAACCGTTCAACGTGCCGCTCACCGCGCACTTCATGGGTGGCTGCGCGATCGGCGACTCGCCGGAGACCGGTGTCATCGACCCCTACCAGCGGCTGTTCGGCCACGAGGGCCTGCACGTCGTCGACGGCTCGGCGATCAGCGCCAACCTCGGCGTCAACCCCTCGCTGACCATCACGGCGCAGGCGGAGCGGGCGATCTCGTACTGGCCCAACAAGGGCGAGGACGACGTACGCCCCGCCGTCGGCGAGGCCTACCGCAAGATCCAGCCGGTACCGCCCAAGAACCCCGTCGTGCCTGCGGACGCCCCGGCCGCCCTGCACCTCCCCATCATCGGGGTCAGCTAGAGGCTGGCGCCGGAGCGGGGACGCTGACAGAGTGTCCCAATGCGCGCGGCGACGGCAGGTCTGGTGGGTCGGCTGGCTGTGGGCGCGATGGTCGTGGCGGCGTTGGTCTCGTGCGGTGACGGTACCGACCCCACGGCCGGTCCCTCGCCGTTTCGGGGGATACAGCCCGCAGGCACCTACGAGGCAGAAGCCAAGGCCGTGGCGCGTCCCGAGCGCGGCATGCTCCGGCTGACCACCAGGGACGTGGCTGCCGGCTGCAGCAAGAAGCCGCGAGCGACGGTCGTGGTCGAGATCGATCCCGCAGAGGCCCGTGACTTCGTCTACGTGAACCTCACTCAGGACGTCGTGGCGCCCTCCGGAAAGGCGAACTGCCGGGAGCAGGGCGTGCGGCACGTCGTGGTCGACCTCGGAGTGCGCGGCAGCAAGGCGTCACAGGTCGTCGTCAACAACCAGGCCTGGGGTGCCAAGGACCAGCTGGGCGAGCTCCAGAAGTGCGAAGCGCCGTTCGGCTGCACCGGGCCACCGACCGATCATTGCGACCAGGCGTGGATCGACCAGCTTCTGTCGGGAGTGGAGATCGCGCCCGAGCGGCAGACCGAGACCGTGGCGTGCGACGGCAGGTGGCTCATCCTGGACGTCGACGCCGTAGTCTCGGGCTGTGAGAGTCGTGACGGAGCGGCCCCACCGAGCGGGTGCGCGGGCAAGGGGACGCACGCTCGGTGGTTCGCCCGCTTCAGCGAGAAGGATCCGGTCGGGTGGGATGTCGTCGCGTCAGGCGACGAGGCAGGATGCGCCGTGCCGGCCGCGAAGCACCTCGACATCCCCCGAGCGCTGTGTCGCGACCTGCCGGGCCGGGAGAAGTAGCCCCGCACAAGGCCCCGGAATGCACAGAGCCCGACCGGGAGGGAGCTCACGGGTCGGGCCCTGTTGTGCCACGAGGAGCAGCACATGATCTAACGGGAGGGAGTGTTGTTAGATCCACCCTGTAAAACGACCGCCGTGACACAGGGTTACGACGTTCTTCACATTATTTTCAGGCCGATAGGATGGGCCGCGTGGCCCCAGATCATGACCTTGTTCTCGTAGTCGATTTCGGGGCTCAATACGCCCAGCTCATAGCCCGGCGGGTGCGCGAGGCGCGCGTCTACTCCGAGATCGTCCCGCACACCATGCCGATCGACGAGATGCTCGCCAAACAACCCGCGGCGATCATCCTCTCGGGCGGCCCGTCGTCGGTCTACGAAGCCGGCGCTCCGCAGCTCGACGCGACGCTGTTCGAGGCCGAGGTGCCGGTGTTCGGCATCTGCTACGGCTTCCAGGCCATGGCCCAGGTGCTGGGCGGCAACGTCGCGCACACGGGACAGCGTGAGTACGGACGCACGGCCGTGAGCGTCGTCGAGCCGGGCACTCTGCTTGCCGGGATCCCCACGGCGCTGACGTCGTGGATGTCGCACGGTGACGAGGTCGTCGCTGCACCCGAGGGCTTCCTCGTCAACGCCAACTCTCCGCGCGCCACCGTCGCCGCGTTCGAGCACACCGAGCGCAAGCTCGCCGGCGTGCAGTGGCACCCCGAGGTGCTGCACAGCGAGCACGGTCAGCGCATCCTCGAGTCGTTCCTCGTCAACATCGCCGGCTGCCGGCAGACCTGGACCAGCAGCAACATCGTCGAGGAGCAGGTCGAGCTGATCCGCCAGCAGGTCGGCGACGCCCGCGTCATCTCCGCGCTGTCGGGCGGCGTCGACTCAGCGGTGTCGACGGCGCTGGTGCAGCGCGCGATCGGCGACCAGCTGACCGCGGTGTTCGTCGACCACGGCCTGCTCCGCGAGGGCGAGGCCGAGCAGGTCGAGAAGGACTACGTCGAGGCCACGGGCGTCGACCTCAAGGTCGTCGACGCGCGCGACCAGTTCCTCGGCTTCCTCGCCGGCGTCTCCGACCCCGAGGAGAAGCGCAAGATCATCGGCCGCGAGTTCATCCGGGTCTTCGAGGCCGCGGAGCGCGAGGTGCTGGCCACGCCCGGCACACCGGTCAAGTTCCTCGTGCAGGGCACGCTCTACCCCGACGTCGTCGAGTCCGGTGGCGGCGCCGGAGCGTCCAACATCAAGAGCCACCACAACGTCGGCGGACTGCCCGAGGACCTCGAGTTCAGTCTCATCGAGCCCTTGCGCACGCTGTTCAAGGACGAGGTACGTGACGTCGGTCGCCAGCTCGGCATCCCCGAGGCGATCGTCGGGCGTCACCCGTTCCCCGGACCCGGACTCGCGATCCGCATCGTCGGCGCGGTCGACGCCGAGCGCCTGCGCATCCTGCGCCGCGCCGACGCGATCGTCCGCGAGGAGACCACGGCGGCGGGGCTCGACGGCGAGATCTGGCAGTTCCCGGTGGTGCTGCTGGCTGACGTCCGCTCGGTCGGCGTCCAGGGCGACGGTCGGACGTACGGGCATCCGATCGTGCTCCGGCCGGTGTCGAGCGAGGACGCCATGACCGCCGACTGGAGCCGCCTCCCGTACGACGTGCTGGAGCGCATCTCGACCCGCATCACCAACGAGGTCGACGAGGTCAACCGCGTCGTCCTCGACATCACCAGCAAGCCCCCCGGCACGATCGAGTGGGAGTAGGCGCACCGACGAACGGGTCCGAGACCGTTCGCGAGCTGTCTCCGTGACATTGCCGCGATGTGGCGCAGTCGAGCTGTCTTGTTAGGGTCGTCGGAGTCGATCGAAGGGGAACACCTGTGAGTCAGACCGCCTCCCAGCGGCAGAAGAGGGTGTTCCTGACCCTGTTCGCGATCGGCGTCCTCGCTGTCGTGGCCTTCGCCGGATGGCGCCTCATGGGCAACGACGACAAGGCCGAGCCTCTCGCGGTCGGCAGCGACTCGACGTCGACCACCACCGCGACGACTGGCGCACCGACGACCACGGCGCCCACCAAGAAGCCGAAGCCGTCCGCGTCGTGCGAAGGGCCCGACACCCAGTTCAACGTCAAGGGAGTCGAGCAGGACAGCCTGCTGCCCGACTGCGGCACGACCCCGGTGACGCACCAGGAGGAGAAGAAGTCCGGCCTCGGACTCGCCTGTGGCGGCTCCTACCCCGTGATCCTCTACAAGACCACGACGACCGACGCCAAGACCTCGATCTGCGGCAAGGACGCGTCCGGTGAGTCGTTCCGGTTCGTCACCAAGCCGAGCGGCGGTGACGTCGTCGACCTGCCGGGCCGCTACGACCCCTCGCTCGACGCGTTCGTGGCCAAGAAGGGCGGCACGTCCTACGCCGTGCTGGGCTACGACGGCACGCTCGTGATCAAGAAGGACGGCACGACGTCCAAGCAGAAGTCGTCCGAGTGGATCTCGCTCGACAACGAGTCCGACTACGACTGACCAAGACTCGGTCGTGCTGGACTGTCACGTCTGAGCCGGGCATCTCGTCTGAGGGGCAAGCACCCCGACAAGGAGAGTCCCATGAAAGACAGTTCAGCACGTCATCGGATCGTGGTTCTGGGCGGCGGCTACACCGGAGTGATGGCCGCCATTCGAGTGGCGCGACGTACGCGGCGACACGGCGGTCACGTGACGCTGGTCAATCCGACCGCGCGCTTCAACGAGCGGTTGCGGATGCATCAGCAGGCGACCGCGCAGGAGATGACCCACCTCGACATCCCGACGCTCGTGCAAGGGCTCGACATCGAGTTCGTGCAGGCGTGGGCGACAGCTCTCGATCCTGAGCACAACCGGGTGACCCTCGCCTCCGATCGCGGCGTCACGTCGGTGGACTACGACACCTTGATCTACGCGATCGGCAGCTCGACGCCGACGGATCTCGTGCCGGGCGCAGACCTGCATGCCCACACCCTCAACGATCCCGCGTCGGCGGCGAGCCTGGCGGCGGCCCTGGCCGAGATTCCTGACGGCGGCACCGTCGTCGTGGGAGGCAACGGGCTGACCGGCGTCGAAGCGGCAACCGAGATCGCCGAATCGTTCCCGTCGCTCCGGGTCGTCCTGCTGGGGCGCGACGAGCCGGCGCCGATGATGAACGCGAAGGCGCGCGCGTACCTTCTCGGCGCGCTCGAGCGTCTGGGCATCGAGAACCGCACCGGCGTGGAGATCACCAAGATCCTCCCGGACGCGGTCGAGCTGGCCGGCGGCGAGCTGGTCGCGTCGGACGCGACGCTGTGGACCACGGGATTCATGGCGCCGCCGCTGGCGGCCGACGCCGGGCTCGAGGTGGACGCCCAATGGCGCATCGTCGTCGACCCGCAGCTTCGATCGGTCAGCCACCCCTCGATCCTCGCCATCGGCGATGCCGCCGCGATCCGGCGTCCGTGGGGTGTCCTCCACGGCACCTGCCAGAGCGGCATGCCGTCGGGAGCTCATGCCGCCGACACCGTGGGGCGGCTGCTGCGGGGCAAGGCGCCCAAGCCGTTCCGGTTCGGTTACGTCCACCAGCCCGTGAGCCTCGGACGCCACGACGCGGTCGTGCAGTTCACCAAGGCCGACGACTCACCGGGGCGGTTCCACCTCACCGGCGCGGCCGCCGTGAAGTACAAGGAGACGGTCACCCGCAGCCCGTCCACGACGTACGGCCTCTCCCGTCGCTGGGTGATCCCGATTGCGTTCCTCGCGCGAAAGGGCCCTCGCCAGATCGGCTAGGACGTCGCCGGCGAACGGTCCGGCTCCCGCCCGGGGCTGGACCGTTGTCGCGCCCGAAGCCGACTGACGGTCAGCCGTCGAACGACGCCCGGGTCCGGCGGATGACGTCGTCGACGACACCGGTGAGGTCGGTCGAGCGGGCCGCGACCGCGCGTTGACGCTCCGAGCCGGTGCCGTCGGCCAGCAGCCGCCGTACGCCTTCAGCGACCAGGTCCACGCTGCCATGCTCCTCGAGCACCGGACGCAGGCTCTCGACGAGCACGCCCAGCGCCTTCTCCGCTGGGACGACGGCTCGCGTGACCGGATCCATCAGCGACTCGGTGAGCCCGTTGCGCCGGGCGCGCCACCGGGCACCCCTCAGCAGGTCCACGCGCCAGGGCGGAGCGACGTCTCCCGCCGCGCGGGCCCGCGCCACGGTCTCGACGAGGGCGCGCGCCACCTCCGCGATCAGGACCGTGTCGTCGAGGTCGGTGCACGCGTCGGCGACCCGGATCTCGATCGTCGGGAAGTTGCGGGACAGCCGGGCGTCGAAGTACAGCATTCCCTCGTCGAGCGCCGCGCCTGATGCGATCAGCTCGCGAGCGACCTGTTGGTAGCCGTCGGCGTCACCGAACGGCTCGACCGGCCCGGCGCTCGGCCATCCGTCGTAGAGCTGACGGCGCCAGCTCGCGTACCCGGTGTCCTCGCCGCGGTAGAACGGCGAGTTGGACGACATCGCCGCCAGCAGCGAGAGCCACGGCTGGATGTCGTCGATGATCCCGACCGCCTCGGCCTCGTCGACCGACACGTGCACGTGGGTGCCGCACACCAGCCCGGCCTGGCCGAGCACCTTCCCGTACGTCTCGAGCATCGTGACGTAGCGGTGCTTGGGCGTGGTGCGGCCGTCCTCGTGGGGCAGGACCGGGGTGGCGACCGCGGCCAGCTCAGCGCCCACGGACTCGGCCGACTCCGCCGCCAGCCGCCGCTCCTCCACGAGGTCGAACCGCAGCGCAGCCAGGTCGGTGTGCGGGCGGGTACGGATCTCGAGCTGCTGGAGGAACAGCTCCTGGTCGAGGTCGTCCTCGGCCGCCCGGGTGGCGTGGACCGCTGCGTCGGAGACGGGCGCGAGCCGCCTGGTGCGGGGATCGATCAGGAACATCTCCTCCTCGACGCCCACCTCACGCACGGTCAGGAACCTTCGGCGTCGTCCAGGAGTCCTTCGGCGCGCGCCTCCTGCACGATGCGCCTGACGTTGTCGATGGCGCCGCAGTCGTCGTCGATCTGCCGGTTGCGCTCGGCGGCGAACTTCTCGCCGAGGTCGAGACGGGTCGGCTCGCCGACCTCCTCGCGCGCCGGGTTGAGGATCGTCAGCTCCTCCTCGGTGAGGTGGTGGTTGACGAGCTCGGCGAGCTTCTCCAGCGCGTCGTCGAACTTCTGCGTGTCGGTGCCCGCGCACTCCAGCAGGGCGAGCAGCGCCTCGTTGCCCTCCGCATGCTCCTCCTTGCCGTGGTCCACCTCCTCGGCGTCGGCCGAGGTCTTGCGCCGCAGCACGGGGTAGACGTACTTCTCCTCCGCCTCGGCATGCGCCACGTGCAGCGCTGAGAACGCAGCACGTACGCGCTCCCGGTCGCTCTCGGAGTTGCGGAGGTCGCGGAGCAGGGACTCGAATCGCCGGTGGTCCTCGATGATCAGGTCGATCACGTCGCCCGATTCTGGCCGGCCCAGGTCAATCATCGTCATGGGAGGCACCTACCCCGGCAGCCCCACGGTCAATCCCGTGTACGCCGACGGGCGCCACGTGCGCGTGGTGTGTGATGCACCGGAGGCCCGTTTGCCCGTCCGGGCCGGGGGTAGGACAGCCAGATGAACGTCACACCCCAGAAGACGACGCCGTGAGCGTCAACCGCCGCGTCATCGCCGCGACCCCCGACGACGTATGGACCGTCCTGGCCGACGGCTGGCTCTACCCGCTGTGGGTCGTGGGCGCCTCCCGCATGCGTGACGTGGACCGCGACTGGCCCGAGGTCGGCAGCCGGATCCACCACTCCGTGGGCGTCTGGCCGTTGCTGATCGACGACCACACCGAGGTGCTGGAAGCCGTGCCCGGCCGATCGATCACGCTCAAGGCGCGGGCCTGGCCGGTCGGCGAGGGTCGCGTCGAGATCCGGCTCAGCGACGTCGGAGCGCAGACCGAGGTCGTCATCACCGAGGAGGCCACCGCCGGCCCCGGCGTCCTCGTACCGGAGCCGTTCAAGGGACTCAGCCTCAAGTGGCGCAACACCGAGACCCTGCGCCGGCTCGCGTTCCTGGTCGAGGGCCGGCACGAGGCCGTCGACCGCGCCCAACGATCCACGAAGGAGAACTGATGCGTGCACTCACCTGGCAGGGCAAGCGTTCCGTCTCGGTCGAGACGGTCCCGGACCCGGTCATCCAGCAGCCCAACGACGCGATCATCAAGGTCACCTCGACCGCGATCTGCGGGTCCGACCTGCACCTCTACGAGGTGCTCGGGCCGTTCCTGCACCCCGGCGACGTGCTGGGCCACGAGACGATGGGCGTCGTCCAGGAGGTGGGCCCGGAGGCCGGCGACCTCAAGGTCGGCGACCGCGTCGTGATCCCCTTCAACATCTCGTGCGGACACTGCTGGATGTGCTCGCGGGGCCTGTTCGCGCAGTGCGAGACGACGCAGAACGAGAAGACCGGCAAGGGTGCCTCGCTGTTCGGCTACACCGAGCTCTACGGCTCGGTGCCCGGCGGCCAGGCGGAGTACCTGCGGGTCCCGGAGGCGCAGTTCGGACCCATCAAGGTGCCCGAGGGCGTGCCCGACGAGCGCTACCTCTACCTGTCCGACATCCTGCCGACGGCGTGGCAGGCGTTCGAGTTCGCCGACGTGCCGGAAGGTGGCACGGTCGCGGTGTTCGGGCTCGGGCCGGTCGGTCAGCTGACGGCCCGCATCGCGCTCAACGCCGGCCGGCGGGTCATCGGCGTCGACCGCATCGCCGAGCGCCTCGACCTCGCGCGCTCGTACGGCGTGGAGGTCATCGACCTGGACTCCGTCGACGAGATCACCGAGGCGATCTTCGACTTGACCGACGGCCGCGGCGCGGACGGCACGATCGATGCGGTCGGCATGGAGGCGCACGGCTCGCCGATCGCCAAGACCGCGATCACCGCCGTAGGCATGCTGCCCGACGCGCTGGCCAAGCCGCTCACCGACAAGTTCGCGATCGACCGCCTCGCCGCGCTGATCGCGTGCATCAAGTCCGTACGACGTGGTGGAACGGTCTCGGTCAGCGGTGTCTACGGTGGCGAGGTCGACCCGATGCCGGTGATGGAGATGTTCGACCGCGGTATCACGATGCGGCTCGGGCAGTGCCACGTCAAGCGCTGGACCGACGACATCATCAAGGTGCTCCAGCACGACGGCGACCTCCTGGGCGTCGAGTCGCTCGCGACGCACCACGTCCCGCTCGAGGAGGCACCGGCCGCTTACGAGATGTTCCAGAAGAAGCAGGACGGCTGCGTCAAGGTGGTGCTCAAGCCGTGACCGAGGGCGCCCGCGTCGTCGTCGTCACGGGTGCGTCGAGCGGCATCGGCCGGGCCGTCGCACTGCAGTCCGCAGCGGCCGGCGACCACGTCGTGCTGGTGGCCAGGGGTGAGCCGCCGCTGCAGCAGGTCGCGCAGGAGTGCGACACCTCGGGTGCCACCTCCACGCTCGTGCTGACGACCGATGTGGGCGACGACGCGCAGGTCGAGAAGATGGTCACTGCGGTGACCTCGCAGCACGGTCGGATCGACGCCGTCGTGCACTGCGCGGGCGTCGTCGCGTACGGCCGTACCGAGGAGGTGCCGGCCGAGGTCTTCGAAGGCGTGCTCCGCACCAACCTCACGGGCTCGGTCAACGTCGCGCGCCACGCCATCCCGGTGCTGCGACAGCAGGGCGCCGGCTCGCTCGTGCTGTTCGGCTCGGTCATCGGGCACATCAGCGTGCCGGGCATGAGCGCGTACGTGCTGAGCAAGTGGGGCGTACGCGCGCTCGCCCGGCAGCTGCAGCTGGAGAACCGTGACCTCGACGACGTGACGATCGCCTACATCGCGCCCGGCGGGGTCGACACCCCGATCTATGAGCAGGCCGCCAACTACGACGGCTTCGCCGGCCGCCCGCCGCCGCCCGTCCTGTCACCGGAGCGGGTCGCCCGGATCACCCTGCGCCGGCTCGACCGGCACCGTGCCCGGACGCAGATCGGCATCGCCAACGACGTCATGCGGTTCGGGTTCAACGCCCTGCCGTGGGCGTTCGACTTCCTCGTCGGGCCGCTGTTCCGGACCATGGCGAGCGATCGCACGACCCGCGTCGAGCCGACCGAGGGCAACGTGCTGGAGTCCCACTTCACCGGCAACCAGATGCACGGTGCCCAGGGCAGCGCGCTGCTCGGCATCGGCCGCAACGTGCTCGCCAAGGTCACCGGCAAGGACTCGGCGTGACCCGTACGTACGACGCCGTCGTCGTCGGTGCCGGGCCCAACGGGCTCGTCGCGGCCAACCACCTCGCGGACGCCGGCTGGTCGGTCCTGGTGCTCGAGGCACAGCCGGAGGTCGGGGGAGCGGTGCGCAGCGCGGAGGACGTGCACCCGGGCTTCGTGCACGACACGTTCAGCGCGTTCTACCCTTTGGCGGAGGCGTCGCCGACCATCAGGTCGTTCCACCTCGAGGAGCACGGCCTCGTCTGGCAGCACGCGCCCGCGGTGCTGGGCCATCCGACCAAGGACGGCCAGTGGGCCATGCTGCACCGCGACCGCGACATCACGGCGACGCTGATGGACGAGCAGCACCCGGGCGACGGCGAGGCGTGGCTCGAGCTGTGCGGCCAGTGGGATCGCATCGGCGACCAGATGGTCAAGTCCCTCCTGTCGCCGTTCCCTCCGGTCAAGAACGGGCTCGGTGCACTGGCGCGGCTTCGCAGCGCCGGGGGACTCGACTTCGTACGCATGATGCTGACGCCTGCGGCCGAGCTGGGCCTTGCGCGCTTCGGCGGCTCGTCGCCCCGGTTGCTGATCGCGGGCAACGCCGGCCACGCCGACATCCCGCTGCACGCGCCGGGATCGGGGCTGATGGGCGTGCTGCTGGTGATGCTCGGCCAGACCGTCGGCTTCCCCGTGCCTCAGGGCGGCGCAGGCGAGCTGACCAAGGCGCTGGCCCGTCGCTTCGAGTCGCTCGGCGGCGAGATCCACTGCTCGTCGGAGGTGTCGCGGATCAAGGTCGAGGACCGTCGCGCGACCGGCGTGCGTACGACCGACGGTGAGCACTTCGGCGTACGCCGGGCCGTGCTCGCCGACGTCGCCGCTCCGCACCTGTACGGCGGCCTGGTGCAGCCCGATGCCCTCCCGGCACGCACCAGGCGAGGCATGAAGGCGTTCGAGCTCGATCCCGGCACGGTCAAGGTCGACTGGGCGCTCGACGGCGTCGTGCCGTGGGCCAAGCCGCCGCCGCACGATCCCGGCACGTTCCACGTCGCGGACTCGGTGGAGCAGATGACCGAGGCCCTTGGCCAGGTCTCGGCGCGCGCCATCCCGGCGGCGCCGTTCATGCTCGCCGGGCAGATGTCGACGACGGACCCGACCCGTTCACCCGCCGGCACCGAGGCCCTGTGGGCCTACACGCACGTGCCGCAGGACGCGATCCGCGACGCCGGCGAGGAGGGCATCCGCGGGGTCTGGGACCGGGACGACTGCGAACGCTTCGCCGATCGCATGCAGGCCCGCATCGAGGAGGTCGCTCCCGGGTTCGGATCGAGGATCCTCGCGCGCCGCGTGCTGGGTCCGCGCGAGATGGAGCAGCGCGACCTCAACCTCATCGGGGGCGCGATCAACGGCGGCACGGCCCAGCTCCACCAGGAACTGATCTTCCGCCCGGTGCCCGGCATGGGCCGCGCCGAGACCCCGGTCCGCGGGCTCTACCTCGCCTCGGCATCGGCCCACCCCGGCGGGGGTGTGCACGGCGCGTGCGGCATGAACGCTGCGCGGGCGGCGATCGCGCACACGCGCGTACGCGAGCTGCTGCCCGCCTCGCTCAGGCGCTGAGCCGCCGGCCGTCCGGCGCCTCGAAGGCGAGCTGGTCGAGTCGTACGGTCGGCTGCCGGTACTGCTGCTCGAGCTGTTCCTGCGTCCGGCGGTTGAGCGCGGGATCGACCGATGCGACCGCCTCGTCGACGATCACGACGCGGAGGTCCCGGGCGTACGCGTCGGCGGCCGTCGTCGCGATGCACGACTCGGTCGAGACCCCGGCGAGCGCGATCGTCTCGATGCCTTGCGCAGCGAGCAGGTCCTCGAGCTCGGTGCGGAAGAACGCGCTGTCGCGGGTCTTGACCACCGTGGTGGTGCCGTCCGTGCGAAGGCCCGCGACCGGCTCGGCGCCGGCGGTGCCCTCGATGACCATCCCGCTGTCGTCGTCCCGCATGTTGAGGGCCCAGGTCGACCGGTCCGGCCTGTGCTCGGTGCGGACCTCGATCACGGGTGCTCCGGCGGCAAGGGCCCGCTCGGCCAGCGTGTTGCACGCGGCGACCAGGTCGTCGCGGCAGCGCTCGAGCTCGTTGTCGTTGAAGTAGTCGACCTGCATGTCGACGACGATCAACGCCTGTGCGGAGTGGCCCATGGTGCTCCTTCCGTGCGTCCGGCCTGGAGGCGGTCTACCCGCAACCCCCGCCGGTCAACCCTCAGCGGAGGCGGTCCAGGTCGGCCTCCGCGTCCTCCAGCTCGCGCTGCGACTCGCGCTCGGCCTCCTCGGCACGATCAGCCGCCTTGTCCGCCTTGTCGAGCGCCTGCTCGGTCTCGGCCATCTCCCGTTCGAGTGCCTTGGCCTTCTTGCGGAGCTCGAGGAGCTCCTCCTGCAGGGCGTCGCGGTCCTCGACCAGTGACTCCAGCTCGTCCGCGGCCGCCTTGGCCTTGCGGCGTGCCTTGTCGACCTTGGCCTCGGCCACCTCGAGGCGCTTGCGCTCCAGCTGGGTGGGTCCCTGCTTGACCTTCTTCGTACGAGGTCGGGCGCCTTCCGGCGGGATCGCGACGACGTCGGTCAGGTCGACGGGCTCGAAGGGGTTCGCCGCGAACGTCGCCACGAGCAGTCCGTCCTGCACGGCGTCGGCGGCGTCGGCGTCGGTCATCGCGGCGCGGAGCGTCTCCTCGACCCCCGCTGCCGCCTGCGCGCTCAGCGTGCCGCCCGAAGCCTTGACGAGCTCGGCCGCCTCGTGGAGTGCCTGCCTCGTGAGGTCGCGGCGGGCGCGGTCCAGCAGCCGCGTACGGGATCCGTCCGAGTCGGACTGCGCGTCGCGCAGCTGCTCGCCGAGCTCGACGACCTCCTCGACGAGGTCGGCCTGCTCGCGGGCCAGCGCGTTGACCGCCCACGCCGCGGCGCTGGGCTTGCGCAGCGCCTTGACCTGTCGGGCCAGCTCCTTGTCGCCGGCGCCGTCGGCGGCGTCCTTGCGGGCCGCGATGAACTCCGACAGCGGCCGGGCGTAGAGCTCCTGGGCGATGGATCGCAGGTCGGCCATGGCTCCAGCGTATGACCGGTGGGCCGTGGCCGCGGGTTTGTCGCGTTCGGCCCGCGGGTACGTCGGCGCCATGACCTCACTGTGGCTCGATCGTCCCGACCTGCCCGCGAGCGACCCGCTCCCCGTCGGCGAGCGCCTCGACGACCTGGTGATCGGCGCCGGCCTGACCGGACTGACGACGGCGCTGCTTCTGGCCCGCGCGGGTCGCCGGGTGGCGGTCGTCGAGGCCAGGAGCGTCGGCGCCGTGACGACCGGCAACACGACCGCGAAGCTCTCGCTGCTGCAGGGCACCAAGCTGTCGTCGATCCTGCGCAAGCAGTCCCATGCGGTGGCCCAGGCGTATGTCGACGCCAACCTCGAGGGTCAGCAGTGGCTCGTCAGGTTCTGCGCCGACCACGGCGTGCCGATCCAGACCCGCGACGCGATCACGTACGCCGCCGAGATCCACCAGGTCGACGCGGCCCGCAACGAGCACGACGCGGCTCGTTCGCTCGGCCTCGACGTGCAGTGGCAGGACCGGCTCGACCTGCCGTTCCCCAACCATGGCGGGACGGTGCTGGGGGAGCAGTACCAGTTCGACCCCCTCGACGTCCTCACCGCGCTCGCGAGCCAGGTCCGCGAGCACGGCGGCACGATCCACGAGGGGCACCGAGTGGTGAACGCGTCCAAGACCGGCCGGCCGACGGTGCACCTCGACGACGGCACCGAGCTGACCGCCGACGAGGTGATCCTCGCGACCGGCACGCCGATCCTCGACCGCGGCCTCTACTTCGCGAAGCTCGAGCCCCTGCGCTCGTACGCCCTGGCGTTCGACTTCGCGACGACACCGATGCCGATGAGCCTTTCGGCGGGTCAGCCGTCACGCTCGGTCCGCGACATCCCGCGGGAGAACGGCACCACCAAGCTCATGATCGGCGGCAGCGGGCACACCGTCGGCCGCACCGGCTCCGAGGCAAGCCACGTCGACGAGCTGCGGCAGTGGACCGCGACATACTTCCCCGGCGACGTCGAGACCCACGTGTGGTCGGCGCAGGACTACCAGTCGCACGACGGCGTCCCGTACGTCGGGACGTTGCCGCGCGGTGGCGGCCGGTTCCACGTCGCGACCGGCTTCGACAAGTGGGGGATGACGAACGCCGTCGCCGCGGCCCGCAACCTCACGTCGACGCTGCTGGGCGAGCCGGTGTCGTGGTCGAAGCCGATGTCGCGGCGCATCACCCGGCCGCAGGGCGCGGCCAAGATCGCCGAGCTCAACCTCTCGGTGGGCGCCTACCTGGCCAAGGGTCTCGTGACCGCCGAGCTCAAGGCGGCGCCCGACAGCCCTCCGGAAGGCGCCGGCGAGGTGGGCCGCGACGGTGTCCTGCCGACGGGTGTCTCGACCGTCGACGGCCGGACCTGCGCGGTCAGGGCCATCTGCACGCACCTTGGCGGAGTCCTGAAGTGGAACGACCAGGAGAAGAGCTGGGACTGCCCGCTCCACGGCTCGAGGTTCACCCCCGACGGCGAGGTGCTGGAGGGCCCGGCGACCCGGCCGCTGCGGAAGCCCTAGGGGCGGTCGCGGGCGGCGAGCACCTTGTGCGTGCCGTCGCACCACGGCTGGTCCGCCGACTTGCCGCACCGGCACACGGCGCTCACCGGCCGCTTGGTCTCGTGAGCGACACCGTCGGCGTCCTCGACGACGTGATCGCCGCGCAGCAGGAGCGGCCCGCCGGGGCAGATGATCACGTCGGGGTGCTCGAAGCCGTGCTCACTCATGCCGCGTCCCACTCGTCGAGCATCCTCGCTGCGTAGCGATCCTCGAGGTCCAGGCAGGTGTACGCACCGAACACGACGTCGTCGACGAGCTGCGGCTCCTCGGCGACGAGGGCGCCGCAGATCGTACGGACGGCGAGCTGCTCGTGCACCGCATCGGCCTCGACGTGCTCCTCGTAGTACGCGATCATCTCCTGCGGCAGCTCGAGCCGTGCCAGCCCTTGGGCCATGCGCCGCGACGGCAGCGAGCTGGTGGCCTCGAACGCAGCGAGGTGTCCGAGCGACGCCGCACGGAGCCGGCGATGCAGGCCGAACAGTGACATCGCGTTGTTGAGCTCGAGGATCTCGACCGGTACGTCGTCGATGTAGGCGAACGGGTCCGCGCGCAGACCGGACGCCTCGAGCCCCAGCGCGAACAGGTGTGCGTGCAACCGGTTGGGGTCGCCGCCGCCGAACTCGTCGTACTGCAGCTCCATCAGCGCCGCCTTGGGCGCTGTCGGGAGCCGGGGGACGCTCCAGGCGACCGGATCGGACTCCTTGAGGTGATAGATCGAGCGGTGCCTCAGCAGCTCGAGGACCTGCTCGCGGTCGGCCTTGCGCTGGACGTACGCGGCGAGGGACGGCCCGTCGTGGTCGGCGATGTAGGCGAACAACCCCTCCGCGAACGGCTCGTCGAGGGTGGTCTCGGTGTGGCGGGCCCGCAGCCCGGCCTCGAAGTCCTGCTCGAGGCTGCGTCGCAGCCGCAGGACGTCCGGGTTCCACTCCAGCTCGTCGTCGACGTCCTCGAACCCGGCGTAGTGGAGCTCGTACATCGTCCAGAGCGCGATCTGGGCGTCGTCGTTGTCGGTCGGCTCGGGGCGCAGGCTCCCGACCTCGCCGGTGTCGGAGCGGAGGGCGTCGAACAGCGCTTCGCTCAGCTCACCGCGGGCCTTAGGGAGCAGCATCGTGATCCTTGTCGTCGTCGTCGAGGTCCTGCCACTCGCCGCGGCAGTCGACGAACCCACGAGGCGGGCGCGAGTGCTCCGGAGGACCGGGCCGTGGATGGCCGGCGATCGGGGCGAGGACCTGTGGGTTCATGTCGCGGCCCACATACCCCTGACGGACTGTGACAAACGCGGGTTTGGTCACGCTGACCAGTGGGTATGTGGATCGGTGGTGCGAATCCGCGCAGGGCCGAGAGGATCACGATGCACGTGCGAACGGTGGTGGCTGTTGCCGTGGCCTTCGCGCTGGCGGTCCTCTCCGGCTGTTCCGGGAGCCCGCAGGACATGTCGATGGGCGTCCGCGAGGCGCAGTCCGCCGTCGGCAGCGCGACGCTGGCCCTCACGTCGTCGCAGGACGATGACACGACCGGCAGCTTCGCCGAGACGATGGTCGACGAGGCCGGTACCCGCATGACGGCGGCGTCCAAGCAGGCATCGGCGTTCAAGCCCACGGACCGGCACACGGCTGGGCAGCTCGAGGCCGTCACGAAGGCCCTGGGTGACGCGGACACCGCGGTTCGGCACGCGAGCCAGGCGCTGTCGGGCTATCCAGGAGCGCCCAGTGTCCGGTCCGCGCTCGATGAGCTGAAGCAGAGCTCCAGCGACCTCGAGCAGCTCGCGAAGAAGCTCGAGGCGCCGCGATGAAGAAGTACTTCGCCGTCGCGCTCGGCATCCTCACGGCGATCGGCGGCTTCGTCGACATCGGGGACCTGGTGACCAACGCGGTCGTGGGTTCGCGCTTCGGCATGTCGCTCGCCTGGGCCGTCGTCGTCGGCGTCGTCGGCATCTGCTTGTTCGCCCAGATGTCGGGCCGCGTCGCCGCCATCAGCGGGCGCGCGACGTTCGAGATCATCCGGGAGCGGCTCGGTCCTCGCGCCGGCACGGCCAACCTGGTGGCTTCCCTGCTGATCACGATCATGACGCTGACCGCCGAGGTCGGCGGTGTCGCCCTCGCACTCCAGCTGGCCAGCGGCGTCCAGCCGTTGCTGTGGATCCCGGTGGCGGCCTTCGCGGTGTGGCTCGTGATCTGGCGGGTCAAGTTCTCGATCATGGAGAACGTCGCCGGGGTGCTCGGGCTCTCCCTCGTGGTGTTCGGCGTGGCGTTGTTCCTGCTCGGCCCCGACTGGGGCGAGCTCAAGGACCAGGCGCTGCAGCAGACGTCGCACCCGCGCGAGACCCCGCTGACGTACTGGTACTACGCGATCGCCCTGTTCGGCGCCGCCATGACGCCGTACGAGGTGTTCTTCTTCTCCTCCGGTGGAGTCGAGGAGCGGTGGACCGAGAAGGACCTGGTGACGTCACGGGCCAACGTCCTGGTGGGCTTCCCCTTGGGCGGTGTGCTGTCGCTGTTCATCGCGGGCTGCGCCGCAACGGTGCTGCTGCCCCGCGGCATCGACGTCGATGCGCTGTCGCAGACGGTCCTGCCGGTGGCGATGGGCGCGGGGCAGCTCGGGCTGGCGGTCGTGATCCTGGGAGTCGTCGCCGCGACGTTCGGCGCAGCGCTGGAGACCGGCCTCTCGGCAGGCTATGCGCTGGCCCAGTTCAACGGCTGGTCGTGGGGCAAGTTCCGGCGGCCGGCCCAGGCGGCCCGCTTCCACCTGACGATCATCATCTGCCTGATCGTCGCGGTGCTGGTCCTTCTCACCGGGATCGACCCGATCCTCGTGACGGAGTACTCGGTCGTGTTCTCAGCCGTCGCGCTGCCACTGACGTACCTGCCGATCCTGGTCGTCGCGAACGATCCGCAGTACGTCGGTGAGCACACCAACGGCCGGTTGCTCAACGCGGTGTCGTCGGTCTACCTCGTGATCATCATGGTGGCCGCGATCGCGGCGATCCCGCTGATGATCCTGACGAAAGCAGGTGCCTGATGGCCGATCTGCCCAAGCACGAGTCACCCGGCCGGGTCCTGGACCTCAACCTGCACGTCCTCGACCGCCAGGTGCTCGACAACGACGACGTGCCGATCGGCCACGTCGACAACGTCGAGGTCGACGGCATCGAGCCCGGCCGCGAGCTCGACCCCGACTCGCCTCCTGTGGTGACAAACCTGGTGCTCAACTCGGGCCTCTGGCCTCGCATGTTCGGCGGTCGGCCGCCGAGGTCCCGCATGCACCTCGTCCCGTGGTCGGCGGTCAGTGCGATCGGCACGGCCATCGGGCTCGGGCAACCGGGCTCGGCGTTCGACGTGACGTGGTCGGAGCACTGGCTGCGCGACCAGGTCATCGCTCGCATCCCCGGAGGCCGGCATGTTCCTGAGTGACGTGCTCCGCCGCCCCGTGGTCGGGCCCGACGGACCACTGGGCTTCGTGGTGGACTGCCGGCTCGCGGTCGACGGCTCACCCGGCCAGCTCTTGGCGGACGCGCAGCTCGTCGGGCTCATCGTGGCCCCCAAGCAGCGGCAGGGCTTCCTCGGCTACGAACGTACGTCCGTCAGCTCTCCGGCACCCCTCGCGCAGTGGTACGAGCGGCGGCAGCGGGGGTCGTTCCTGGTGCTCTGGAAGGACATCGCATCGATCGACGACGTGGTGCGCGTACGACCCGGCTACACCCGCTGGTCGTCGGCTCTCTGAGCCTCGCGGGCAAACTTCCTGCAATCGCAGCGGTGCACATGTTCACAGGCTTACCCACAGAATGTGCATATAGTTCTTTAGGACTAGACAGGTAGTCACTTGTGACCTGGGTCACAGGGTGAGACGGCGGTCCGCATCGTGACGCGCCCTCACTGGAAGACGTCGGGGATCCCGTCGCCGTCGTCGTCCGCGGCCTCCCGGAGGGCGATGTCGCGGTAGCGCCGGTTGCGGACGCGGAGGATCACCGCGGCGCCGAGGGCGGACACCAGTGACCCGACCAGCACGCCGGTCTTGACGTGCTCGTCCGTCGCGCTGCCCACGCCGTACGCCAGCTCGCCGATCAGCAGGGACACCGTGAAGCCCACGCCGGCGAGCATCGCGAGACCGAGGACGTCGAGCCACTCGAGGTCGTCGTCGAGCTCGGCGCGGGTGAACGTGGCGACCAGCCACGTGGCGCCGAAGACGCCGATCGTCTTGCCCGCGAACAACCCCGCGATGATCCCGAGCGTGATGGGCTCGCTCAGCGCGTCCGTGAACCCGGCCCAGCCGTCGATCGCCACGCCGGCGCTGAAGAAGGCGAACACCGGCACCGCGACCGCCGAGGACAGGGGTCGGAACCGGTGCTCGAAGTGCTCGGCGAGGCCGGTGCCGCCGCTCCCGTCGCGGCGGGTGACCGGCACGGCGAAGCCGAGCAGGACGCCGGCGACCGTGGCGTGGACGCCGGAGGCGTGGACGAGGCCCCAGACCAGCGCCGCGAGTGGCAGCAGCAGCCACCACGACCGTACGCGGCGCTGCACCAGGACCGTGAAGACCGCGAGCGGGATCAGTGCGAGCAGCAGGTACTCGACGTGCAGGGTCTTGGTGTAGACCACGGCGATGATGATGATCGCGAGCAGGTCGTCGACGACGGCGAGCGTCAGCAGGAACGTCCGCAGCCCGGACGGGAGGTGGCTGCCGATCACCGCCAGGACGGCGAGGGCGAACGCGATGTCGGTCGCGGTCGGGATGGCCCAGCCGTCGAGGGAGCCGCCGAGGTTGACCAGCACGAAGAGCAGGGCCGGCACTGCCATGCCGCCGACTGCGGCCACGACCGGGAGCACGGCGCGGCTGGGTTCACGCAGGTCCCCGGCGACGAACTCGCGCTTGAGCTCGAGCCCCGCGACGAAGAAGAAGATCGCCAGCAGCCCGTCCGATGCCCACTGGCCGAACGTGAGGTGCAGATGGAGCGAGTCGGGGCCGAAGGCGGTGTCCCGCAGCGAGGCGTAGTCGTCACCGACGTTGGCGGCGACGATGGCCGCGAGGGTGGCGACGAGCAGCAGGGCGCCACCGAGCGTCTCCTGACGGAGGATGTCGGCGATGCGTGAGGCCTCAGGCCACGACCCGCGGCTGAAGATCCGGGTGGACGGCTTCGGCACTGGCACTCCTGGGGTCGGCGACAACATGCCGACCAGACTTCCCGGCTCACCTGGGATGAACCCTACCGGGCGCGAGTGCGAGTAGCCTGCGGGAATGCCGGACGTCGCGATCGCCGCGCCCAACGAGGCCGCCGCCGATGCCGGCGAGCAGATCGCCCGCAGTGGCGGCAACGCGGTCGACGCGGCACTGGCCGCGGTGCTCGTGACGATGGTCAACGAGATCGGCATCGTGTCGCTGAGCTCCGGCGGGTTCATCACGGTCCAGCCGCAGGACGGCAGCGCCCCACAGACCGTCGACGGCTGGATGGAGATGCCGGGACGCGGCCGAGAGCTGGGCGGCGGCACGTGGGACATCCACACGGACTACGGCGACGGGGTCACCGCGACGATCGGCCCCGGCTCGGTGGCTGCGCACGGCTCGGTCGCGGCTCTCGGCGCGGCGCACGCGCGGTGGGGCCGGCTGCCGTGGCGCGAGATCGTGGCCCCGTCGATCGACGTGGCCCGCGGCGGCTTCCGGCTCGGCTCGGCGTCGCGCTACTACCTCGAGCACGTGCACGACCTGATCTTCGGCTGGGACGACGAGAGCGACGCCGCGGTGCACGACGAGGACGGCCTGGTCACGACCGAGCTGATCGTGCTGCCCGACCTTGTCGGCTCGCTGGAGCAGATCGCGGGCGAGGGGCCGAGCGCGCTCCACACCGGTGACCTCGCGAAGCTCATCAGCGCCGACGTCGTCGAGCGCGGCGGCATCCTCGGGCCGGACGACCTCGCGGCGTACCGACCGGTCGTGCGTCCCTCGCTGCTCAGCACGGTGGGTGACTGGACGTTCGGCACGAACCCGCCACCGTCGGTCGGCGGCGTGTGCGTGGCGGCGATGCTGCGGATGCTCGACGGGCGCCCGTACGGCGAGTGGGACGGCGACGACGTCGAGCACCTGATCCGCGTGCAGCGCGCGGTTCTCGGCCACCGGCTCCGGGTGCTGGACCACACGGACGACCTGGAGCGGGACGCTGCGGAGTTCCTCGCCCTCGTCGACCACGACCACCTCGCCGTGCTGGAGTCCGGCTCGACCGCCCATGTGTCGGCGACCGACAGCGAGGGCGGCGCGTGCTCGGTGACGGTGTCGTCGGGCTACAGCTCGGGGATGATCGCCAAGGGCACCGGGATCTGGCTCAACAACTGCCTCGGCGAGCCGGAGCTCAATGCCCGTGGCCTGCACGGCCTGCCGCCCGGCACTCGGCTGCTGTCCAACATGGCGCCGACGGTCGGCCACCACGTCGACGGCTCGGCGATCGCCATCGGCTCGCCCGGCGCCGACCGCATCACGACCGCGATCGTGCAGGCGCTCGCCGGGTTCGTCAACGGCCGTCTCGGCCTCCAGCAGGCGATCAACCACCCGAGGGTCCACGTCCATCGGGCCGGCCGCCCGGACGAGGTCGTCAAGACCGAGACCGACCTGACGATGTACTACGGCGGCGTCGCCGCGACGCTCCGCCGGCACGACGGACACCTCATGGCGGCGGCGGATCCCCGCCGTGATGGTGCTGTACGTCTCGTGCGCGCCGACCCGCAGCGCGGGCCACATGCGGTTTGATTGACGTGTGTCCCCGGCACCCATCGTCATCGCCCACCGCGGAGTTCCCGGCGAGCGACTCGAGCACACGCGGCCGTCCTACCTGCTCGCGATCGCGCAGGGTGCCGACTACATCGAGCCCGATGTCGTCAGCACCAAGGACGGTGTGCTGGTGGTGCGGCACGAGAACGAGATCGGCGGCACGACGGATGTGGCCGAGCGGGCCGAGTTCGCGGATCGCAAGGTCTCCAAGTTCGTCGACGGGATCCCGCACACGGGATGGTTCACCGAGGACTTCACGCTCGAGGAGATCAAGACGCTGCGGGTCCGTGAGCGGCTCCCGGCGCTGCGCCCGCAGAACATCCCGCTGGAGGACGTCGAGAAGATCCTGACGTTCGACGAGGTGCTCAACATCGCCGAGGACGCCAGCGAGGGCCGCGAGGAGCCGATCGGGGTCTACGTCGAGACCAAGCACCCGACCTACTTCGCCGGGATCGGCCACGACCTCAACGACCTGCTGATCGCCAACCTCGAGCGTCGCCGGGTCAACCACGACGGTGCCAAGGTCATCATCCAGTCGATGGAGACCGGCAACCTCCGGAGCCTGCGCGACCGGACGCCGCTTCCGCTGATCCAGCTGATGGACCGGCAGGGCGCGCCGTACGACCTGGTCGAGGCGCGCGACCCCAGGACGTACGCGGACCTCGTGGCGCCGCATGAGCTGGCGGCCATCGCCTCGTACGCCGACGGCATCGGGCCCAACAAGAGCCAGGTCATCGCCCGCGACAAGAAGTACCGGTTGGCCGGTGAGACCGGCCTCGTCGGCCATGCTCATGCCGCCGGGCTGCTGGTCCACATCTGGACGATGCGCAACGAGAACAACTTCCTCCCGACCAACCTGCGGACCAGCAACGACAAGGCCGCCCACGGCGATGCCGTGGGCGAGTACCTTGCGTTCTTCGACGCCGGGGTGGACGGCGTCTTCTCCGACTTCACGCAGACGGCGGTGCAGGCACGCTCTCTGTGGCAGGAACGTCAGTAGCCTGCGCCCACACGGTCTGTGAGGCAGCCGGCTGCTCGGCGGGCACCAGGATCCACGCCACGATGTAGGCGACGATCACCGAGCCGAAGCCCAGGATCGAGAACACCGCGACGAGGATGCGGATCAGGCCGGCGTCCATGCCGGTGTAGTCGGCGAGGCCTCCGCAGACACCTCCGAACCACTTGTCGTCACGGCTTCGGGTGAGCTTCTTCATCTTCAGGTCCTTCCGGGGTGATGTCGATGGTTGATTCGGTGGTGGTCTCGGTGGTGGCTTCAGGAGCCGGTACGGCTGCCGTGCGGTTGGCCGGCCTGGTCTGCCACACGGTTGCGGCGACGCCGAGCAGTCCGAGCGCGATCAGCACGCCCGAGGCCGTGAGGCCGAACTGGCGCGGCGACATGAGGTCTTGCTTCCACACGGCCCAGTTGCCGACGGCGGAAAGGAAGAACAGCCCGAAGACCAGGCCTTCCCAGCGGAATGAGTGTCTGGTCATCTGCGGATCACCTCGATGTCTCCGATGCGTTGGTGGATGTCGATCGTCAGGGCTGCGCCCGTTTCAGCGGCGGGATAGGTGAGGTCGGTGTCGGTGCCGTCCGTCTCGCGGTCGAACACGCGGATCTCGCCGGCGTCGATGTCCGACGTGACGCGCACGTTGAGCCCGGTGGGCACGATGACCTTGGTCTCGCCGATGCCGGTCTTGATCTTGACCGTGCGGCCCAGCATCGCCTGCGGGTTGCTGAGGCCGGTGAGATCGAGCTCGATCCGGCCGATGCCGTGCAGGTAGTGCGACTCGACCTGCGTGGCGTTCGCCGGCCTCGGGGTCTGCGTGCCGATCTCGCCGCGCGGTATCAGCGAGCCGATCGCGAGGGTGATCGCGAGGAGGACTCCGAGGCCGATCAGCGGGCCCCCGTTGCCGATCAACGTGCTGACCAGCAGGCCGATCGCCACGACGCCCAGCGCCACCGCGACGTATGCCGTCCAGTGGGGCCCGTCGTTGTACGCGTCGTAGATGCCCGTCGCCGCGACGCCGATGGCGGCGACCGAGAGGGTCAGCCAGGTGAGGGTCCACGACCGGTCGCGACCCGCCTTGTCCCGCTTGCCGCGGGCCACGAGGCCGGCTTTGGCGGCGGCGAACTCCGGTCCGCGAGCCGACTCGTCGGCCGGGTCGACGCCCGGTGGTGCGAACTGTGCGGCGAGGTCGGTCTCGGCCTGGCGCCGACGCCGGGGACGTACGACGAAGAGGTAGTAGACGAACGCGACCGGCACCAGGATCCAGGGCGCTCCGCCCCAGAACCAGCCGCCGTCCCCGACGATCGCGACCGCGGCCAGCACGACGGCGCCGACGAGACCCGCGACGCGTACCTGCTCCTCGTTCTTGTCGAGGCGGAACCAGTCGGCGGCGACGCTCTTGTCGTCCCCCTCGGCCGGCAGCAGGAACCATGCGGCGGCGTAGACGATGACACCGGCGAACCCGGCGATCGTGAGCACCGCGATGACGACCCGCACGATGACGGGGTCGATGTTGAGGTACTTCGCCGCGCCGGCGCACACGCCGCCGAGGACGCGGTCGTCCTTGGACCGCTTCATGTCGGTGATCGAGCGGATCCGGTGCGGATCGAAGTCGCCGTCCGGCGGCATGGTGCGTGTGTCTTCTGCGTTCATGCCTCCATCGTGTCCGAGGACGGCCCTGCAGCACATCGGGTACGACCCTGAATCGCACCCGGGACCGCTCAGGGTGCGGGAGGGACGTTCCTGATGGCGCGCGCACACGCGTACGTGTGACGATCATGGGGTGACCGAATACCGCCGTGCCTACCGACCAGCCGATCGCCGGCTCGTCGGCGGTGTGGCGACGGGTGTCGCCGAGCACTTCGGCATCCCGGTCCTCTACGTCCGGCTGGCGTTCATCGTCGCCACGTGGTTCCACGGCATGGGCGTCATCGCCTATCTGCTGCTGTGGCGGTTCCTGCCGCTGCGCCAGCCCGAGCTCTCGCCCGGCCTCGAGTCGGCGACCCGGCGCGGTCTGCGCACCAGCGGCCGTCCCAGCGCGTTCGAGGTGTTCCAGACCGTGGCCCTCGGCGCCGTGGGCGTCGGCGTCATGTTCATGATCCAGGCGAGCGGCCGGGGCATCGCCGGCAGCCTGTTCGCGCCGCTCCTGATCGGCGTCGTCGGCCTCGCCGTGATCTGGCGGCAGTTCGACGACGCCGCGTGGGGGCGCTGGATGCGTCAGACGCGTGGCCTGGGATTCGCGCTGCGCGTGGCCGCCGGCGCCGTGCTGGTCGTCTCCGCAGGCATCTACTTCCTCAGCCAGGAGCGGGGCTGGGGCGCGATCGTCGACCTGGCCTCCGCCGTGGCGGTCGCCGCGCTCGGCCTCCTGCTGATCCTCGGGCCGTGGATCACCAAGCTCCTCGGTGACCTGTCGGAGGAGCGCCGCGAGCGCGTACGTTCGCAGGAACGCGCCGACGTGGCCGCCCACCTGCACGACTCCGTCCTGCAGACGCTCGCCCTGCTCCAGAAGAACGCCGGCGACTCCGCTGTCGTCGCGACCCTGGCCCGCCGCCAGGAGCGCGAGCTGCGGGCCTGGCTCTACGGCAACGACGAGAAGCCCGGCGACTCCCTCGTGGCCGCGCTGCGGGCGTCGGCCGCGGATGTCGAGGACGCGCACCGTGTGCCGGTGGAGGTCATCGCCGTGGGCGATGCGGCGCTCGACCCCGACGTGGCGGCGCTCGCCAAGGCCGCCCGCGAAGCCATGATCAACGCCGCCAAGCACGCCCAGGTCGACCGCATCGACGTCTACGCCGAGACTGACGGACGTACGGTCGAGGTCTTCGTACGCGACCGCGGCGTGGGTTTCGACACCGAGACGATCGCCGAGGACCGCATGGGTGTGCGAGGCTCGATCATCGGCCGGGTCGAACGACACGGTGGGACCGCCACGATCCGCAGCCAGCCGGGCGAGGGCACGGAGGTCGCACTGAGCGTGCCCGTCCGCACGGGCGAACAGACCCCGTCAGATGCCACCACCGAACGCGTACCCACAGAAGAAGTGAGCCCATGACCACACTGCGTGTCGCCATCGTCGACGACCATGCGATGTTCCGCACCGGCGTACGGGCCGAGATCGACGGTCCCGTCGACATCGTCGCGGAGGCCGAGGACGTCGACAGCGCCGTCAAGGTCATCGCCGAGACCACGCCCGACGTCGTGCTGCTCGACGTCCACATGCCCGGCGGCGGTGGCCTCGAGGTCATCCGCCGGCTGCACCTGCGGCACCCCGACACCAAGTTCCTCGCGCTGTCGGTCAGCGACGCCGCCGAGGACGTCATCGGCATCATCCGCGCAGGCGCCCGCGGCTACGTCACCAAGAACATCTCCGGCCCCGAGCTGCTGGACGCGATCAACCGGGTGGCGCAGGGCGACGCCGTGTTCTCCCCGCGGCTCGCCGGGTTCGTGCTCGACGCGTTCGCCGGCACGATCGAGGTCGCGCAGGTCGACGAGGAGATCGACCGGTTGACCGAGCGGGAGCGCGAGGTCATGCGGCTCATCGCCCGCGGCTACGCGTACAAGGAGGTCGCCAAGGAGCTGTTCATCTCGATCAAGACGGTCGAGACGCACGTCTCCAGCGTGCTCCGCAAGCTGCAGCTCTCCAGCCGCCACGAGCTGACCCGCTGGGCCAACGACCGGCGCCTGATCTGACCCCGGGTCGACTGGGTGTCAGGGGTGGAGCTTGACGCCCTTGAACGTCTTGTCGACGCCGTTCCTGGGTCCGTGCACCGCGATGCCGACGAGGTCGAGGTCGTCACGGCCGACCGCACGTACGGCCGCCCGGTTGTCGCGGTCGTTGCCGGTGGCGAACATGTCGCGGGTGTAGACCGCCGTTGCCAGGTCCCGCGTGACCGCCTTGGCGTGCGCCGCCTTGAGCTGGGCCGAGTCGCCGGCGAACACCACGATGGGCTGCCGGATCATCGGCAGGTACTCCGTGCCGTCGGCGTCCTCGTACGGGTCGCCGATGAGGTCCTTGTCGGTCGCGATGCCGCTGATGAGGAACGCCGTGACGTTGAGCGCCTGCCACGGGGCGAGGTCCTCGTGCAGGAGCACGGCGACCTTCGTGTCGAAGCGGATCGGTTCGAGGGTGTCGTCCATGCCTCCAGAGTCGCCCGAAGGGCTGGTGCGGGTCTTGTACATTCCTGACATGACCGCCGGAGAGCACGTCCGCGCCTGGCGGCCGGCTGTCCCGGGAGTCGGCGAGGTGCTGCACGCGCACTTCACCGAGCACGCCTATCCGGCGCACACGCACGCGTTCTGGACCGTCCTGCTGATCGACACGGGCGGCGTCTCGTACGAGCTGGAGCGCACGCCGCACGACGCTCCTCCGCGGTCGCTGACCCTGTTGCCGCCGCACGTGCCCCACGACGGAAAGGCCGCGGTGCCGGGCGGTTTCGACAAGCGGGTCGTCTATCTCGACGAGCGGTGGCTGACGCTCGACCTCACTGGCGCCGCCGTGCGCCGGCCGACGTTGCTCGACGAGGAGCTCGTCTCCGCGGTCGGTCACCTCCACCGGGCGCTGGCGTCGCCGGGCGACGAGCTCGAGGCCGAGTCGCAGCTCGCCGTCATCAGCGAGCGGATGACCCTGCACCTCGACAGCTCGGCCGAGCCGCGACACCGCACCGCCGAGCCGCGCCTTGCCCGCAAGCTCCGCGAGGTGCTCGACCGCGACCTCACGGACGTACCGACGCTGGAGTCCCTCGCCGCCGAGCTCGACGCCCACCCGACGCAGCTGATCCGGGCGTTCGGGCGCGAGTACGGCCTGCCGCCGCACCGCTACGTCACGGGCCGCCGCGTCGATCGGGCTCGCGCGCTGCTCCTCGACGGGGTGCCGCCCGCCGAGGTCGCGGCGGTCGTCGGCTTCTACGACCAGGCGCACCTGACCCGCCACTTCCGCACCACGCTCGGCGTGACCCCCGCCGCGTACGCCCGCACCGCCGCCTGATCCGCCAACTTTTGAAGCGTTGGGCAGGTTCACAGCCCGCTTTCCGTGCGCAACGCTTCAAAGTTGGGGTCGGGCATACGTGACAGTGCGGCAGAATGGCGGATGTGCAGGTTGACGTCCTCGGACCGTTGCGAGTGCGCGCCGATGATCAGGACCTCGATCTCGGCGGGCCGCGCAACCGCGCCCTCGTGGCGCGCCTTGCTCTCGACGCGGGTCGCCCGGTCGCCGCAACGACGCTGATCGACGACCTCTGGGGCCTCGACGTGCCGGCCGACGCGACCAACGCGCTGCAGTCGATCGTGTCCCGCACGCGCCGGCGACTCCCCGACGGCGCACTCGACTCGACCCCGGCCGGGTACGTCCTGCAGTGCGTGTCGGTCGACGCCCTCGAGTTCGAGCGGCTCGTCGCCGGCGGCCGCGTGGACGAGGCGTTGCGGTTGTGGCGGGGCGAGGCGCTGGCGGACGTCGCCGAGTTCCCGTTCGCGCCCTCGGCGGCACACCGGCTCGGCGAGCTGCGGCTCACGGCGGTGGAGTCGAGCCTGCGGGACCGCGTACGTTCGACGGACGACCTCGCCGTGATCGCGGAGCTGGCCGAGCTGACCACGGCGCATCCCTACCGCGACTCGTTCTGGGTGCTCTACCTGACGGCGCTGGCCGCGCACGGACGAGCCAACGAGGCGCTCACGGCGTACGACCGCCTGCGCGGGATGCTGGCCGAGGAGCTCGGCGCCGACCCCTCGCCGGAGCTCCAGGAGCTGCACCTGTCGATCCTGCGCGGCGAGCACGGTGCCCGCCGCAACCACCCGGCGCTCCCGTCGGCGCTGACCTCGTTCGTCGGCCGTGAAGGTGCGATCGCCGACCTGCAGGCGGCGCTCGTCGACCACCGGCTCGTGACGATCCTCGGGCCCGGCGGTGCCGGCAAGACCCGGCTCGCCGTCGAGACGGCCCGTGCGGCGCTCGACCGCTTCGAGGACGTCTGGCTCACCGAGCTCGCGCCCGTGACCGGGAGCGACGGCATCCTGCAGGCGATCCTGTCGGCGATGGGACTGCTCGAGGTGTCGGTCCTCGACCGGCCGTCCACCGCGCCGCGACCCGACGATCGTACGCGCCTCATCGATGCGGTCCACGACGTCGAGGGCCTGCTGCTGCTCGACAACTGCGAGCACCTGGTCGGCGCGGTCGCCGAGATCGCCGAGGACGTCCTGGCGCACGCCCCCAAGCTGCGAATCCTGGCGACGAGCCGCGAGCCCCTGCGCATCATCGGGGAGTTCGCCTACCAGCTGAGCCCGCTGACGATGCCGCACCCGGGCAGCACGATCGACGAGGCGATGGAGCACAGCGCGATCCAGCTGTTCGTGCTCCGGGCGCAGGCCGTCGACCAGTCGTTCGCGCTCACCGACGAGACGATGCCCGCCGTGCTGGAGATCTGCGCGCGCCTCGACGGCCAGCCGCTGGCGATCGAGCTCGCCGCGGCGCGACTCCGTACGCTCACGGCTCCGCAGGTCGCGGCCCGGCTGTCCGACCGCTTCCGCCTGCTGACCGGCGGGAGCCGCACCGCACTGCCGCGTCACCGCACCCTGCGCGCGGTCGTCGAGTGGAGCTGGGACCTGCTCGAGGACGCCGAGCGTGACCTCGCCGAGCGGCTGGCGGTCTTCCCGGGTGGGGTGACCACCGAGAGCGCCGCTGCCGTCTCCGTGGCCGGGGACCGCACGGAGGAGCTGCTCGAGTCGCTGGCCGACAAGTCCCTGCTGGTGCCCGTACGTGGGGAGACGCCGCGCTTCAGGATGCTCGAGACGCTTCGGGAGTACGGCGTCGAGCGGCTGGTCGAGCGCGGCACCGCCGAGGCGGTCCGGGAGGCGCACCTGCGCTACTTCCTCGACATCGCCGAGCAGCAGGGCACCCGTCTCCGCGGCGGTGACCAGGTGGCTGCCGTACGCATGATGGACCTCGAGCGCGCCAACATCATGGCTGCCCTGCGGTTCGCGGTCGACCGCCAGGACCGTCCGGACGCGGCACGGCTGGTCTCGGCGCTGGCCTGGTACTGGTCGATCCGCAGCCAGCACGTCGAGGCGTGCTCGTGGGCCGACACCGTGCTGGCCCTGCCGGGTGAGGCAGATCCGGCCAGCGAGATCTGCATCCAGGCGCTGTCCCTGACCGGCATCCTCGTGCTGGCGGGCCACGAGAACCCCGACCACGTGCCCGAGTGGCAGGAGCCGGTCGACCGCATCCTGGCGATCTGGGACGCCCACCACCCCGAGCACCAGGTGGTCGACATCGTGCTGGCCACGATGGCGTTCTTCGGCGTCACCGGTGACCGTGAGCTGCCGAGGGCCAACGACCGTTGGACCCGCGCGACGATCAACCTCATGCAGATCGTGATGCTCGACAACGAGGGCCGTGTGGGCGAGATCGTGGAGCTCCTCGAGCCGACGATCAACGACTTCCGGGAGCTCGGCGACCGCTGGGGACTCGCCATGGCGTTGTCACAGCAGGGCATGGTCCACTCACTGGACGGCAGGTTCGCCGAGGCGCTGGCCTCGTGGGAGGAGGCGACCCCGCTGCTGCACGAGCTCGGCGCGGGCGAGGACGCCGACTTCTCGACGATGCAGATCACCGGTCTGCGCGTCGCGCTCGCCAGCGAGAGCGAGATGGACGAGCTCCGCGGCAACCTCGAGAACGCGCTGATCAAGGCGGGTCGTGACGGCAACCGTCGCCTCGAGCTCACCACGCGGATCAGCCTCGCCCATCTGGAGCACTGCGCGGGGCACGACGAGATCGCGAGCGGTCACCTCGAGTTCGTCCTGCAGAACCTCGATGCCGTCTCGACGTTCGGCGGCGGGCAGATGGAGGCGGTCATCCGGGCCGGCCTCGTGGTGACCCGCGCCTCGTCGGGCGATCTCGAGGGAGCCCGCGCCGAGCTGGTCACGGCCTCGCGGATCGGCCGCCGTACGAGGGACATGCCGGTCATCGCGCAGGTCGCCTCGTCCGCCGCGATCCTGGCTCACCTGGACGGCGACGACGAGAGGGCGGCGACCGTGCTGGGCGCGTCGGAGGCGATCCGCGGCCGTGCCGACCTCCTGCACGTGGACCTGCGTGACCTGCGGACCAGCCTGCGCACGTCGTTGGGCGACGAGCGCTACGAGCAGCTGCACGCCGAAGGCCGGTCACTCGTACGCGACGACGCCATCGACCTCGCCCTCCCCGCCACGTGACGCAGCGGTGACCTGGTCGCCCTTCACGGACGACGATGGGCGACCAGCTCACCGCCCCAGGAACGGAGCGGTGAACCAATCGCCCATCAGGCGGGTGGAAGGGCGACTGACTCACCGCCCAGGGGTCAGGCCTTGGTGCGGTACGCCCTGACGGCCAGCGGTGCGAACACCGCGAGGATCAGGCCGGCGGTGCCGAGCGCGATGAACGCGTCCTCGGCGACCGGACCGCCCGTGAGCAGGCCGCGGACCGCGTCGGTCAGGTGGGTGACCGGGTTGACGTTGACCCAGGCCCGCAGCCAGCCGGGCATCGTGTCCGCGGAGGCGAACATGCTCGAGCCGAACGTCAGCGGGAAGAGCGCCATGAAGCCGATGCCCTGCACCGACCCGGCCTCGCGGGAGATCATGCCGAGCCAGATCGCGATCCAGCACAGGCACCAGGCGAACACGAGGACGAGCAGGCAGGCGGCGAGCACGTCGAGGATCGAGGTGCTGGTCCGGTAGCCCATCACGAAGCCCGCGATCAGGCTGATGCCGATCGTGATGCTGTAGCGAAGGCACTCGGCGATCGTCGCGCCGACCAAGGGTGCGGAGCGGGCGATCGGCAACGACTTGAACCGGTCGAACACGCCTTCCTTGATGTCGGTGTTGAGGTTGACGCCGATCGACACCGTGCTGAACAGGACGGTCTGGATCAGGATGCCGGGCAGCACGAACTGCAAGTAGTCGTGCGTCGATCCGGCGATCGCGCCGCCCAGGACGTACACGAAGATCATCAGGAACAGCACGGGCTGCAGCGTCACGTCGAAGAACTGCTCGGGGTGACGCATCATCTTCTTGATGGAGCGGCCGGCGAGGGTCAACGAGTGTCGCGCCCAGGGGAGGGACGACGGGGGACGCTGCTCGATCGAGTCGGGCAGGGTGATGGTGGTGCTCATGAGACGGGCTCCTTGTCGAGGTCGGCGGGAGCGTCATCGGGGACGCCCTTGCCGGTGAGGGTGAAGAACACCTCGTCGAGGCTCGGCAGCTTGAGGGCGATCTCCGTGACGGGGATGCCGCGGGCGGCGAGGTCGACGACGATGTCGGTGAAGTCCTTCTCGTCCTCGATCGGTGTCGTGAGCAGCCCACGGGTGGGCTCCTCGACCGGTCGGCCGGTGATCCGGCTCAGGACGGCTCGGATGTCCGCGGTGTCGCGGACGTTGGTCGGGCGCACCTGGAGGGAGCGGCCGCCGACGATCTGCTTGAGCTCGGCGGCGGTGCCGTGGGCGATGACCTTGCCGAGATCGATCACAGTGATCGCGTCGGCGAGGGCGTCGGCCTCCTCGAGGTACTGCGTGGTCAGCAGGACGCTGGTGCCCTCGGCGGTCAGCATGCGGACGAGGTTCCAGACGTCGTCCCGCTTGCCGGGGTCGAGGCCGGTGGTGGGCTCGTCGAGGAAGATCACCTCGGGCCGGCCGACGAGGCTCGCCGCCAGGTCGAGCCGGCGCCGCATGCCGCCGGAGTACGTCTTGATGCGACGGTCGGCGGCCTCGGTGAGCCCGAACTGGCCGAGCAGCTCCGTGGCCCGGGCGCGGGCGTCGGGACGGGTGAAGTCCAGGAGCCGTGCGAACAGCTCGAGGTTCTCCCGGCCGGTCAGCTGCTCGTCGACCGAGGCGTACTGCCCCGTGAGGCCGATCGATCGGCGCACGGCGGTGGGATCGAGGAGGACGTCGTGGCCTGCGACGGTCGCGTGACCGGCGTCGGGCTGCAGCAGCGTCGCGAGGATGCGGACGGCAGTGGTCTTGCCCGCACCATTGGGACCGAGGACTCCGAGGACGGAGCCTTCGGGGACGGCGAGGTCGATGCCGTCCAGAGCGATGGTGTCGCCGTAGTGCTTCGTGAGCCCTTCGGCTTTGATGGCGTAGTTGGTCATGTCAACCATCGTGGTGGCCGCCGCTTGCAGCCCACTGTCATCGCTCTGGCGACCCTGACAGCGGCTGACAGCGCGACGTCGGCCGCTGATGGAACGATTCGGGCATGGACCTCACCCTTCTGGCGATTCTCGGCGTGCTCGTGATCGTCGCCGTCTCCGGGCTGTCGCCCAAGCTCGGAATCGCCGCACCGTTGTCGCTCGTCGTCGCCGGGGTGGGACTCTCCTACCTGCCGGGGGTGCCGGCTTTCGAGATCGAGCCGGAGGTCATCCTCGCCGGCGTGCTGCCACCTCTCCTGTACGCCGCTGCGGTCAACATGCCGGTCGTCGACTTCCGCCGCGACCTCAAGTCGATCGGCGGGCTCTCGGTCTTCGTGGTGATCGCGTCATCGGTGCTGTGCGGTCTGGCGTTCGACCGGCTCATTCCCGGGATCGGGCTCGCGGAGGGCATCGCGCTTGGCGCCGTCCTGAGCCCCACCGACGCCGTGGCGACGTCGATCGTGAAGCGTACGGGCGTCGCCCCTCGGCTGGTCACGCTGCTGGACGGCGAGAGCATGCTCAACGACGCCTCGGCTCTGGTCCTCCTGCGATCGGCCATCGCGGCCACCGGGACGGGCGTCTCGATCTGGGGCGTCGCGGGCGACTTCGTGAAGGCCGTCGCGCTGGCCGTCCTGCTCGGCTTGCTGATCGGGTTCATCAGTCTCGCGGTGCGCAGGCGAGTTCATGACGCGACGCTCAACACCGCGATCTCGTTCGTGGTGCCGTTCGCGGCATACACCCCGGCGGAGCACGTCGGTGCGTCCGGCCTGGTGGCCGTGGTCGTCACGGGGCTGGTCACCGGCTACTGGGGCCAGAAGTACCTGCGCCCACAGGATCGCCGCGCGGAGGATCTCAACTGGCGCACCATCGCCTTCCTGCTCGAGGGTGGGGTGTTCCTCCTCGTGGGACTCGAGGCTCCCGGCCTGGTCGACGACTTCCGCACCGACGGTGGAGCCTGGAACCGGCTCGCGCTCGTCACGGTGACCGCGCTGGCGATCCTGCTGGTCGTGCGCGCTGCCTTCGTGGTCTACCTGCTGCTCGACCTGCGTCACGACCGCCAGCAGGCGACGGCAGGACGGGCCTCGAGACTCGACCCCGAGAACGTCCGGCTGTTGCTCGAGTCGCCCAGGGCGCGCCGGATGTCGGAGCGCCGACGGAAGGCGATCCAGCAGATGGTGGCGCGCAACCAGGCCGACATCGCCTTCTACGAGCGGGAGAAGCTCACGGGTCGTGACGGCGGGGTGCTGGTGTGGGCCGGCATGCGGGGCAGCGTCACGCTCGCCGCCGCTCAGACGCTGCCCGCAGCGACGGATCAACGACCGCTCCTGGTGCTCGTCGCCCTCGCCGTGGCCGTGTCGACGCTCGTCATCCAGGGTGGCACCTTGGCCTGGCTCGTACGTCGGCTCGGCGCCGAGGCGGATCGCGAGCAGATCAGGCGCGCGGAGATCGCGTCCCTCGCACACCTCGTGCTGGAGGTGGCAGCAGCCCGGATCGCCGAGGAGGAGCCCGGCCTCGACGCCGTCGTCGTGGCCCAGGCGCGGGCGCAGAGCGCGCCGGACAAGTTCACCCGATGGGCCGGACCTGACGGCGAGGAACGCGATCGTCGCCTGGACAGCTACCGGGCGCTCCGGCAGTCCGTGCTGTCGGACCAACGGGATGCGTTGATCGAGGCACGGGCCGAGGGGCGCTACGACTCGGCCGCGATAGCGGAGATGCTGCGCCGGGTCGACTCGGGCGAGCTCTCCCTCGCCGCCCTGGAATGAGTTCATGCACCGGCAACCTCTCAGGTCTAGCCTGAGGGAATGAACGAGCCCCACCTGATCGTGCTGTTCGGTGCCACCGGCGACCTCGCCCGCCGCAAGCTGTTGCCCGGCATCATGCACCTGCTGGAGTCCGGACTCGTGCCGGAGTCCCGGATCATCGGCGTCTCGCTCGACGACTTCGACGACGAGGGCTTCCGCGCGTTCGCCGAGAAGGCGTGCCGGGAGTTCACGACGCGGCCACTCAACGACGAGCAGTGGGCCGCGTTCGCGTCCCTGCTGACGTACGTCAACGTGAAGGCCGGCCCGGAGGCCCTGGCCGAGGCGGCCTCGGCGCTCGAGGCCGAGCTCGGCGGCACCCCGCAGCGCCTGCACTACCTGAGCGTCCCGCCCAAGGCTGCGCTCGACGTCGTGCACACGCTCGACGCTGCCAACCTGGTCGAGCGGTCGCGCATCATCATGGAGAAGCCGTTCGGCACCGACCTGGCCAGCGCCAAGGCGCTCAACTCCCAGCTCCACGAGGTGTTCGCCGAGGACCAGATCTTCCGCATCGACCACTTCCTCGGCAAGGAGGCGGCGCTCAACATCCTGGCGTTCCGCTTCGCCAACGGCCTGTTCGAACCGATCTGGAACCGCAACTTCATCGACCACGTGCAGATCGACGTGCCCGAGACGCTGTCGGTCGAGGGCCGGTCGGCGTTCTACGAGGGCACCGGCGCGTTCAAGGACATGGTCGTCACGCACCTGTTCCAGGTCTTGGCGTTCATGGCGATGGAGCCGCCGACGTCGCTCGACTCGGACTCCATCAGCGAGGAGAAGAACAAGGTCTTCCGCCAGATGCTCCCGCTCGACCCGCACCACGTCGTACGCGGGCAGTACCAGGGCTATCGCGACGAGGACGGCGTCGCCGCCGACTCCGAGACCGACACGTTCGTCGCCCTCAAGGCCGAGATCGACAACTGGCGCTGGGCCGGCGTGCCGTTCTACCTGCGTACCGGCAAGAAGCTCGCCGAGGGGGCCCGCATCATCTCGATCGCGTTCCGCGAGCCGCCCAAGAGCATGTTCCCCGCCGGCTCGGGTGTCGGCCTCGCGGGCCCGGACCACCTGACGTTCGACCTCGCCGACTCGTCCAAGATGTCGCTCTCGTTCTACGGCAAGCGGCCCGGGCCGGGCATGCGGCTCGACAAGCTCAGCATGCAGTTCGCGATGCAGGAGACCGAACGGGCCGGCGAGGTCCTCGAGGCGTACGAGCGGCTGATCTACGACGCGATGCGGGGGGAGCGCACGCTGTTCACGACCGCCGAGGGCATCGAGCGGCTGTGGGAGATCTCCGAGCCGCTGCTCGCCGATCCGCCACCCGTGCGGCCCTACTCGGGCGGCACGTGGGGACCCAACGCCGTGCACCAGCTCATCGCGCCGCGCGCGTGGCGGCTGCCGTTCGAACGTACGTGGCGGCGGCCCAACACGATGGCGGAGTGACTACTCCCTGTTGTCGAGCTTGTCCTGCACGTCGTGGCCGGGCAGGCGCGGGGAGCGCTGGCGCGTACGGTCGCTGCTGCCGTAGCCGCTGAGGGCCAGGCCCATCAGGGCGATGCCGCCGATGAACAGCAGCCCGACGACCAGAGTGAAGTGTTCGTGGGACATGGGGTGCACCCGAACACGGTAGCCCCGCAGGCTGAGACTCCTCTCAGGGAGTCCAGCTCTTCTCGACGAGCCGGATCGCCTCGTCGAGCGACAGGCCCTGCGTGCGCGCCAGCCGGGCGTACGTCTGGGCGCCGGCCTCCGCCTCGGCATCCTGGAGCCTGCGGCTCGCGATGAACGTGCCTCGTCGTCCGTGCGTCTCGATCACGCCGTCGCCCTCGAGTGCCCGGTAGGCCTTGGCGACGGTGTTGGCGGCCAGCCCGAGGTCGGTGGCGAGCTGGCGTACGGTCGGCAGCTTGTGGCCGGCGGGAAGGGTTCCTGTCGCGGCGCCCTCGGCGATCTGCCGGCGCACCTGCTCGTACGGCGGCTCGTGGCTCGAGGCATCGATCGTGGCAAGACTCATGTGGCGGGCCTCGTGAGGCGCATGACCTCGAACGTCCCACCGGCGACCGTGACGCTGTAGCGGAGCTGCTCGGCGAAGCCCTGCCCGGTGTAGAAGGCAACCCCCACGGAGTTGTCGGCGTAGACCTCGACGCTGTGTGCCCCGGCGCCACCGTCGACGTGCGACAGGAGGCTGGGACCGAGTCCGCGTCCCTGGGCCTCGGGCGCGACGTACAGCATCTCGACCACGTCCTCGCGGGCACCGACGAAGCCGAGGGGCTCGCCGCCCGACTCGGCGACCCACACGTCCATCGAGGGGAGCAGCAGGTCGCGTACGCGGGGGCGTTGCTGGGCGAAGACCTCGTCGTCCATGAACGCATGACTCGACCGGGCGGAGCGTTCCCAGAGGTCGGTCAGGGCGTCGAAGTCGGCCTCGCCCGCCGTCCGGATGTCGACCGTGCCGTCCATGGCACGCGAGTCTACGTTTCCGGTCACGGCGACGTCCTGTCGCGACTACGCTTTCCTGGTGATGACTCGGGTGCTGCGCTACGCGGCGTTGTTGATCGCGGCAGCCGGGCTGTCGGGCTGCGTGTTCGTGCCGGCACTGGTCCCGTCCGACGACGCGTCGACCTCGCCGGCGGAGACGGCCAAGACCGCGACGACGCGGTCGCCGGACGTCTCCACGGCTCGAGTCGCACTGTCGGCCGCCAACAAGCGGCTCACGGTGATCAACGAGGGCAGCTACACGCTGTGGCTGACCGCCAAGGAGGCGGGCGAGTCGAAGCGCTCGTACTTCATGCGCACCAAGACGCAGTACGACCAGTCACGCGGCATGGTGGCGGCGACGATCGAGGCGGGCGGCGGCACGGTCAAGGTGCGCATCCTCGAGTCCGAGGGGGTCTTCATCAAGCTCGCGTTCGGCGACAAGGGCGAGAAGTGCTGGTATCGCACGTCGGTCAAGTCCTTCAGGTCGCTCCCCGGGGTGCCGTTCGCGTACGACCTGGAGAAGGGCTCGGCGTTCGCCACGATGATGGCCAAGGGCCGCGCCGTGTCGATCAGGCCCGACCCGGACTACCCCAGCACGCGGATCGTACGGATCCGGTCGTCGGTCCTCGACGTCATGCGCGTCGCGCTGCCGGCGATCACCGGCCAGTACGCGTACGACGTCAAGGGCATCAAGACGCGCATGGACGTCGACGTCTACCTCTACGGCAGCGAGGTGAGCGCGATCGACTTCGACCTGACGCCGGTGCTGGACGCGCTCGACGACGCCGGTCTGGCCGAGGCCGCCGATCTGCCCGACCTCGACCTCATCCGCGCGGGCAAGCCGCGGGGCCACCTCGACCTCGGTGACATGAAGGACTCGTTCAAGGTGGAGGTGCCCGGAGCGGTGTGCCCGCCGGGCGGCCCCGTACCCGATTTCTCCGAGGTCTGACGCGCCCCTCCGGCCGCGGCAGTGTCGGCTCCGGCAACTAGGCTGGGAGGCACGATGACATTGCCGTTCCCTGTGCCCGCCGCCGCTCCGGACAAGCCCGCCGACAAGCGGCGCCCCCGCTCGGAGACCCTCCTCGAGGGGCTCAACGAGGCTCAGCAGGCGGCCGTGTCGCACCCGGGTGGGCCGCTGCTGGTCGTCGCCGGTGCCGGGTCGGGCAAGACGCGCGTGCTGACCCGTCGCGTCGCGTGGCTGATCGCTGCGCGCGGAGCCCACCCCGGATCGATCCTGGCGATCACGTTCACCAACAAGGCCGCCGCCGAGATGCGCGAGCGCGTCGCCGACCTCGTGGGGCCTCGTGCCCGCATGATGTGGGTTTCGACGTTCCACTCCGCGTGCGTACGCATCCTCCGCCGCGAGGCGACCCGGTTCGGGTTCACGTCGTCCTTCACGATCTACGACGCCGCCGACCAGCGCCGGCTCATGACGCTGGTCTGCCGCGACATGGACCTCGACCCCAAGCGGATCAACCCGCGTGCGGTGCTCAACTGGATCTCCAACCTCAAGAACGAGCTCGTCGACCACGAGTCGGCGGCGGGCCGCGCCGACAACCCCACCGAGGAGATCTACGCCGAGGCCTACAAGACCTATCAGGCGCGCCTGCAGGCGGCCAACGCGATGGACTTCGACGACCTCATCATGAACACGGTCCACCTGCTCCAGGCCTGGCCCGACGTCCGTGAGACCTATCGGCGACGGTTCCGGCACATCCTGGTCGACGAGTACCAGGACACCAACCACGCGCAGTACCAGCTCATCAAGGAGCTGACCGACGAGGAGTCCGACCTGCTCGTCGTAGGCGACTCCGACCAGTCGATCTACGCGTTCCGGGGCGCCAACATCCGCAACATCCTCGAGTTCGAGGACGACTTCCCCAACGCGGCGACGATCCTGCTCGAGCAGAACTACCGGTCGACCCAGACGATCCTGTCGGCGGCCAACGCCGTCATCAGCCGCAACGAGGGCCGCAAGGACAAGCAGCTGTGGTCCGCCGAGGGCGACGGCGAGAAGATCGTCGGCTACGTCGGCGACGACGAGCGCGACGAGGCCCAGTTCATCGCCGACGAGATCGACAAGCTGGGCGACGAGGGCGTCGCGGCCGCCAAGGACGTCGCGATCTTCTATCGCACCAACGCCCAGAGCCGCGTGTTCGAGGAGGTCTTCATCCGCGTCGGCCTGCCCTATCGCGTCGTCGGTGGGGTCAGGTTCTACGAGCGCAAGGAGATCAAGGACGCGCTGGCGTACGTGCGGGTGCTGGTCAACCCGCGCGACGCGGTCTCGCTGCGCCGCATCATCAACGAGCCCAAGCGGGGCATCGGCGAGCGGGCCGAAGCCGCGATCCAGCGCCTGGCCACCGCCGAGGACATCAGCTTCTGGGAGGCGCTCACGCGTGCCGACGAGGCCACCGACCTCGCGACCCGTTCGCTCAACGCGATCCAGTCCTTCACGGCCACGATGGCCGAGCTCATGACGATGGCCGAGTCGGGTGCTCCTGCCGATGCCGTGCTCGAGGCTGCGCTGACCCGCAGCGGCTACCTGTCGACGCTCGAGCAGAGCACGGACCCGCAGGACGAGACACGGGTCGAGAACCTCGCCGAGCTCGTCGCGGTCGCCCGGGAGTTCGTGGTGGGCGCAAGCACGGTCGCCGACACGCTGCTTGAGGAGCAGGGCGTCGAGGTCGTCGACGAGGAGCCCTCGGAGGCCGTCGACGCGATCTCCGACGACCCCGACCTCGCGGCCGGGTCGCTCGGCGCGTTCCTCGAACAGGTCGCACTGGTGGCCGACGCCGACCAGATCCCCGACGAGGGCGACGGCGTCGTGACCCTCATGACGCTGCACACCGCCAAGGGCCTCGAGTTCCCGGTCGTGTTCCTCACGGGCCTCGAGGACGGCGTGTTCCCGCACATGCGCTCCCTCGCCGACACCAAGGAGCTCGAGGAGGAGCGCCGCCTCGCCTACGTCGGCATCACCCGGGCCCGCACCCGCCTCTACGTCACCCGGGCCGCGACCCGCTCGGCCTGGGGCGCTCCGTCCTACAACCCGCCGTCGCGGTTCCTCGACGAGCTGCCCGAGGCGTTGGTCGACTGGCGCCGGGTCGCGTCGCCGCCCACGCAGTGGACGCCCAGCTCCCCGTCGGCGACGGCGCAGTCGTCGTTCCGGTCCTCCAACGTCGCCGCGCGCTCCAAGCGGGCGACCCGCGAGGTCGTGTCATTGTCGGCCGGCGATCGCGTCAGCCACGACAGCTTCGGCCTCGGCACCGTGATCGCGGTCGAGGGCCAGGGCGAGAAGTCGGTCGCCTCCGTCGACTTCGGCTCTCAAGGCGTCAAGCGACTCCTCCTCCGCTACGCCCCCGTCGAAAAGCTCTAACCTCCGCCCCCGCGATTTGTGACGTTCTGCACGGGTCTGTCCGGTGCGCGCGGTGGAGATCGTCACAAATCGCGGAGGGTACGTATCGCGGCCCGGTTGTACGTCGGGGCCGGGCCGTCATAGCCGGCAGCGGTCAGTGCCTGCCAGATCCGCGCGACCACGCTCGTCGGGTGCTTCATGTCCTCGCTCACGATCACGATGACTCGCCAGCCAGCGGCTTCGAGCCGCTCCCTTCGGAGAAGGTCCTTGCGGCGCTGACCCGCATCGCGGTCGTGATGCCAGCCGTCGTACTCGATCACGATCTTCCAGCGCCGATAGACGAGATCTCCGCGCGCCAGGAAGTCGCCCTCGTCGTCACGAATGACGGCGTTCGTCTCAGGTTCGGGGAGGCGACACGCGACGAGCGTCAGTCGGAGATCTGTTTCGCGCACCGAGTCCACCCGCTCTCGTACGAGGGCTGCAGACGAACGGGCTTTGACGACTCCGTCGAGGTGGCGATGGTTGGCGTAGTCTTGGACGGTCGGCGGGGACGTGACGCCCAGCCTCACGAGCCAGTCCCCGGCCCGGACGAGCTCGACAGCGTTCAGGAGCGTCCCGCAGTCGACGAGGGTCCGATCCGGACCGAGGACCCTCACGTCCTGCACGACGTTGGGGTGGAGCCGCCCGAGACGTCGATGCAGACGAACACCTTTGAGCCGCGTCTGGGACGTCGTGTTGGTCGAGTAGTGCCGCGGCCACGAGGGCCCGACTGTCACGCCATACCAGTGGAGCGCCGTGATGTGACTGACGCAGGCGTCGGAAGGGAGTGCGAGCAGGTCAGCAGCAACGAGAATCTCGAGGGTCTGTTCGATGTGCGCCTCGAGATAGATGCCCGGATGAATCATGGCGAACCGTCGACTCTGGAGCATTCGGCGGGTCAGCCCAGCCGACAATGCCTCTACCACCGTGAACGGTCTGCCGCGAAGTGCTGCCGGTACGGGCTGTCGAGGGGCCATGAGAGCCACGATGACGATCGTGGCGGAGTCCCGAGCCGCACGAATCGCCGACTGTGGACAACCGAGCGTCTGGGCTCGAGGCTGTGGACCGCGCGATTTGTGACCATCTGCCCCATCCGAGCGGCTGCGACCGGTGCAAACCGTCACAAATCGCGGAGGAGAGTGGGGGGAGGGTCAGGGGTTGACGCTGTGCTGGCGCAGGACCGGCTCGGGGTCGACCGCGACGCCGCCGCCCGGGTGCACCTCGAGGTGCAGGTGGGGTCCGGTGACGTTGCCGGTCGAGCCGGTGTAGCCGATGACCTGGTTGGGCTCGACGGTCTGGCCGACCTTGACCGCGATGCGGCTCTGGTGGCAGTACCAGATGTCGGTGCCGTCGCGGAGGGTGATGACGGTGCGGTTGCCGTAGGCGCCCTCGTAGCCCGTCGACTTCACGACGCCCGCGGCGACCGACACGATCGTCGAGCCCGACGGGCCGGCGAAGTCGAGGCCGGTGTGGACCGTGGACCACAGGCCGCTGCGCTGACCGAACCGCGCCGTGAGGTGGTAGCCGGTGACCGGGAGGACCCACTGGTTGCGCAGCAGCGTGTCGGCCGCGTTCTGGGTCTTGGCGCGAAGATCGGCCTTGGCGATCAGGGCCTGCTGGGTCTGGATCTTGATCTGCTTGGTCGTCAGCGCGCGGTCGAAGCTGCGGCTGATGTCGACCTTGCCGTTGGCGGCGGCGTCATCCGCGCCGACATAGCTCTGCGAGATCGTCTGGTACTTGTCGTTGGCCAGCGAGTCGCCGTCACCCGAGCTGCCGATGATCGTGGAACCAAAAGCAGCCAGGACCAGGATGAATGCACCGGCCATGGCTGGGGTAGGGGTGAAGCTGCGCTTGCGGGTCTTGCGCCGCTGAGCGGTCCGCTTGCCCGGTGTTCGCTTGAGGGTCTCCTGGCGTACATCCAGTCGGCGTTTAGGCGCAGACGAAGACACGCAAAAAACCTCCGGAGAAGTGACGACAGGACTCGGGAAGCCTAGCCCAAGGGACGGGCCGAGCGAAACCGAATTGGCGCTTTCCACAACAAATGCCAGGGATCTCGCCTGAAATGTCGACAAAATGTGACGACGTTCACGCTTGTGGGACCATCGATCTCATGGTAAGACAGCGTGTCGTCCTCGGGTCGATCGGCGATGACGAGCGGGCCAGCGCCATGGCCAGACGGCTGCGCGACGAGGGCCAGGAGGTCGTGTACGTCGGTGGTCACCAGACGCCGGAGCAGCTCGCTCGCACCGTGATCGCGGAGGACGTGGCGACGATCCTGGTCGACGGCGACGACAACGCGGTGGCCCGCATCGCCGAGCTGTGCCGCGAGCTCGGCGCGGAGGACGTCGTCGTCACGCCTCTCGACGTACGTCCTGGCGCGCCTCGATCTCCGTGACGAACGCGCGCACGGCGTCGGCGACGACGCCGGGCTGCGACTGCGGGACCCAGTGGCCCGCGACCACGTCGACCCGGCGCACGTCCGGCGCGTACGCGGCGACGTCGGCGTAGACCGCGGGGGAGAGGAACGCGTCCTTGGTCGGCACGACCAGCTGCACCGGGACGCTCGTCGTGCTGCGGCGAAAGCTCAGCCCGTTGGCCCGGTAGAGGTTGACGCCGTTGCGGAAGTCGTCCTCGAACGTCTCACCCCAGTGCCCCTCACCGATCCGCTGGCCGCGAGCGAGCGCCCTGCGGAGCCGGCGGCCGAACCGGCGGGCTGCGATCTCGGGCAGCCGCGGGGTCTGGAACGCCACGACGTACCAGGACTGGATCGCCTGGCGGCCCACGGCGGCGAACCGCCTGCGCGCCAGCCCGTCGCGGAAGAAGTTGCCGTAGATCTCCAGGCCGGGCCCGCTGATCGACGTGTACGACGCCAGGCGCCCCGTGAGGCGGGCGTCGGACGACTCCCGCATGACCGCCGCCCACGACTGGATCGAGCCCCAGTCGTGGCCCACCAGGTGCACAGGACCGCCGTCAGGTCGCACGTGGTCGATCACCGCCGCGAGGTCGCCGACGAGCTTGCTCATGCGGTAGCCCGAGCGGGTGGCCGGAGCGGTCGACCCACCGGCACCGCGTACGTCGTAGGTCACGACGCGGTGGTCCGGTGCGAGCAGGGCGACGACGGGGTCCCAGACGTGCTGGTTGTCGGGGAACCCGTGGACCAGCACGACGGTGGGCCCGCGATCGGCGCCCTGGACGCGTACGTGCAGCTGGACGTCGGACGACGCGATCGTCTCGGCGGTCATCGAGTTCTCCCGGGGAAGTGCGTGTGACGAAGCCAACGCGCGTTAACAGTCAGTTAAGGGCTAGAGTCGCAAAGGCTCAATTGCTGTCGGCCACCGGCCGGCTGCTGAGCGTATCGGACGTCAACAGAGGACGGACTCCACCGTGGACTTGATGGAATACCAGGCGAAGGAGCTCTTCGCCAAGCACGATGTACCGGTCACCCTGGGCATCGTTGCCAACACACCGGACGAGGCGAAGGTCGCAGCTGAGCAGCTGGGCGTCGTCGTCGTCAAGGCACAGGTCAAGGCCGGCGGTCGCGGCAAGGCCGGCGGCGTCAAGCTCGCCAAGACCCCCGACGAGGCCTACGAGCACGCGTCGAACATCCTGGGCATGGAGATCAAGGGCCTGACGGTCAACCGGGTGCTCATCGCCCCGGCCGCCAGCATCCAGGAGGAGTACTACTTCTCCTTCCTGCTCGACCGCGCCAACCGCAGCTACCTCTGCATCGCCAGCGTCGAGGGCGGTGTCGAGATCGAAGAGGTCGCCAAGACCAACCCCGACGCCGTCAAGCAGATCCCGATCGACGCCGGCACCGGCGTCGACGAGGCCAAGGCCCGCGAGATCGTCGCTGAGGCAGGCTTCCCCGAGGCCCTCGTCGAGCAGGCTGTCACGACGGTCCTGACGCTGTGGAAGGTCTTCGTCGAGGAGGACGCCACCCTGGTCGAGGTCAACCCGCTCGCCCGGCTCGAGGGCGACGTCCTCGAGGCGCTGGACGGCAAGGTCTCGCTCGACGAGAACGCCGAGTTCCGTCACGAGGACCACGCCGCGTTCGAGGACAAGGCTGCGGCCGACCCCCTCGAGGCGAAGGCCAAGGAGAAGGGCCTCAACTACGTCAAGCTCGACGGCGAGGTCGGCATCATCGGCAACGGCGCGGGACTCGTCATGAGCACCCTCGACGTCGTCGCGTACGCCGGTGAGAAGCACGGCGGCGTCAAGCCCGCCAACTTCCTCGACATCGGCGGCGGAGCCTCGGCGCAGGTCATGGCCGACGGCCTCGACGTGATCCTCAACGACGCGCAGGTCAAGAGCGTGTTCGTCAACGTCTTCGGCGGCATCACGTCGTGCGACGCGGTCGCCAACGGCATCGTCGGCGCGCTGGACATCCTCGGCGACGAGGCGTCCAAGCCGCTGGTCGTACGCCTCGACGGCAACAACGTCGAAGAGGGTCGCCGCATCCTCAACGAGAAGAACCATCCACTCGTGACGCTCGTCGACACGATGGACGGCGCGGCTGACCGCGCTGCCGAGCTTGCGAACGCAGGAGCCTGACATGTCGATCTTCCTCAACAAGGACTCCAAGGTCATCGTCCAGGGCATCACCGGCGGTGAAGGCACCAAGCACACCGCCCTGATGCTCAAGGCCGGCACCGACGTCGTCGGCGGCGTCAACGCCCGCAAGGCCGGCACGACCGTCGAGCACACCGACGCCGACGGCAACACCGTCGAGCTGCCGGTCTTCGGCACCGTCGCCGAGGCCATCGAGAAGACGGGCGCCGACGTGTCGGTCGCCTTCGTCCCGCCGGCGTTCACCAAGGACGCCGTCATCGAGGCCATCGACGCCGAGATCGGCCTGCTGGTCATCATCACCGAGGGCGTCCCGGTGCAGGACAGCGCCGAGTTCTGGGCGTACGCGCAGGGCAAGAAGACGCGCATCATCGGCCCCAACTGCCCCGGCATCATCACGCCGGGCGAGGCGCTCGCGGGCATCACGCCGGCGACGATCTCGGGCACGGGTCCGATCGGCCTCGTGTCGAAGTCGGGCACGCTGACCTACCAGATGATGTTCGAGCTGCGTGACTACGGCTTCACGACGGCGATCGGCATCGGTGGTGACCCGATCATCGGCACGACGCACATCGACGCCCTCGAGGCGTTCGAGGCCGACCCCGACACCAAGGCGATCGTCATGATCGGCGAGATCGGCGGCGACGCCGAGGAGAAGGCTGCGGCCTACATCCAGGCGCACGTCACCAAGCCCGTCGTCGGCTACGTCGCCGGGTTCACCGCTCCCGAGGGCAAGACGATGGGCCACGCCGGCGCCATCGTCGCCGACGGTGCGGGCACCGCGCAGGGCAAGAAGGAAGCCCTCGAGGCGGCGGGCGTCAAGGTCGGCAAGACGCCGTCCGAGACCGCCGAGCTCATGCGGGAGATCCTCAAGGGCCTCTGAGCCTCACGACGAAGCCCCCTTCGCCTTCGGGCGGAGGGGGCTTTCGTCATCTCACCTCGCGGCGGGTTGCTACTTGGCGTACTTGAGTCGTGTCGCGGCCCGGACAGCCATCGCCTCGAACGTCTTCTGGGTGATGTCGTACTTGCTGGCCGGGGTGAACGTCACCTGCGCGACGTCGGCGCCGCTGCGGATCAGCGACATGCGGTAGTAGGCCCGGTCGCCCTTGGTGACCTCGACGCTGACCCGCCAGACCTCGCCGGAGTAGCGCGACGTCTTGAACGACTGGTGCTGGTCGATCCTGGCCGAGAGGTTCTTGTCGGGGCACGCGTCGAGGCGCTTGCTGACCTTGGCGACGAACGCCTTGGCCTTGGCCGTCGACGAGAAGCGGCCGACGGTCTCGGCCACACCGAATTGCTTGGGCAGCGTCGCGGGGGCCTGGTAGAGCACGTAGATGCGGGCGCCGGCGCGCTGCACGTCCTTGCCGGTGAAGCTGGCGTTGTCGCACTGGGTCGCTGCCGGGTTGGTCTTGGCCGAGACCGAGGCGCCTGCCCAGACCTTGTCGATGTTGCGGATCGGCGGCAGGTCGACGATGCCGAGGAACGACGGCGCGTCGGAGGTGGGAGGCGGGTCGGTGCGCCGCACCGTGATCGTGTCGTCGCACTCGCCGCCGCTGTCCTTGCAGACCTTGGCGACCGAGTCGTTGAGCGTACGAGCGAACGTCTGGATGCTCGGTCCGCTCGCGCCGTCGGCCTCGTGGACCAGCGTGCTGGTCACCGTGCCGGAGTGGCTGAAACCGACGGTGAACGTACGTTCGGGGGAGCGGTGGGAGCGCAGCCGCAGGATCTGGAAGTCACCGAAGTTGCGCTTCACGGTGTAGGCCGCGACCAGCTGGACCCGCGGGTGCTCGCAGTCGGAGTACCACTGCACGAGCCGGGCGTACGTCTTGGTGGCGATGTCGTCGCTGCGGGAGACCTCGATGGCCTGCGCCACACGCTCGTCGGCGAGCCCGGTGGCGGTGAACGTGCGGACGAAGACCTTGAGCGGGTCCTTGTCGGCGAAGCGCTTGGTGGGGCACGTGGCGTAGGGCGTGGTGTTGTCGACGTTCTCGTCGGTGCCGTCGACCTTCCACGAGCTCTCGGGGTCGAGCTGGCCGACCTGGCTGGCCGACAGCAGGTTGCCGGTGTCGATCTTCTCGGCGTCGAGCAGGACGTCGGGGCGCTCGGCGCCGATCTTCTGGCGATGCGGCAGGGCGGTGCTGCTGGCGAGCGCGTCGCCGTCGGTCGCGACGAACCCCCCGCCGAGGATCACGACGACCGCCGCGGCCACGAGCAGGACGGTGTTGCGCTGCCGGCCCCGCTTGGCGGCCGTACGGAGCGTCGACGCCGGCGGGACCTCGAGCGACGCGGTCGCCGCGGCCAGGCCGTGCATCCGGCGCTCGATCGTGTCGATGCCCTGGCGCAGCGCAGCCTCGAGCTTGGCCAGTGCGGTCGTGACGTTCTCGATGCCCTCCTCGGCGGGCACGCCCACCTCGCGGGAGGCCTCCTCGAGGTCGGTGTTGCCCAGCGTCATGAGGACGATGAGGCGGCGATCGTCGACGCTCAGCTCGGCGAGGGCCTCGAGCAGCTGGGTGTCGCTGTCCTCCTCGTGCTTGCGGCGCAGCGGGTGGGTGCCACGGCTGAGCGCTGTGAGCTTCCAGGCCTCGTTGCGGACCCAGCCGAGGGGATGGTGGTTGCGGATCTTGGTCCAGTCGCGCCACGCCCGGCGATAGGCGTCGACGGTCGCCTCGAACGCGACCTGCCGGTCTCCGCACACCGCGTAGGTGACCTGGACGGCGTCGGCGAAGGTCGAGGAGTAGAAGCTGTTGAACTCGTCGACGCGAGTCATCTCCAGCCTCCTCCTGCCGTCGGCGTGCCTGTGTGCAACGACGCAACTTTACAGGGAGGATGAACTGGTGCCCGCGCCTGTCGAGACTTCCTACCTCCGGCCGGCCTTCCTCACCGCGTTCCTGGGGGCGATCGTCTCCCTGGGCGTGTCGGCACTGTTCATCCGCGTGGCTCAGGGCTCGGCTGAACCGTCGTTCACCACGTTCGTACGCGCGACGGTCCGTGCCTGGCTGGTGTCGATGGGATCGGGCATCGACACCGGGCCGGTCACGTTCGGGCTCATCCCGGTCGGCGCCACGTTCGTCTGCATCCTGCTGGTCGCGCGCACGGCTTCGTGGGTCGTGGCCGATCCGGTCGACGAGCTCGCCGCCTATGTCGCGACCACCGCCGGCGCGTACGGCGTGATCGCCGGCATCGCCTCGGCTGCATCGGCGACCGGTGGCGTGCACACGTCGGTCATCCGCGCAGCCTTCGGCGCGTTCGTCGTCGGTGGCCTCGGGGCGGCGTGGGGCGCCATCCGCCGTCACGGTCAGGGCGACCGCTTGTGGTTCACGGCATCCGACGACATCCGCCACGCCACGCGCGCCGCGATCCCGGGGATGCTCGTCGTGCTGGCAGCCGCGGCGGCCGTGGTGCTCGTCCAGCTCCTGCGCAACCTGTCGCGCGCCGGCGACATCTGGGCGCAGCTGGACCCCGACGGTGGCGGCGTCATCGCGCTCGCGATCGCCTGCCTCCTGGCGGCGCCGACCCTCGTGCTGTGGACCGCGTCGGCCTTGATCGGGCCGGGCTTCGTGCTCGGCACCGACACGTCGGTCGACCTCACCGGCTCGCAGCTCGGCACGGTGCCGGGCTTCCCCCTGCTGGGTGCCCTGCCTCCGCCGGGGGAGTTCCCCGACTGGGTGTTCGTGCTGTGGCTCGTGCCGCTCCTCGCCGGAGTGGTGTCGGGCTGGCGCGTCGAGCTCGGCGAGCGCCAAGGACTCCTGGCCCGCGTCGCCCTGGGCGCTGCCGCGGGTGCCGTGGCGGGATTCCTCCTGGGCATCCTCGTCGGGCTCTCCGGCGGGGCGGTGGGCCCGGGTCGCATGGTCGACGCCGGACCGCCGGTGTTCACGCCTCTCCTGCTCGCCGTGCCTGCGATGGCGGTGGGCGGCGCACTCGGCGCTCTGCTCAAGCACTATCGTGGAGGCCGTGCCCCGCAGCCCCCGGACGCCAGCTCGACTGGTCGTCCTCGTCTCTGGAAGCGGCACCAATCTCCAGGCCCTGATCGACTCGTCGACGAGTCCTGACTACGGCGCCGAGATCGTCGCCGTCGGTGCCGACCGCGACGGCATCGAAGGGCTCGCGAGAGCCGAACGGCACGGGATTCCGACGTTCGTCCTGAGGACCGCGGCGTACGCCGACCGAGCCGCGTGGGACGAGGCGCTGGCCGAGACGGTCGCGTCGTACGACCCCGATTTGGTCGTGCTGGCCGGGTTCATGAAGCTCACCGGTCCGGCGTTCCTCGCCCGGTTCGGCGGGCGCACCCTCAACACCCACCCGGCCCTGTCGCCGGCGTTCCCGGGCATGCACGGTCCGCGCGACGCCCTGGCGTACGGCGTCAAGGTCACCGGGGCGACCCTGTTCGTCGTCGACGAGGGCGTCGACACCGGGCCCATCGTCGCCCAGGTCGCCGTGCCGGTGCTCGACGGCGACGACGAAGCGACGCTGCACGAACGGATCAAGACCAGTGAGCGCGCGATGCTGGTCGAGTGGGTCGGCCGGCTCGCGCGTGAAGACTTCCACCTCGACGACCGGGCCGTCGTGCTCGGTCTCGATTCCACGAAAGATGGCTCATGACAGACGTACGTCCCCTCAAGCGCGCCCTCGTCTCGGTCTACGACAAGACCGGCCTGGAGGACCTCGCCCGCGACCTGCACGCCGCCGGCGTCTCGATCGTGTCGACGGGCTCGACCGCCAAGACCATCGAGTCCGCCGGTGTGCCCGTCACGCCGGTCGAGGAGCTCACCGGCTTCCCGGAGTGCCTCGACGGGCGGGTCAAGACGCTGCACCCCCGTGTCCACGCCGGCATCCTCGCCGACCTGCGGCTCGACGACCACGTCCAGCAGCTCGCCGAGCTCGAGATCGAGCCGTTCGACCTGGTGATCGTCAACCTCTACCCGTTCCGCGACACCGTGCTGTCCGGCGCGACCCCCGACGAGTGCGTCGAGCAGATCGACATCGGCGGTCCCTCGATGGTCCGAGCCGCGGCCAAGAACCACCCCAGCGTCGCGGTCGTCGTGAGCCCCTCGGCGTACGACGAGGTGCGTGCCGCCCTCGCCGCAGGCGGGTTCACGTTCGACCAGCGCAAGCGGCTCGCCGCCCAGGCGTTCGCGCACACCGCGGCGTACGACGTCGCGGTCGCCTCGTGGTTCGCCAGCGCGTACGCCCCGTCGGAGGACGGCTGGCCGGAGTTCACGGGCGCGACGTGGGACAAGTCTGCGGTGCTGCGCTACGGCGAGAACCCGCACCAGCCGGCCGCGCTCTACCAGCACTGGCGTGGTGGCCTGGCCGCCGCCGAGCAGCTGCACGGCAAGGAGATGTCCTACAACAACTACGTCGACACCGATGCCGCGCGCCGGGCGGCGTACGACTTCGAGCTGCCTGCGGTCGCGATCATCAAGCACGCCAACCCCTGCGGCATCGCGGTCGGCGCGGACGTCGCCCAGGCACACGCCCGGGCCCACGCGTGCGACCCGGTGTCGGCCTACGGCGGCGTCATCGCGGTCAACCGGCCCGTCAGCGAGGCCATGGCGAAGCAGGTTGCCGAGGTCTTCACCGAGGTCATCGTCGCGCCCGACTACGAGGACGGCGCCCTCGAGGTGCTGCAGGCCAAGAAGAACATCCGCATCCTGCGGGTCCCCGCCGACGAGCACCCTGACCCGATCGAGTTCCGGGGCATCAGCGGCGGCGTCCTGGTTCAGCGCGTCGACCACGTCGATGCTCCCGGCGACGACCCGTCGACCTGGACGCTCGTCGCGGGGGAGCCGGCTGACGAACGTACGCTCGCCGATCTGGCGTTCGCCTGGACCGCGGTGCGCGCCGTGAAGTCCAACGCGATCCTGCTGGCCAAGGACGGCGCCTCGGTCGGCGTCGGCATGGGCCAGGTCAACCGGGTCGACTCCTGCAAGCTCGCCGTCGAGCGGGCCGGTGCCGAACGGGCGACCGGCTCGGTCGCCGCCTCCGACGCGTTCTTCCCGTTCCCCGACGGTCCGGAGATCCTGATCGCCGGTGGCGTACGCGCGATCGTGCAGCCCGGCGGCTCGATCCGCGACGACGCCGTCATCGAGGCAGCCCAGGCCGCCGGCGTGACGATGTACGTGACGGGCACCCGCCACTTCTTCCACTGACGGCGCGCGGGTCAGCGAAGGCTCAGCGAAGGCCGAGGCCTTCCAGCACCTGGGCGCCCGGGAGCTCGGCGAGTGAGGCTCCCGGCAGCGCGAGCTTGGAGCGGCGCAGGCCGCTGCCGAGGAGCACCCATGGCTGCTCGGTCACGGCGCTGTCGACCAGGATCGGCCAGCCTTCGGGGACGCCGACCGGGGTGATGCCGCCGTACTCCATGCCGGTCTCGGCGACGGCCCAGTCCTGCGGCGCGAACGAGCACTTGCGGGTGTCGATCGTGCGGCGGACGAGGCCGTTGACGTCCGCGCGGGTGCTGGACAGGATCACGCACGCCGCCGGGCGCAGCTCACCGCCGCGCTTGCCGAGCACGATGACGCAGTTGGCCGACATGTCGGCGTCCAACGCGTAGCGCTCGGTCAGGGCCGCCGTCTCGGCGAGGCCGGGATCGATCGCGACGGTGTGGGCCTGGGCGGCGACGGACGGCACGCCGGCGAGGGCAGCCGCAACGGGTGCCGCGAGCAGGTCGTCCTCGACCGGCTCCAGCGTCAGCGTCCCGAGGGTCAGCGTCACTCCTGCGCCTCTCGAAGATCCGCGAGTGTGCGGTCGACGCCCTCCGGCCCGATCGCGTGTGCGGCGACGAGCCCTCGGATCGCCAGGACGAGGAGTCGCGCTTCCTCGTCCTCGGTGTAGAGGCCGGACTGCCGGCGCACCGCGGTGCCGGTGATGAGCGTGACGATCGAGGCCGCGAGGGGACCCGGCTCGTTGACGCCCACGCGGCCCAGCAGGTTGGTCGCGAGGTCCTCGAAGGCCTGCATCGACCGGGCGGCGTTGTCGCGCAGCTCGGGCACCCGGGCAGCCGCGAGGAAGATCGCGAGCTCGAGCGCGGCGACCTCGGGGCCGCGCACGGCGAAGACCCGCGAGATGAGCTGCGAGGCGTCGTCGAGGCTGACGTCCACGTCGATGTCGATCGCCGCCAACGCCTCGAGGTCTCGTGACCACTGGTCGATGTGGGCGCCGAGCGCCTCGCGGATGAGCTCGTCGATCGACTCGAAGTAGTACGTCGTGGTGGCCGACGGCAACCCAGCGCGGGCCGCGACGGCACGATGCGTGATGGCCCGGGAGCCGCCCTCGGCGAACAGCTCGATGGCGGCGGCGAGCAGCTCGTCGCGGCGGAGGCGACTGCGTTCCTGCGACAGCTGTGCACGGGTGGCCATGCAGCGAGTCTATGGGGACGCCCGGTCCGCACCGGCGCAGCGACGTCGTGAAAGACTCGTGCCGTGACAGCGCAGATTCTGGATGGCAAGGCAGTCGCGGCCGCGATCAAGGACGAGCTCCGCGTACGCGTGGACGCGCTCCGCGAGCGGGGCGTCACCGCCGGGCTCGGCACGATCCTGGTCGGCAACGACCCCGGCAGCCAGTGGTACGTCGCGGGCAAGCACCGCGACTGCGCCCAGGTCGGCATCGAGTCGTTGCGCATCGACCTGCCCGAGACGGCGACCCAGGCCGAGGTCGAGGCAGCGGTCGACGAGCTCAACGCCGATCCGGCGTGCACGGGCTACATCGTGCAGCTGCCGCTCCCCAAGGGACTCGACGAGAATGCCGTGATCGGCCGGATCGACCCGGCCAAGGACGCCGACGGCCTCCACCCGACCAACCTCGGCTGGCTCGTGCTGGGCAAGGCGGCGCCGCTGCCCTGCACCCCGCGGGGCATCATCGAGCTCCTGCGCCGGCACGACGTCCCGATCGCCGGTCAGCACGTGGTCGTCGTCGGCCGAGGCATCACGGTCGGCCGTCCGATGGGACTGCTGTTGACCCGCCGCAGCGAGAACGCCACCGTCACGCTGTGCCACACCGGCACGCGCGACCTCGCCGCCGAGGTGCAGCGCGCCGACATCGTGATCGCCGCTGCGGGTGTGCCGGGGATCATCTCGGCCGACATGGTCAAGCCCGGCGCCGCGTTGCTCGACGTCGGCGTGAGCCGCGACGACAACGGCATCGTCGGCGACGTCGACCCCAAGGCGTACGAGGTGGCGGGCTGGATCTCGCCCAACCCAGGGGGAGTCGGGCCCATGACCCGCGCGATGCTGCTGGCCAACGTGGTGGAGACCGCGGAGCGACTCCACCCGTGATCGGTCCGCGGAGCCGCGGCTCGCAGCTCTACCTGCTGCACCTGCTGGCGGTGCTCGCCGGTCTGGGGATCGTCGTCGCCGGTTCGTGGCGCGTCGGTGTCATCGTCATCGGCGCCGCATTCGTCGTCGGCGCGTTGGCGCGTGTCGTCGTGCCGATCGACCACACCGGCATGCTCCGGGTGCGCGGCAAGGCGTTCGACGTGTTCTGGATGTCGACCCTCGGCGTCGCTCTCGTCGTGCTCGCCGTCGTCATCCCCGGCCAGCCCACCTGACGCACCCAGAAATGGCCGCGGATCCACCCGCCGGAGCGGTGTTGACGTGGATCCTCGGCCAAATCTCGGGGCGTCGGCTCAGATGAGGCCGAGCTCCTTGACCGCGTCGCGCTCCTCGATGAGCTCGGCGGCGGTGGCGTCCATGCGACCGCGTGAGAACTCGTCGATCTCGAGACCCTGGACGATCTCCCAGTCGCCGTCCTTGGTCGTGACGGGGAACGAGTAGATCAGACCCTCGGGGACGTCGTACGAGCCGTCGGAGACGACCGCCATCGACGCCCAGTCGCCCTCGGGCGTGCCGTGCAGCCAGTCACGGGCGGCGTCGATCGTCGCCGAAGCGGCGGATGCTGCCGACGAGGAGCCACGCGCCTCGATGATCGCGGCGCCGCGCTTGGCGACGGTCGGGATGAAGTCGTTCTCGATCCAGGCCTGGTCGCCCACGGTCTCGGCGGCGTTCTTGCCGGCGATCTCGGCGTGGAAGATGTCGGGGTACTGGGTCGCGGAGTGGTTGCCCCAGATCGTCATCTTCTTGATGTCGGTGACCGAGGCGCCGGTCTTGGCCGCGAGCTGCGAGATCGCCCGGTTGTGGTCGAGGCGGGTCAGGGCGCTGAAGCGCTCGTTGGGGATGTCGGGCGCGTTGGACATCGCGATGAGCGCGTTGGTGTTGGCCGGGTTGCCGGTGACACCGATGCGTACGTCGTCGGCGGCGACGGCGTTGAGGGCCTTGCCCTGTGCCGTGAAGATCGCACCGTTGGCCTCGAGCAGGTCGCCGCGCTCCATCCCCGGACCGCGCGGGCGCGCGCCGACGAGCAGGGCGAGGTTGACGCCGTCGAAGATCTTCTCGGCGTCGTCGCCGATCTCGACGCCCGCCAGGGTCGGGAACGCGCAGTCGTCGAGCTCCATGACGACGCCTTCGAGCGCCTTGAGCGCGGGCGTGATCTCGAGCAACTGCAGCTGGATCGGGGTGTCGGGGCCGAGCAGGGATCCGCTGGCGAGGCGGAAGAGGAGGCTGTAGCCGATCTGGCCGGCGGCGCCGGTGACGGCGACCTTGACGGGGGTAGTGCTCACGAGAGGTGCTCCTTGAGGCTGGGGTTCCTTTCGAAACTAGCGCACGCTCACCGGGGCCGGGGCACCCGACCCTGCGTTCACGAGCAGTTCACGGACACATTCTTGAATGATTCCAGAAAAGGTGATTGCATGGCGCCATGCCCACGCTCACGGACCCCGTCGCGCAGCTGCGCGAGGCCGGTCTGCGGGTGACTCGGCCGCGGCTCGCGGTCATCGAGGCTCTCGGCCGTCATCCTCACGCCGACGTCGACTCGATCGCCGACGCCGCACGGGCCGAGCTCGGCACGGTCTCCACCCAGGCGATCTACGACGTCCTCAAGGCGTTCACCTCCGTGGGGCTCGTACGCCGCATCGAGCCGGCCGGTTCTCCGGCGAGGTTCGAGCTGCGGGTGGGTGACAACCACCACCACGTCGTCTGCCGCTCGTGCGGCGCGATCGCCGACGTCGACTGCGCCCACGGCAGCGCGCCCTGCCTGACGGCATCCGACGACCACGGCTTCTCGATCGACGAGGCCGAGGTGACCTACTGGGGCATCTGCCCCGACTGCTCCGCCAGCACCACCACCACTGTTCGCCAGATCCCGGAAGGAACCCCATGACTGAGTCCCATGACCCGCACGCCAACGGCAGCGAGAGCGAGAACCCCGCGATCGACTCGCCCGAGCCCAAGGACGGACGGCCGAGGACCAACAAGGACTGGTGGCCCAACCAGCTCGACCTCCAGGTGCTGCACCAGCACTCGCCCGCGTCGAGCCCGCTCGGCGACGACTTCGACTACGCCGAGGCGTTCAGCTCGCTCGACGTCGACGCGCTGAAGGCCGACATCACCGAGGTCATGACCACCTCGCAGGACTGGTGGCCGGCCGACTACGGGCACTACGGACCGCTCTTCATCCGCCTCAGCTGGCACGCCGCAGGCACCTATCGCATCGCGGACGGTCGCGGCGGCGCCGGTGACGGCAGCCAGCGCTTCGCCCCGCTCAACAGCTGGCCGGACAACGCAAGCCTCGACAAGGCCCGTCGCCTGCTGTGGCCGGTCAAGAAGAAGTACGGCAACCAGATCTCGTGGGCCGACCTCCTGGTGCTGGCCGGCAACGTCGCGCTCGAGTCGATGGGCTTCAAGACGTTCGGCTTCGGCTTCGGCCGCGAGGACATCTTCGAGCCCGAGGAGATCATCTGGGGTCCGGAGGACACCTGGCTGGGCGACGAGCGCTACAGCGGCGACCGTGAGCTGAGCGGTCCGCTGGGCGCCGTGCAGATGGGCCTGATCTACGTCAACCCCGAGGGCCCCAACGGCGAGCCCGATCCGCTCGCCGCGGCTCGCGACATCCGTGAGACGTTCGCGCGGATGGCGATGAACGACGAGGAGACCGTGGCGCTGATCGCCGGCGGCCACTCGTTCGGCAAGACCCACGGTGCCGGGCCGGCCGACCACGTCGGACCCGAGCCCGAGGCCGCCCCGCTCGAGGAGCAGGGCCTCGGCTGGAAGAGCACGTTCCGCAGCGGCAAGGGCCCGGACGCGATCACCAGCGGCCTCGAGGTCACCTGGACCAGCACGCCGACGAAGTTCAGCATGGGCTTCTTCCAGAACCTGTTCGGTCACGAGTGGGAGCTCACCAAGAGCCCCGCGGGCGCGCACCAGTGGACCGCTGTCGGCGCCGAGGCGGACCAGCCCGATCCGTTCGACCCGGCCAAGAAGCGCGTGCCGACGATGCTGACGACCGACCTGGCGCTGCGCGAGGATCCGATCTACGGCGAGATCTCGCGCCGCTACCTCGACAACCCCGAGGAGTTCGCCGAGCAGTTCGCCAAGGCCTGGTACAAGCTGCTGCACCGTGACATGGGCCCGATCTCGCGCTACCTCGGCCCGTGGGTTCCGGAGCCGCAGCTGTGGCAGGACCCGGTCCCGGCCGTCGACCACGAGCTGATCGACGCCGACGACATCGCAGCGCTGAAGCGTACGCTCCTGGGCTCGGGTCTCACGATCCCGCAGCTCGTCTCGACGGCGTGGGCGTCGGCCGCGAGCTACCGCGACACCGACAAGCGGGGTGGCGCGAACGGTGCCCGGATCCGCCTGGAGCCGCAGAAGGGCTGGGCGGTCAACGAGCCCGAGCAGCTCGCGACGGTGCTGGCGACGCTCGAGCAGGTGCAGCAGGACTTCAACGCCGCGCAGGCCGGCGGCAAGAAGGTCTCGCTGGCCGACGTGATCGTGCTCGGTGGCGCAGCCGCCGTCGAGCAGGCCGCGCGTGACGCAGGTGTCGAGATCGAGGTGCCGTTCCACCCGGGACGTACCGACGCCTCGCAGGAGGACACCCACGTCAAGTCGTTCGCGGTGCTCGAGCCGCGGGCCGACGGCTTCCGCAACTACCTGCAGCCGGGTGAGAAGCTGCCGCCCGAGACGTTGCTGCTCGACCGCGCCAACATGCTGGCGCTCACGGCGCCGGAGATGGCGGTGCTGGTCGCCGGCATGCGGGTGCTCGGAGCCAACCACGGTGGGTCCAAGCACGGCGTCTTCACGGATCGCCCCGGCACGCTGACCAACGACTTCTTCGTCAGCCTGCTCGACATGGGCACGGAGTGGAAGGCGTCCGAGACCGGGGAGAACGTCTACGAGGGTCGCGACCGGGTCTCCGGCGAGGTCACGCGTACGGCCACGGCCGTCGACCTGGTCTTCGGCTCCAACTCACAGCTCCGCGCGCTGGCCGAGGTCTACGGCAGCGACGACGCGCAGCAGAAGTTCGTCGAGGACTTCGTGGCCGCGTGGGTCAAGGTCAGCGAGCTCGACCGCTTCGACCTGGACTGAGCCGTACGACGAGGGGCCCGGGATGTCGCGTCCCGGGCCCCTCGTCGTACGGGTGGTCAGTCGGAGTCCTCGCCGACGATCATGGCGTGCGTGACGCCGGCGATGGCGGCTCCGATGACCGGCGCGAGGATGAACACCCAGACCTGCTTGAGCGGATCGCCCCCGGCGAACCAGGCGACTCCCAGCGAACGTGCCGGGTTGACCGAGGTGCCGTCGATCGGGATCGAGATCAGGTGGATCAGGGTCAGGGCCAGGCCGATCGCCAGGCCGGAGAAGCCCACGGCCGCCCGCTTGGCCGTCGCCCCGAAGATCACGTAGAGGAAGAACGCCGTCAGCACGATCTCGGTGATGATGACCGCCAGGAGGCTGTAGCCGCCGGGGGAGTGGTCGCCGTAGCCGTTGGTGCCGAATCCGGTGGCCTTCGCGTCAAAGCCGTCCGTGCCGGACGCGATGACGTACAGGACGCCGCCGGCGATCGTCGCGCCCACCAGCTGGGCCGCGAAGTAGCCGGGTGCGTCCTTCCAGTCGAACCGTTTGGCGGTGGCGAGGCCGACCGTCACGGCGGGGTTGAAGTGCCCGCCGGAGATCGGCCCGAAGGCGTAGGCGCCGGTCAGGACCGTGAGCCCGAACGCAAGGGCGATGCCGAGGGTGCCGACGCCGCCTTCGTTGCCGGCGATGACCGCCGTGCCGACGCCGCCGAGCACGAGCCAGAACGTGCCGAGCGCCTCGGCGCCCAGCTTGTGGGATGTGGTGGGTGCTGCCATCGTGGGCCTCCTGGGAAGTCTGTGACCTGCCTCACAGGGTAGAACCGCAGAGGCCGTCACTGGGGGACGCTGGGAGCCGCGGTGTCGGTGAGATATCTTGATGTCAAACAATCTTTGATCCACACGTAGGAGTCGTCGCACTCATGGCCAAGATCATCTACACCCACACCGACGAGGCGCCGCTGCTGGCCACCTACTCGTTCCTCCCCGTCATCGAGGCCTATGCCTCGACCGCCGGCGTCGAGGTCGAGACCCGGGACATCTCGCTGGCCGGCCGCATCATCGCGCTGTTCGGCGACCGCCTGACGCCCGAGCAGCAGATCGGCGACGCCCTCGCCGAGCTGGGCGACCTGGCCAAGACGCCTGAGGCCAACATCATCAAGCTGCCCAACATCAGCGCCTCGATCCCGCAGCTCAAGGCCGCGATCGCCGAGCTGCAGAGCCAGGGCTACGCGCTGCCGGGCTACCCCGACAACCCGCAGACCGACGAGGACAAGGACGTCCGCGCCCGCTACGACAAGGTCAAGGGCAGCGCGGTCAACCCCGTCCTCCGTGAGGGCAACTCCGACCGCCGCGCACCGGCGTCGGTCAAGAACTTCGCCAAGGCGCACCCGCACTCGATGGGCGCCTGGAGCGGCGACTCCAAGACCAACGTCGCCACGATGGGCGCCGACGACTTCCGCTCCAACGAGAAGTCGGTCGTCCTCGACGCCGACGACACGCTGACGATCCGCCTGGTCGGCGAGGACGGCACGACGACGATCCTCAAGGAGTCCGTCCCGGTGCTGGCCGGCGAGGTCGTGGACGCCACCGTGATGCGCGCCGCTGCGCTCGACGAGTTCCTCACGGCCCAGATCCAGCGCGCCAAGGACGAAGGCGTGCTGTTCTCGGTGCACCTCAAGGCGACCATGATGAAGGTGTCCGACCCGATCATCTTCGGGCACGTCGTCAAGGCGTTCCTGCCCGAGGTCTTCGAGACGTACGGCGACGACCTCGCTGCAGCCGGCCTGAGCCCCAGCAACGGACTCGGCTCGATCCTCGCGGGACTCGACGCGCTGCCCAACGGGGCGGAGATCAAGGCCGCGATCGAGCAGGGCATCGCCGACGGGCCCGCCCTCGCGATGGTCGACTCCGACAAGGGCATCACCAACCTGCACGTGCCCAGCGACGTCATCGTCGACGCGTCGATGCCGGCCATGATCCGCACGTCGGGCCACATGTGGGGCCCCGACGGCAACGAGGCCGACACGCTCGCCGTGATCCCCGACAGCTCGTACGCCGGGGTCTACCAGACCGTGATCGACGACTGCCGGGCCAACGGCGCGTACGACCCGACGACGATGGGCTCGGTGCCCAACGTGGGGCTTATGGCGCAGGCGGCCGAGGAGTACGGCAGCCACGACAAGACGTTCGAGATCGACCGCAAGGGCACCGTCGAGGTCGTCAACCAGGCCGGCACCGTCGTGCTCGAGCACGCGGTGGAGGCGGGTGACATCTGGCGCGCCTGCCAGACCAAGGACGTGCCGATCCGCGACTGGGTCAAGCTCGCGGTGACCCGCGCCCGCGCCTCGCAGACCCCCGCCGTCTTCTGGCTCGACCCGACCCGCGCCCACGACGCCAACCTGATCGCCAAGGTCGAGGCCTACCTGCCCGAGCACGACACCGACGGCCTGCAGATCGAGATCATGGCGCCGGCCGAGGCCACGCAGTTCTCGATCGACCGCATCCGTCGTGGCGAGGACACCATCTCGGTGACCGGCAACGTGCTGCGCGACTACAACACCGACCTGTTCCCGATCCTCGAGCTGGGCACCAGCGCCAAGATGCTGTCGATCGTCCCGCTGATCAACGGTGGCGGGCTGTTCGAGACCGGCGCCGGTGGCTCGGCGCCCAAGCACGTGCAGCAGCTCGTCAAGGAGAACCACCTGCGCTGGGACAGCCTCGGTGAGTTCCTCGCGCTGGCGTCGAGCTTCGAGCACATGGCGACGACGACCGGCAACGCCCGGGCGCAGATCCTCGCCGACACGCTCGACCGGGCGACCGGCACGTTCCTCAACGAGAACAAGTCGCCGAGCCGCAAGGTCGGCGAGATCGACAACCGCGGCAGCCACTTCTACCTCGCCCTCTACTGGGCGCAGGAGCTCGCGGCGCAGACCGAGGACGCCGACCTGGCGGCCGCGTTCGCGGAGGTCGCCGGCTCGCTGGCGGCCAACGAGCAGAAGATCAACGACGAGCTGCTCGCGGTGCAGGGATCGCCGGCCGACATCGGCGGCTACTTCCGGCCCGACGACGCCAAGGTCAAGCAGGTCATGCGCCCTTCGACCACGTTCTCCGAGGTCCTGGGCATCCTCGGCTAGCGCGCGGGCCGCTCGGCGAGGTGCGGCAGGATCAGCTCGTCCCACAGGTCGACCTGGTTGTGCCGGAAGAAGCCGAAGTGGCCCATGCGGTCGACACCGAGCTGCTGCGGCGTGAAGCGCATGCGGGTCGTGTCGACCGCCGCGTAGAGCGCGTCGAGCGTGCTGATGCTGGTCGCGGACATCAGCTCGTCGTCGGTGAACGACAGTGACGCCATCGGGACGTCGACCGCGGCGAACCGCTCGCGCATCTCGGGCAGCTCGCCGAGCAGGTAGTCGGGGTGCATGCACCAGCGACCCCACTGCCGCATGACGTTGGGCGGCAGGTCGCCGAGGATGCGCAGCCGCTTGCCGGGGAAGTAGCCGGTCACCGCGATGGCGGCCGGGGCGATGACCTTCCACAGCAGCGGTGCCTTGCGGCGCGCGCTCGGGGTGTTGTGCCTCCAGTAGCCCGAGCCCGAGGCGACGCTGATGGCGCGGTCGGCCTTGCGGTGGTCGGCGAACGCCAGCACCTGGCCGCCCAGGCTGTGGCCGAGCCAGGTGATCGGAAGGCCGTCGGCGCGTACGTTGGCGTGCTCCAACGCGTCGCGGGCGTCGTGGGCCCAGCGGACGACGTCGCTGTCGACCGTACGCATCGGGCCGTCCAGCGACTCGCCGTAGCCGCGGTAGTCGAACGTCATGACCGCGAACCCTCGGTCGCGGAGCCACGACGCGAACGTCGCGTAGTAGGCGGCCGAGGTCGCCATCGCCGGGACGATCAGGACGACGCCGCGCGCCGGCCCGTCCGGCTCGAACCAGCGCCCGTGCAGCTCGTAGCCGTCGTCGGCGGAGAACGTGATGATGTCCCACAGCTGGTCGTCTATAACGCTCGTCATAGTGCCGACGCTAGGCTATGACGACTGTCATAGTCAAGGAGCTATGCTGGCCCCATGCCTCTCGATCCCCGCACCAAGATGGTCGCCGGAGCAGCGCAGCTGATCGGCGAGCGCGGCGTCGGCGCGACCAGCGTGCGCGAGCTGGCGAAGTTCACCGGCGCTCCGCTCGGATCGACCTATCACTACTTCCCGGGCGGCAAGGACCAGCTGGTCGAGGAGGCCGTGGGCTGGGTCTCCAGTCGCGTCGAGAAGGTGCTGGCCAGAGCCGGCGAGGGTGGTGCGCTCGCGGCGCTCGACGCGTTCATCGCCAACTGGCGCGAGTTCCTGGCCAGGAGCGACTACGAGGCCAGCTGTCCGGTGCTCGCCGTCGCGACCGAGGACGTCGCCACGGCCGGACCGGCGAGCGCGATCTTCAAGACCTGGCAGGGCATGCTCGTGCCGGTCCTGCGGCGCGACGGGGTCGCACCCCAACGCGCGGAGCGGCTCGCCTGGCTCATCGTGGGCAGCCTCGAGGGTGCCGTCGTGATGGCACGGAGCCAGCGGAGTCCGGAGCCGCTCGAAGCCGTGGCCGCGGAGCTCCGCGTCCTGATCCGCGACGCCGTCAAGCCCTGAGGTCCTTCTCGACCAGCGTCCACCCCCGCGCGCGGGCCTTGAGGCGTACGTCGCCGAGCATCGCCGTCAGGTCCGCAGCGGCCTGCTCGACGGCGGTGGTCGCCTCGGCGCCGACGTCCTGGAGGAGGGCGAACGCCACCTCGCCGTCGTCGCGCTGGGCCCAGCCTCCGACGATGCGGCCGTCGACCCACACCGTGGGGCCGGCGTTGCCGTTGACGTCGAACAGTCGCTCGCGGTGGGGTCCGAGCACGAAGTCGCGGTGCTTCCACCCCATCGCCGACGGGTCGAGGGCCGGCAGCAGCGCGACCCACGGCGCGGGTGGCTCGACCGGGTCGGTGTCGTCGGCCAGGACGAGTCCCGGACGGTCGTCGAGCTCGACCTCGACGGTGTCGAGCGGCGCCACGGCTGCGCGCGTGCGGGTCTTGGTCCAGCCGGTCCACCACTGCAGGTCGTCGAGCGTCGCCGGGCCGTAGGACTGCAACCAGAGCCGGGCTAGCTCGGTGCTGGCGCTGACCGCGTCCGGTCGTTCGCCGAGGTCGCACCACGACGACATGGCGGCCCACCGGAACTGCGTCGACGTCCACGTGCCACGCGGACGCGTGCGCACGACGCTGCCCTCGGCCGACAGCAGGGTCAGGAGCCGGCTCGCGACGGTCGGGGTGGCCACGAACTTGCCGCTGCCGAGCTGGACGCGGGTGGCCAGGACCGGGTCGGCCTGCGAGAGCTCGGTGCTGGTGACCTCGCCGGCTGCCTCGATCGCCGCCAGCGCCGTCTGCTCGGCCCGGGCGACCCAGTCGTCGAGGTCACCGGTGATCCCGGCCTCGGCGAGGGCCTTGAGCAGCAGCCTGCGCTGCTCGGCGGCCACGATGTCGGAGGCGCCGGCGAGGCATACGGGAGCGACCTCGCGAGGGACCGCGAACACCGTGCGCCGCATCGACAGCACGCGCACCAGGCTGCGGTCGTCGTAGAGCGCCTGCTCGACGTCGGCCGGCGCGGCCTGGCGGGTGCGAGCGAGGGCCGACAGAACGGTCGTCGCCGGGTCGGTGCCGTGCAGCGCGACCACGGCCCAGGCGGCATCGACGACCGTGTCCGCGCGGTGCTCGGCCGCGAGCGCGTGACGCCGGCCCAGCCGGGCTCGCCGCTGGGCGTCGGAGATCGCGTGCATACGGGACAGCGTCGCAGCCGCCACCCACAGAAGGGCGTGAGGGGACGCACACCGTCTCGATTCGTGGAACAACCGGACCCGCTGGGAGACTTGTACGTGTGGTGAGCACCCTCGAGACGACGCCCGTGACCAGGACACGCACCAAGCACGTGTCCCTGGCGCTGCTGGCGCTTGCCCTCGGTGGTTTCGCGATCGGGACGACCGAGTTCATGACGATGGGGCTGCTCGAGGAGATCGCCGACGGCATCCACCGGTCCAACGCGACGACCGGCCACATCATCACGGCGTACGCCTTCGGGGTCGTCGTCGGCGCACCGATCATCGTCTCCCTCGGCGCCCGGCTGCCCAAGCGCGAGCTGGCGATCGGCCTGATCCTGGCGCTCGGCGTCGGCAACGCCATCACGGCGATGGCCAGCGGCTACCTGCCCGTGATGCTCGCCCGCTTCGTCGCCGGTCTGCCGCACGGCGCCTACTTCGGCGTCGCCTCCCTCCTCGCCGCGTCGCTCGTACGCCCGGAGTACAAGGGCCGGGCCGTCAGCTCGGTCATGCTCGGGCTGTCGGTCGCGACCGTGGTCGGCGTGCCGGCCAGCACGGCTCTCGGTCAGCACCTCGGGTGGCGCAGTGCCTACTGGGTCGTCCTCGCCATCACGATCGCCACGGCGCTCATGATCTATGCGTTCGTCCCGCACTCGCCGGCCAACACCGACGCCTCGCTGCGCGGCGAGCTGGCCGCGCTCAAGCGTCCGCAGGTGCTCTACGCGGTCTCGGCCGGCATGGTCGGCTTCGGCGGGCTGTTCGCGATGTACAGCTACATCGCGCCGCTGGTCACCAAGGTCGCCGACCAGTCCGAGTCGTGGATCCCCTGGTTCGCCCTGGCGTTCGGCATCGGCTCGGTCCTCGGCTCCTGGGCCGCGGGTGTGCTCGCCGACTGGAACGTCGAGCGCTCGATCCTCTACGGCTTCGTCGCCACGGCGATCGCCCTCGTCGCGTTCTTCTTCGCCGCACCGCACGTCCTGCCGGCGATGATCCTCGTCTTCACGGTGGCCTTGATCAGCTCGATCGTGGCGATCAACCTTCAGGTGCGCCTGATGCATGCCGCCGGCGACGCGCAGATGCTCGGCGCGGCGCTCAACCACTCAGCGCTCAACATCGCCAACGGCCTGGGCGCCTGGCTCGGCTCGGTCGCGATCGCCGCGGGCTACGGCTACCGGGCGTCGAGCCTCGTCGGTGCCGGCCTCGCGGTCGCGGGCGTCGCGATCTTCGCCGTCGGCGTCGCCGCGCAGCGCCGCTCCGTCAGCGACTGACCGGCTCGACACCGGCCTGCGGCCGCAGCCACACCTGGTCGCCTTCGTGGAGGCCGAGCGCCGTCGCCTCCGCCCGGGTCACCACGACCTGGATCGGGTCGGGGTGCAGCTTGTCGTCGGGCGTCACCTCGAGACGGATCTCGAAGCCGACTCGCGTCCATCGCGTGATCCGGCCGCTCGCGGTCGCGGCCTGCTCGTAGCGCGAGATCTCGATGTCGTGCGGGCGGATGAGGTGATCGCCGAGTCGGGTGACGGGGCCGAGGAACGACAGCACGAAGTCGCTGGCCGGCCGGTCGTACAGGTCGTCGGGGGAGCCGATCTGCTCGATGCGGCCCTCGTTGATCACGACAAGGCTGTCGGAGACCTCCAGCGCCTCCTCCTGGTCGTGCGTCACGAACACCGTCGTCACGTGCACCTCGTCGTGGAGGCGGCGCAGCCAGTCGCGCAGCTCCTTGCGGACCTTGGCGTCGAGGGCGCCGAACGGCTCGTCGAGCAGCAGCACGCTGGGCTCGATCGCGAGGGCACGGGCGAGGGCCATGCGCTGGCGCTGACCGCCGGAGAGCTGTGACGGCAGGCGGTCGGACCACTGCTCGAGGTGCACGAGCTTGAGCAGCTCCTGGACGCGGTCCTTGACCTCGTCCTTGGGACGCTTGCGGATCTCGAGGCCGAACGCGATGTTCTTGGCGACCGTCATGTGCTTGAACGCGGCGTAGTGCTGGAACACGAAGCCGACGTTGCGCTTCTGCGCCGGTACGTTCGTGGTGTCCACGCCCTCGATCTCGACCGTCCCGCTGTCGGACGACTCCAGCCCGGCGATGATGCGCAGCAGCGTCGACTTGCCGCCACCACTGGGGCCGAGGAGTGCCGTGAGCTGTCCGCTGGGGATCGTCAGGTTGATGTCCTCCAGGGCGACGAAGTCGCCGAAGAACTTGTTGATGCCGCGGATCTCAATCCCCATCGGGGTTCTCCTTCGGTCGGAGCACGGAGACGACGACGAGCGCCGCGACCGCGATCAGTGCGAGCAGGAAGCTCGTGGCGTACGCCGTGCCCTGCTGGAAGTCCTGGTACTTCTCCTCCACGCTCAACGTGGCGGTCTGGGTCTGTCCGGCGATGTTGCCCGACATGATCTTGACGGCGCCGAACTCACCGAGCGACCGGGCCAGGCTTAGTACGACGCCGTAGACCAGCGCCCACTTGACCGACGGCAGCGTGATGCGGCGGAACGTCTGCCAGGGCCCGGCCCCGAGGCTGCGCGCCGCCTGCTCCTGGTCGGTGCCGATCTCCTGGAGCACCGGGACGAGCTCGCGGATGACGAGCGGCAGGCTGACGAACGCCGTCGCCAGGATGATGCCGAGCGGTGCGAACGCGACCTGGATGCCCGCGTCCTTGAGACTCGGGCCGAGCAAGCCGTTGGTGCTGCCGTACGTGAGGAGCAGCGCGAGACCCACGACGATCGGCGACACCGACAGCGGGAGATCGATCAGCGCCGACAGGATGCCCCGGCCCGGGAAGTCGTAGCGCACCAGCAGGAGCGAGACGCCGACCCCGAAGATCGTGTTGATGACCACGGCCCACACCGCGACGTACACGGTCAGCTGCAGCGCGAACACCACGTCGGGGTCGGACAGCGCGGTCTGCAGGTTGTCGAGGCCGCCGTCGAACGTGTGCTTCACGACCAGCGACACGGGCCAGGCCACGAGCAGGAACAGGTAGGCGATGACCAGGCCGCGGCGGACGTACGTCCCGGCGGTCTTGGGCTGTTGCATGCGGCTAGCCATGCGCTGACCCCCTAGACACGACGCGACACCACGTTGGTGAGGACCTGCAGCAGGATGATCGCGATCAGCGCGACCCCGAGCAGGAGCACGGCGACCGAGGCGGCGGCGGCCTCGTTGCCGTTCTCGATGTAGGTCAGGATGCGGACCGAGGCGACCTCGGTCTTGTTGGGCAGGTTGCCCGAGAGCAGGACCAGCGAGCCGTACTCACTGATGCCGCGGGCGAACGACAGGGCAGCGCCGGCGGTGATCGCGGGCGCCAGGGCGGGCAGCAGGATGCGGCGCAGGGTCGTGAAGCGGCTGGCGCCGAGTGACGCCGCGGCCTCTTCTACCTCGGGATCGAGCTCCAGCAGGACGGGCTCGACGGTACGTACGACGAACGGGAGCGTCACGAACAGCAGGGCGAGGAACACCGACCGCTCGGTGTTGGCGACGTTGATCCCGATCGGGCTGTCCGGGCCGTACAGGCTCAGCAGCACGAGGCCCGCGACGATCGTCGGCAGCGCGAACGGGATGTCGATGATGACCTCGAGGATCCGCTTGCCCCAGAAGTGGTCCCGCACGAGGACCCAGGCGATCAGCGTGCCGAACACGACGTTGACGAGCGTGACGATCAGCGCCTGGGTCACGGTCAGCCGCAGCGCCGCCGCGGTCTGCGAGTTGGTGAGGGTGTCACGGAACGTCTGCCAGCCGCCGTCCGCCGACTGGATCACGACCAGCGCGAGCGGGATCAGGACGAGCAGGCTGAACCACGTCACCGCGAGCCCCAGGCCGATGCCCGAGGATCGCGTCAGTGACGTGGCGCTCCGGACGCGACGCTTGCGCGTCGCGCCCGGAGCAGGCTGGATCTCGGTCGTCACGACTTGCCGGACTCCGCGATGATCTTGGTGATGATGCCGTTCTTGTCGTCGAAGAACTTGTCGTTGACCGCCGACCAGCCACCGAACGTCTTGTCGATCGTGAACAGCTCGTCGATCTTCGGGAACGGGTTGGCCGGGTCGTTGGCGCCCTTGACGGTGCCGACGTCGACGCCCTGGACGGACGCAACCGGCCGGAAGCCGTACTGGGCGAAGATGCCCTGGCCCTCGGCGCTGATCGCGAAGTCGAGGAACTTCGTCGCGGCGGGTGCGGCCTTCGTCGTGACGGCGGCCGGGTTCTCGATCAGCAGGTTCTGCTTCGGGACGACGTAGTCGACGTCCTCGCCGCTCTGCCGGGCGAAGATTGCCTCGTTCTCGTACGACAGCAGCACGTCACCCGTGCCACCCTGGAACGCCGTCGTGGCGTCGCGGCCGCTGCCGGGCAGCGCCTTGACGTTGGCGAACAGCTTCTTGAGGTACGCCTTGGCGTCCTTCTCGGTGCCGCCGTTGGCGATGACCGACTGGTACGCCGCGAGGATGTTCCAGCGCGCCGAGCCCGACGAGCCCGGGTTGGGGGTCACGATGCCGACGCCGGGCTTCGCGAGGTCGGCGAACGACTCGATGTGCTTCGGGTTGCCCTTGCGCACGACGATCGCGACGACCGAGGTCGAGAGGATGCCCTTGTGGTCGTTCTGGTCCCACGACTTGTCGACGAGGCCCTCGTCGACGAGGCGCGTGACGTCGGGCGTCAACGAGAAGTGCACGACGTCGGCCTTGAGCCCGCCGACGACGGCACGGCTCTGGTCGCCGGACGGACCGTACGACTGCTTCCAGGTGACGCCCTTGCCGGGATCGGTCTTGGCGAACGCCTTCTCGAGGGCGCCGTCGGCGGCCTTGGGGACGGAGTAGGCGACGAGCGAGAGCGTCGACTTCTTGCCGGCCGACGTCGAGTTGTCGTCGGAGGAGGACGGCGCACAGGCGGTCAGCATCGCGATGCTCGCCGCGATCGCGGCTCCAGCCATCAGGTTCCTGCGGGTGATCGTCATGGTCCTGCCTCGGGGTCAGGGCACGCTACCGTGCGTGCTCCGGACCTCAAACTAGGTGCGTTCAGGAGTCGTCAGGACAAATCTCAGGATGCGAGACGTGTGCCTGCATGTCGAGATGGTGCAGGTCACATCGCGGGTCGTGGTCGCGCTGGGAATGCATCTCGCGAGGTTTCGTCATCAGGCGGCTTCGCCGCGATCGCGCCCCCTACTCGCAGAGCTCGTGGGGGGACCCCCAAACCTGCCTGAACGCGAACTCGCTGCGCTCGCCTGGTTCAGGCAAACACGACGGTGCGGGGGCCGTTCATCAGGACCCGCGACTCCGCGTGCAGCTGCACGGCCCGCGAGAGGGTCTGCGACTCGACGTCGCGACCCACGCGAGCCAGGTCGGTCGCGGTCATCCGGTGGTCGACGCGCAGCACGCCCTGGTCGATGATCGGCCCCTCGTCGAGCGCAGCGGTGACGTAGTGGGCGGTCGCCCCGATCAGCTTGACCCCGCGGTCGTGCGCCTGCTGATAGGGCCGCGCGCCCTTGAAGCTCGGCAGGAAGCTGTGGTGGATGTTGATGGCCCGGCCCTCGAGCTGCCGGCAGGTCTCGTCCGACAGGATCTGCATGTAGCGGGCCAGCACCACGAGATCGATGTCGAGCTCGTCGACCAGGGTCAGCATCCGGGCCTCGGCGTCAGCCTTGTCGACGACCGGCACGTGGTGGAACGGCACGTCGTACGCGGCGGCGAGCCGCTCGAGGTCGGGGTGGTTGGAGACGATCGCCGGGATCTCGATGTTGAGTGCGCCGGTGCTCTGCCGGTAGAGCAGGTCGTTGAGGCAGTGTCCCTCCCTGGACACCAGCACGAGAGTGCGCATCGGCGTCTCGGCGACGACCAACCGGTATGCCATGCGGTGCCCGGTGGCGAGTGCGGCGAACCGGTCGCTGAGGTCGTCGACCGGGACCGTGTCGAGCAGCGTGAAGTGCACCCGGAGGAAGAACTCGTCGTCGCTCGTGTCGGAGAACTGCTGGCTGTCGAGGATGTTGCCGCCGGCCTCCGCGATCCAACGCGTGACGGCATAGACGAGGCCCGGCCGGTCGGGGCACGACAGGGTCAGGATGTTCGTCGAAGGCACCCGCCCACTGTAGGTCTGGACGGGTGCCTTCGACTGATGTCACTCGGCCACGGGCACCGGCTCCGCCGCCGCGCTCGCACCGGCGTGACCGGCGTGCGACGGCTTGGCGAAGAAGATCATCAGGACGAAGCCGACCGCGAACGCGACGACGGGCAGGATGAGCGACTGCGCCATCGCGTCCGAGAACGGTCCCTGGATCTGCTCGGGCATGCGCTTGCCCGACGCCTGCAGGGTGTCGGACGAGCCGGCGAACCCGTTGGCGGTGAGCCGCGCCTGGATCAGCGCCGCGACGGCCGCGCTGCCGAGGACCGCGCCGATCTGGCGCGTCGTGTTGTAGACGCCGGCACCGGATCCGGCCGAGCTCATCGGCAGGTTGCGGGTCGCGGTGGCCCCGAGCGGCGCCCACATGCAGGCGTTGGAGACGCCGAACAGCGCCATGGGCAGCAGCATCTGCCAGACCGGGGTGCCCGGGTCGATGATCAGCGCCAGCCAGCCCATCGAGATCACGGCCGTTCCGAAGCCCACCATCGTGATGTTGCGCGGGTGGACCTTGTCGACGAGCTTGCCCACGAACGGCGACAGGACCATCAGCACGACAGCCATGGGCGCCATCAGGAGGGCCGACTCGGTCGGGCTCCAGCCGCGCGCACCCTGGGCGTAGAACTGGAACGGCAGCGCCATGGCGGTGATTGCCAGCGAGACCATCGCGATGCCGCCGTTGCCCAGCGAGAAGTTGCGGTCGCGGAACAGCCCGAGCGGCACGAGCGGCTCCTTGCGGATGCGGCCCTGCCACCAGATGAAGGCGGCGAACACCAGGACGCCGAGGACGATGAGCAGCGGGACGCTGATGATGCCGGAGATCGTGCCCCAGTCGTACTTCTCACCCTCCTGGATGCCGAACACGACGAGGAAGACGCCGATGCCGCTCAGCGCGACGCCGAGCCAGTCGAAGCTGTGCGTGTGGGTCGGCAGGACCGGGACGAGTCGCCACGCCAGGACGAAACCGACGATGCCGACCGGCACGTTGATGAAGAAGATCCACTCCCAGCCGAGGCTGTCGACCAGGACGCCGCCGAGGATCGGGCCGACGAGGGTCGCGACTCCGGCCGTGGCGCCCCACAGCGCCATCGCGCTGCCGCGCTTGGCCGCGGGGAACGTGCGGGTGATGACGGCCATGGTCTGAGGCGTGATGAGCGACGCGCCGATGCCCTGGACGACTCGAGCGAGGATCAGCATCTCGATGCTGCCGGTGAGGCCGCACCACAACGAGGCGAGCGTGAAGATGACCAGTCCGAGGAGGTAGACGTTCTTGGGCCCGAAGCGGTCACCCAGTCGCCCGGTCACGAGGAGCGGGACGGCGTAGGCCAGGAGATAGGCGCTGGTGACCCAGATGACGCTGTTGACGTCGGCATCGAGGTCGGTCGAGATCGCCGGCGTCGCGACCGAGACGATCGTGTTGTCGACGAGGATCATGAAGAAGCCGATGACCATCGCCCAGAGGGCCGGCCATGGCCGGTAGTCGTCGGGCAGGTCGGTCTTCAGTGCTGGGGAGGTTGCCACGTGAGCTCCTTGCTCTCGATGCGGGTGATGAGGGTGCGGATCCAGTCGCGCTGGAAGATCGTGATGCTGAGCAGGTAGTCGCCGCCGATCCAGTAGGCCTCGGCGAGGTCGCGTTCGCGCACCCCGTCGAGCACGGTGGAGATCTCGAGGATCTCCTCGTCGAGCGTGTCGGCGTACGCCGTGAGGTCGGCGGCCGCCTGCTCGGGCGGCAGGTTGTGCGCCTCGTCGAGTGCGACGGGGAAGTGCGGGTACTCGCGGACCGGGCGGCTGAGCAGCTCCCTGATGCGTGCGGTGAGTGCCTCACGCCCGGCGTCGGTCATGGCGTAGGTCGTGCGCTCGGGCCGGTTGCCCTCGCGCGTGGTGCCGGTGACCTCGAGGAGCTTGGCTGCATGGAGCCGCTCGACCGTGTGGTAGAGCGAGCCGGGGCGGACCTTGATCATGCGGTCCTCTCGGCGGTCGAGCAGCAGCTGGTACATCTCGTAGGGATGCATCGGCCGCTCGTTGACGAGGGCGAGGGCGGCGATCGCCAACGGTGTCAGGGTCATCGATGCTCCTCCCGGTTCATTCCGCGCCAACTATTCCACGTGGAATATATAGCACGACGTATGCGTACCGCAACCAAGTCTGGCGACCGGGTGCGACAGAACCGGGTCAGCGCAGCAGCTCGTAGCCGTGCAGGTCGTCGAAGGACCCGTCGCCCAGGCGCTCGGCCGCCCGCTGGGTGCCGTAGTGCCGGTAGCCGGCGGCGACCGCCACCGCATTGCTCGCGGGGTTGTCGGCAGCGGCATAGAGGACGAGGCGGCGCCGGTCGAGACCGTCGGGGTCGAGCGCGTGGCGCACGACCATCCGCACGGCCTCGGTCATGAGGCCCTGACCCCGTGCCGCGGGGTGCATCCAGTAGCCGATCTCGCCCGACGTGGGGTTGATGCCGAGCATGTCCATGACCGCGATGTTGCCGAGCATCTCGTCGGTGTCGCGATCGGCGATCGCCCATGTCGCCTTGGCTCCGGTCGCGGCCTGCCACACGCAGTCGGCGAGATAGCTGCGGGCGATGGCCGGTGTGTAGGGGTGGGGGAGGCCGGCCAGGAAGTGTCGCGTGACCGGGTCGCTGCAGGCTTCGACGACGCGCGGCACGTCGGCCTCCGTGAACGGCCGGAGGCGAAGGCGGTCAGACTCCAGCACCGCCGACTCGGCCCAGGCCGTACGAGGTAGGGGACTGTCCCCGAAGCGGAACGAGCCGGTCCAGGCGTCGAGGACGTGACCGCGTTCGTGCAGCATGCCCGGCACGAGCCCGTGGAGGCTGAACCCGGTCTGGTGGGCCACTCGCAGCGACGCCTCGTTGCCGACGTGGGAGCGCCAGTGCACGATCTCGACGCCGCCCTCGCTGAGCGCCCAGTCGACCGCGAGGCGTACGGCGCGGGTCATGGCGCCACGACCCCGGGCCCACGGATGCAGCGCGAACCCGATGTCGGCGATGGGTGTCTGCCGGATGTCGACGTTGCCGGCGAAGCGGCCGTCGACCTCGATCGCCCACCCCCGGTGCTGGCCGTCGTTCCACCCGCGCGGGATCACGGTGAACGCGTACTGCTCGCTCATCTCGCGGGTGTTGGGGACCGGGATCGC